>JANYCR010000465.1 GCA_025360185.1 Leptospiraceae bacterium | reverse complement strand
TCAATTCGAATTACCACCTGTGATTGTTTGCCTTCTTGTTCGATGGAAGATTCGGAAGAGCCTTTTGTTTCTTTCACAAGCTTTAATATGCTTACTGCAATTTCTCTTAATTCATCCAAGTCTTTCCCTTTGATAAATATTGCAAGGTCTGCGGCAGACCCAGTTGCATTTTCTGTGGTAGTGTCTATGATTGGTTGGGTAATGGCAAACGCAGCACCTGGAAACCATAAATCAACAGTCTTTTTAATATCAGCGACTAACTCTCGTTTGCTTCTCTTAGACTCCCAGCTAGAATAGGGTTGTTTTAATTGAATCAAAGCTTCTATACGGTTTTGTCCATAGGGGTCAGTTCCGTCATCGTTTCTTCCTAGCTGCGTTAAAATTCCACGGACTTCATCATATTTCCCAATTTCACGACGAATGATTTCTGGATATTGCCTTGCAGTTCCTAAAGAAATTCCTGCGGGTAAAACTACTCTTAGCCACACGGAGCCTTCATCCAGTTCGGGTAAAAATTCACTCCCGAGTCTTGCACCAAAACTAAATATAATTAAGACAAGCCCGAGCGATGCGCCCAGAATTAATTTAGGAATTTGAAACACTTTGTGTAGAGTTTCTCTATAGCCTACTTGAATTCTTATCCAGATAGGATTGTCATGAGAAATAACGGTATTTCTAAATAAGAAAGTAGAAAGAACAGGAACAACCGTTAGTGCATATACCATAGAGCCAAGGATTGCAAAGGATAAAGTCCATGCCATCGGCGCAAACATTCTACCTTCGACTCTTTGCAAAGTTAAAATAGGAAGAAGGGCTAATATGATTATACCTACAGCGAATAGAATTTGCTTTTGCACTTCTTTAGAAGAATAAATTACTAGCTCAGAAATATCTGCGGTCTCTTCTTTTTTCTTATGGGCAAGGTGACGAAAAATTCCTTCTACCATCACGATCGCAGCATCTACAATGATTCCAAAGTCTATTGCGCCGAGCGACAATAAGTTCGCAGGAATATTTGCAATATCCATACAAACAAATGCGAATAGTAGAGAAAACGGAATCGCAAGACAAGAAATCACTGCCGCTTTCCAACTACCGAGCAGTAGAGTTAGAACAATTAAAACTACCACTGTGCCTTCAATTAAAGTTTGGATAACAGTTTTAATCGTGAGCCCTACAAGTTCAGTCCTATCGTAGAATGGCTCAATTTTGATTCCTTTGGGCAACTCCTTATTTAACTCTTCTACTTTATCTAAAACATTTTGCATAGTGGTCGTCGGATTTTCATACTTTCTAAGTAAGACTGTTCCTTCTATTCCTGAGTCATCTTCTTTATTTCGCGTCTTATCAATATAACCCACAACTCCGCTCGGTGGATAGACACCTATTTGTACATTTGCAATGTCTTTAATTAAAATAGGAACACCATGCCTGTTATCTACGACTATATTTTCAATATCTCCCTGCTTAGTAATTCTGCCAATTCCACGGATATTCATTTGCGAAGAGCCAACGATCATATAACTCCCACCGGTGTTTTCGTTGTTAGCCTGGATTGCAGTTGCAATGGATTGTACGCTGAGATTGTATTTTTCTAATTGAATTGGATTTACAATTACCTGGTATTGCCTGATGAGTCCGCCAAAATTAATAATATCTACCACACCCTCAGCTTGGAGTAGTCGCGGTATAATGACGTAATCCTGAATTTCTCTGAGTTCTGTTAATGAGATTTCATCGGGCGCCTCTATCACATAACGAAAGATTTCTCCTATAGACGGAGTCATCGGACCAAGCACTGGATGCACTTCAGGAGCAATTTCCGCATAACTTAGTTTTTCCCCAACTAGTTGTCTAGCTCTATAGATATCTGTCTTATCGCTGAAAGTGAGGCGAACAATGGATAGCCCGAAGATGGTACGAGAACGTTTTGAAATAACACCCGGCACGGTATTTAGTGCACGTTCGATAGGAATTGTAACTTGAAGTTCTACTTCTTCGGCAGGCAGACCATTGACTTGGGTGATAATACTTACCTCTATATCGCTGATGTCAGGATAGGCTACAATTTCTAATTGAGTCCATGAGTAGACTCCTAGAAAACAAAAAAGAATAACCACTACAAGAGTGAGAATTCTTTTTGTAACAACAAATTCTGTATACTTATCAAATCCCAAACGAAAGCCCCTTGAGTAAAAATACGTTAGTGGTTACAATCTCTTCTCCTTCTATGACGCCACTCGCTACTTCTATAAATTCATCTGTCTCCGTGGAGATTGTAACCTCACGTCTTTCAAAAGTATTTAGTGTAGTCTTTATAAATACATAGTATCTTGCGTTAGAGCTAATCAAAGATTTCCTCGGTATCATAAGACCACTCTCCGGCATTTTAAATTGAACTTTTCCATACATACCCGGTCTGATCTTATCTTTAGGGTCGTGCATAATGATGCGTATCCTTGCTTTTCTAGTTTCTGAGTTTAAAACTTCTGCGATTGCATCAATTTTTCCTGAAAAAATTTCAGAAGGGAAACTAGGGAAAGTTAAATCACATTTAATTCCTTCTATTAGAATATTTAGTTCAGATTCAGGTACATCGGAGATTAACCAGACAGTTCCTCTCGGTGCTTTACTTAAATTCTTGGGATTAAATCCTTCTCGTCTAAGCTTTGCCTCGTTTTCTGCAAGTGATGCTTGCTTGTTGTATAAATCGGAGGTAGCATCATTTAACTCTTTACCTGTAGCCGCACCATGCTCTGCTAAATCTTTCATCCTATTAAAGTTCGTCTGGGCAATTTGAATTAGAGATAAGTTTTGTAAATAGGCGGCATAGGCACTTGTCAAATCGGGAGAGGCGAAGAGGATAAGGGAAGGTAACCCCGGAGAATCTGATTTTTTAATTCTACCTGTTACAGTAGCCGGTGCATTGATATTTAGATCATAGGAGATAAACACAATTTTCTGAGATTTAAAAAGTCCAAGCTGTGGTGCTTCAGGCGGAAATTCAATAATTTTTCCCCCTTCTTTCGTATGCACACCTGAACTTTCTAAGCTTAGATCTTTTTTGACTTCTTTATTTTCCTGTTTACATTTGCAGGTTGAGTTGAATGAGATCAAAAGGATTACTGTAAGCATCCGAAGAAAATGAGTATAGTACATATTACTCTCCTAGAGTTTTTGAATTTTCCCTGTAACATATTGTAACTGGACAAAACTTTTACGAAAATTAAATATAGATTCATAGTATAAGATTTGTGAATTAAACCAACTTCTTTGCGCATCTAGATAATCGATGATGGTAGTTCCACCCTTTAAATAACTGTATCTAACGGTCTCTAAAACTTTTTCAGATGTCTGAAATATCTTTTTAAATTTTTCAAAATTTATTTTTGCAACTTCATATTCGCCTAACGCATTTAAAATTTCTGATTGTGTCTTTTGTTCTAATGCAGTTTGAATACTCTTGACTTGCCCTAACTCCGCCCTCGATTGTTGAATCTCGCCCTGGTTACGGTTATTGATTGGAATGGGAATTGTTATATATGTTCCCGCATAAGGTTGTGAATTTTGAGGATTATAAATAAAACCCACTTCCGGTTGTGGATAAGCATTTGCTTCTTGTAGATTTACATTTACCTGTGCTGCTTCCTGGGAAATTTTATTGGCAATAATGTCCGCTCGATTTTCAATTGCGTATTTTAAAAGAGACTTGCTATCTTCAGGAGTCACATCGTATACTAACGTGTTATCCTCTAGGGCAATGCGAATTGGATTTTGTGCGCCACTCAAAAATTGTAAGTTCCGAGTTTCATTTTTATAAGCTTGTTCTGCTACTGCTAAATTGGCATCGTATTGATCTACTACGTTTTGGGTTCGTAAAAATTCTGCTTGCGTGATGACTTGGTTTCTCAGGCGAATTTCATTTATCTTTAATAATTCATCAGAATATTGCTTGGAGCGTTTAATGATGTTTAGCTTCTCACTGGTAAACCAGACATCAATCCATTTGTTTGCAACGATGTATAGTAAATTTCTTTCGAACTCAGCAAGATTTTGTTGTGAGAGTTGGAGTTTTTTTACTGCAAGCTCGATGGAATATTTTCTCTGACCTGCAACGGGGATTTTCATTGTTATCTGTAACCAATCCTGCCTATTGCGGGCTAACCATGCACTGCCTCCAGGGTTTTTATTAATTGGATCGATTGGATTGAAAGTATTGAACCCATCTTGCTTTACGATTATTTGATTATTTAGAATTGGGTTAGGTAAAAGTTTGGCGGTTGTTACATCTCCTTTCGCAATTGCTAAATTGTATTGCTCAGCTATATAAAATGGATTATTTTTGCGAGCAAGCTCAAGTGAATCTCTAAGGGTAATAGATTTATTTATTTCTTCTGCAAGTAAGGATATAGAAAATAGGATGAGTATTAAAAGTTTCATAAATAGGAATACACTAACACATCCTCAGCATTGGCAATAAATTTACAAGCAGAATTAAGAAGCAATAACTTCATCTTCAAACTTGGCTTTTTTGGTATCTCCAAAGCGTTTGTTTTCCTTTACATGTAGATGCGGGTAAAATTTATCATATTCATCAATCATTCTGTCAAAGGGTAAATCAGAAAAGTTGCCATAATCATGTAGATATTCCATATGCTTTTTGCCAGACTTATCGAAAGGATGAAAAATGGAATCCTCTTTGCCATTAAACTCGAGAGGTAAAATTTTTGCACGCTCGCATAATGATGCGTTAAACGCTGGAGTGGCTTTTACCCATTTGCCGTTCAAAAAAAGTTCTGCATAACCATGAAATACAAATATATCAGACTGCATTAAATTTTGTAATCGCTTTGAGTTTAAATGATTTTTCACATTCGCAAAACCAATCTTAGCCGCAATGCCTGCTGATCTAGCGCAAGCGGCTAACGCGACTGCCTTTTCTACGCAAAATCCAAAGCCCCTCTTGATAACAGAACTTGCTTTTACTTCTTCTGGCGTTAAAATAATATTATATGGGTCATATCGAATTTCATCTCGAACTGCCAGGTAGATTTTTTTTCCTTTTTCAATTTCTGAAAGATTTTCTAAATTTAGTTTTTGAATAAAACTCTTTACTTCTTCTGAATCGGAATCAAGATAAAAAGTAGAATTCAAATGGACGTTGTTTGTCATAGAGAGACTATCTTTTTCATTTCGTTTTATGGCAAGTGATTCTTTGTTCTAAAAGATCTAAAATTTTAAATAAATGCAAAAGCTAATGCTAGTTTTATAAAGAGAACTTCTTATTGTAAATTACTATTCTGTTGAAAAATGTTCTTTAACATTTTTTTAAGTTGCATTTATTTGCGTTCAAAGTGAAAATTGAAATAAATCTTTGTTAGGTGAATGAGTAAGAGGATACTATGAGATATGCATTAATTATTCTTGCTGTTTTACAATTTGCTTTTTGCAAGAGCGATCCAAAGGGTGATAAGAGACGTAGTACTGACAAGTATAAAATTGCTGCGATATTAGGTCATAACTCGGAAACTAAAACAACAGTTCAAGTCGATTCTGAAACTTACGATAAATATAACATCAGTGATAAGTATTCCGGTGGAGCTATTAGTTATAAGTATACAGAGAAAAAATTGTTCTATTTTGTAATTTCTAAAATAACGAAAGATAATTAGATTACCTCAAAATTTTTTTCTGGGTAAATGGTTATTTTGCGCTACTTTTTAAATCTGATTCATTTTTATTTTTAATTCTTTTATTTTAAGATTTTCCGGATCGATTGAACTTGCATTTTCTAAAATTCCTTTCGCACGAACGAAAATTTTTAAATCAAAATAAATCTCTGCTAATAAAATTAGGTTTGGTAAATTTCTAGGCTCTCTCAATTTTAGACGTTCTGAATAATCAGCAGCAGACTCTAACTTATTTGCTAGCTTATAGCTAGTAGCCGCTTGTAAGAGAGCGGATGTATCTTCCGGGAATAAATCTAAATATTCTGCCATAAGGTCAGCAGCTTTATTGTACATTTCTTTTTTAAAAGGAATATTAGCACGCAACTTTAGGATTGATTGACTTGCTTTTCCACTCTTGACTAGATCTTCAGTTATTTTTTCGGCTTCTAGGTATTTGCCGCTATTATAAAGTTCCTCAGCTTTTATGTATAACTCTGTATCTTCAATAGGTGATCGTGGATCTTTATATTCAATGCGCAAGAGACTGTAATCATCTATCAGTTCTCCTTTTTTTTGTGTTAGTGTAAAAATCTTTTCTAAATCTGCCTCTGCACTTTCAACGGTCTCCAAGAAAAGATTTTCGTCTTCATTGATGACTCTTGAGCCTTGTTCGTCCGTACTGAGTTTTATATCATCTCTTCCGTCGGAGCCTAAAATAATTATATCTTCATTTTCTAATTTAAAAGTATTTACTTGAAAATCTCCCGAATGCTCGGATGTCATAATACCAATTTTTCGTAGGTTGAGTTCTTTTTCGATAAAGGAAGCTTTCTTATCGCGGTATAGAACGCAAAATGGATGTTCTGCGTTAATATAATAGATAAATCCTTTATCGTTATCTATTAGCCCCATGACAACAGAAATCATCATAGCTCCATCAAATGATTCAAATATACTTTGCAATTCCTGAAATGCAACTTTGAGCCAGCGTTCAGGAAATACGGTTTCCCTTGTAGAGAATAATCTTGCCCTAGAAAGAATTGATTTGAATACAACGCCTAATACGAGTGCGCCGCCAGCTCCTTGAATAGATTTTCCCATCGCGTCACCGTTCACAAATGCTGTGTATTTTTTCCCTTTTAAATAAATACTTTCTGAAATACAAATGTCTCCACCAATTTCATGTATTTTATTTTTGAATTCGAATTTTTTCTTTTGGTGAATAAGAATCTTGAGGTCTAATTTTTCATCACCACCTGTGTTCGAGGCGAGAGGATTTATGATGAGAGTAGTTAAAAAATAATCTCCGTCTTGTTGCTCTTTGAGTAATTTTACTTGCGAGAGAGTTTCTTTTAATTCTCGCGTTCTCTGTTCAACTTTATCCTCAAGTGTCCTGTTGAGATTTTCTACTGTCTCATGTAAATTCAAAAAGCGATTGGCTAGAATACCCACAATACCTACTATAAAAGAAAAGAAACCGAAGCGGGTTAAAACCAAACCGGTTTTAAAGTATATCGAATCTAATACATCGAAGATTGCAGACCCGACTAGAATAAAAATACCGAGCATTAAGCGTTTTGCAGAGTCTGACTTTTTCTTGATTGCAACGCGGAAAACATAGATGAGAAAAATTGCAGAAACCAAAGCACTTATTTGCCATGCTCTTAAAATATAAACAATCTGATGTTGGGGGATAAACGGTGTTAGGCAAAACAAAATTGCACTGTAAATTATATACCCTTTGAAATACTTTCCTATTTTATCGAAAAAAAGGAGTTCTAAAAATATGCCGAGGGAAAGCGGGATAAAATACAAGGACATAAGTTCAATTCTATACCCAAGTGTTGAATCTAATCCATATTCAAAGTAAAATCCATATCTTCCCATTAGGTAAATAAATGCGCTTAAGGAGAGAACTGAAAATGCTAAATTGTACTTTTCATGTCTTCTTTTGAAATAAAGAAATAAATGATAAGCTCCAAAGAATAGGTAGAGGAAAATGAGTATTATCCCTGTTCGATCCCTACTTTCTAGTAAAATTTTATTATAGTCATCCAGGTAATAGCCATTTGCCCGAAAGAGTCCTGTAAGATTAAATTTTGGATTGCCTTGAATATGTAATACTAGAACGTTTTTACCTTCTTTAAAATAAGAAAAGTTAAGCGGATACTTTAAATGATTTCCGTAGCGGCTAAGAACAACTTTACCATTTTCGACTTTGCCTTCTCTACCAACAAGTTTTCCATTTAAATAAATTGAGTATACGTCTCCAATTGCATCTAGATAAAGTCCTGATATTTCTTCTTCTCCAAGATAATCAGGCAAAACAGTAAATTCCGTTCGCAGGGTAAAATCCATACTCTCTGTTTTGGGAAAAAGATTTTGAATCGCGACTGGAAATTTTTCGATTTGTTTCCAATTTTCTGGATTATAATCGAGCTTTATAAAATCTTCAGTGAATGAATCATTAATTTGCCAGGGGCGTTGGGAGCAGACATTAGAACTGTCGCAGGACTTTACCAAATCTATTCGTTCAATAGAGTATAAGGGCGATAAGATTAAGAAAAATAATAGAAAAAAATTAGTCGTGCGTTTTAGAATATATTGTTTCATAGGAGTCAATTTATTTCATTCTACCTAAACTAGAAAGTTTGGTCAACTATGAATCATTTCTTTTTTAAAAACATAAAAAGATTTTTAGATTCTATTCAAGATAAACAAAATACTTTCAAGTTATCCTCTGTAGAAAAAAAGATGTTGTCGTAAGAGTTACTGTGAATCGAAAATAAATTCATGAATGAAAGAGAAATTATAAAGTCAAGAGTCGATAGCCGCAAGATGCTACCCGGCTTGCTAGATGTGGAAACTTAATTAATGCATTTTGCATTAATTAACTACACCCTTCCGAAAGAGCGTTTACCTCCCTATATACCGCAGGACAGGTTTGAAGTTTATCTTACTCCAAAGTTAGCTTAGAATAATTTATGTTTTCTTGCAACTTTGAAAATATGGCATTCCTTACTTTGGTCTTTTAATAAAATTGGGTTCGATAAAATCTCAAATACTACTTCCACAGGAATATTTTTCAAAGTTTCGAATTCTTCTTTGTATTGCTTCAGGGATATTTTATTAAACAAAATAAAAGCCTGGTACTGCCCAATTTGATGCTCCATTAAAAATTTCAGAGTCTCTAAATCACCGACTGCCTCTGCGGTTATAACGGCTTCTCTATTATCCGCTAATTTTTTACAATAGTCTATGAATGCAAGGTTGTCTAAAAATTTGACTTTATCCTCTGTTGCTTTGAATTTAAAACTAATCGGGTCGAGTTTAAATTCCTGGATCATAATTCCCAAATCCAAAACAATTTGATGGCTAGAACTTTTTACTCCGAAGTCATCAGCCGCAAAGCTATATCCGTAATCCCAAAAGCATTGACACACATCTTTTAAAAGAAATTCATCTTCTTCATAATGCTTTTCGATTAATTCAAAGCGGACGTTTTTTGGTAAAAGATTTTTTGAGCGGATAAGACCGTTAAACCGGTTAACCTTCTCATGATTCGAAAAAGTATCTATTAATGACTGGGGAGATATATTAAACTTTAATAAACCTGGTGCATTCTCACTTGCTATGATTAATTTTTCTAAAATTAGTAGCTCTACTCTTTTAATATCTTGATCTAAAGGTATGTCGGTGATTAAATCTTTGTAGCCTTTGTAAGCACCGCCTCCCACAAATACTTCTCCTCCTTTTACAGTGAATGTCTGATCTTTAGAATTGTAGCAGACGGTAGGCTGGATCATTGCTTCATGAGAACTGCCCGATATATAGCTATTAGCCTTATTAAAATAAGTCCAACCCCATCGAACCAGATTGTCGTTTAGATTTTTTTCTGAAGTCCTAGATAAGTCATCAAAAATTTCATTTACATTTGATATATGATTACACTGTGTTCTGGAAATTCCGTAGCTAAATTCACAAAAGTTTTTGCGCAAATTTTCCTGGTGCAGTTTTCCAAAATGTCCATCAAGATTTGGAAAAGCGTCATCCGCGATGTCACCCCCTGACGCAATTCCTAGGAGCAAACTTTGTTTATTCTCTACAAAATAAAATCCATAGTCTATAATTTTTATTTCTGGGAAATTATGGACTTCTTTTTTTATAAAATTAATAAAATCTATTAAGGATAGTCCTCTGATGTTTTCCATTCGGACCATAAAAATGGGGCGACCTCTATGATTATCAATGAACTTTTTTTTAAAGGATTCTAAGTCTTGTAAATCTTGAGATGATTCTTTCGATTCGTCTTCAAAGTTTGCATTTTTTTTCATTTAGCAAATTCCTCCGCATGTGCAAGACTATAGGAATTTACAAATTTCATGTCAAGTTGATTTCTTTTAAGCCTACAATTTACCACCGAGCATAATGCTCTTCTGACCATCCGAATAATTTTGAGATTTGGATTTTCTCTTCGTTTACGCCTAAGCGTATAATATATCCTTCGAAATAACCGAATAACTGGTGGACTTTCGATGCAATCAATAGAAAATTTGTCTCGGCAATTCTTTCGTAGATGGGATGAAAGGTAAGATTCACCCTGTCCGTTTCCTCGGTATTATCCGTCCTCTTAGCTCCAAAGTTTAAGCCTATTTTCTTTCCATTTACTTTTCCTGAAAGAGAAGCCCAATTCCAAGAAGAGGAATAATGCCATATACCTCTTCCAAAATCTAAGGTAGCATCTGTGTTTTCTGGTTTGAGAGAATATTCCTTGTTTCCGAATTGAATTTTTCCTGATGTTGGAATGGCGTGTTGTTTGGATGTAAATTGGAAATGCTTTTCGTCCCAAGGGATTACAACGCTTAGACTCTCATGCGTGAGTGGTTGAATTACTTTAATCTCAGCTTTTAAATCTTTGTCTTGATGAAAAGATTTGCATAATATACTGAAATCAATTTCGTATGCGTCGTGTATTTTTGTGTATTCGATAGAAATTTTCATTTTAGAATTTTCAAAATAAACTCGGTCAGAAACTTTTTCGCCCATAACACAACCTTTTCCAAATGGAATCAATTCTGTTTTTTCTATAAACTCTAGTGTTTTCAAATCGAAAAGATAAATGAATCCAGTTTCCTGCATAATCCAAATCGGCAAGCGTCACCGAAAATAAAATTTCACCGTTGGTAAAACACCAGTAGTTCCATCTCTTTTTTCTAAATGCATTTCCCTTTAGATTACAAGCATGTAGGGAAAACCGAGAGTAACCGCTAGCTTCTGGATTTAGTTTTCCGTTGCTAGTGCATAATAGAGTTTCAGTTGTAATTTCTCTTTCTTGTAGCATGATGATTCCTCTTTATAAATTTTATTTCCATGATTTCGCATCTAGGTATATTTTATCGAATAGAAATATTGTGTTCGACTGTTGCGAATAATACCGGTATGCCCATCAAGAACATTGCCGCTGGCATAGGATGAATTGGGTAATAAATATTGCTGTTGTATTTTTCCAAAGTAAGTTTTAAACGATACGCATGATTCTGCTTATCACAAAAATCAATTTGCTGAAAAATTTTTTTAGAGTCAACGTATTAAAAAAAAGATTGCTACTACTTTACTCGTTTGCCAGTTGGAAAAGTTTTTCAATTTTATTCGGTGGAGAATGTCAATATCAGTGAGTATCGTTTTAAATGGAAAAATGATGGTTTGCGAACAAGAGGAATTTATGGAAAATACAATCCAAAAATTCCAGATAAGCTAGAATTGAAAGCGAACCAAATGAACTTCTTCGGAAATTTTAAACTCGTGGTTGATTATTCAGAAGATAAAAAAGAATCTCGCCCGAACTGGGATGTCGCAGGTGGAAGAGGTGGCGGTGCAGCCACCATACTCGATGCTTCTTATGAAATCATAAAGTTGAAATAAAAAAGAAAATTCCTTTTTCTTGAAGGACAACATAGATTAACTGAACTTGTTTACACTACGCTAAGATTGTTAGCGTAGAAAGCCTGTGAGCTTGTTACAAATTTATTGACACTCTTAGCTATAATTTTAAATTGAGAATACTCATATCTAGAGGGTATAAAGTTTTGAAAAGAACATCTTTATTCGTAACCACCATTTGTCTCACCTTCCTTTTTTCCACAGTTGCCTACTGTGAGCCGACTGCTAAAAAACCAGTTCGCACTACAAACTTTAACTATAAAGATTTTGAAAGTGTTGTTCAAGCAGTAGATAAACATTACATCGACAAAAATATTGATGTAGACAGGGCTTACACTGACGCTGCTGTATTCGCAATGATTTCGCTGCCCCATTCTTTATACCTCTACCCCGAAAGTTATTTCAAAGAAAGAGAGCAATACGAAGAGAAAGATGATATTTTACCTGGCTCTACTTTCAAGCTTTCAGAATCAGACCAGTTTATAGTATTTGATCCAAACTATAAAAAAATTGATGAGATTAGAAAAGCACGTGCAAAAAACGAAGCTGCTAAGCCTAAACTTTCCAACGATGAGCTTAAAAAAATTATCGAACGTGAACAAATTAAAAAGTCCATTCTTGCCTCTCGCTGGGAACAAATTAAATTCAGCAAAAAAGATTTTGATAGAGTTATTACTTTTATCACAGAGAACTTAAATAAATACAAAACTCAACCCTTAAAAGATGCCTATGAATCAATGGAAGAGGACGAAGAGGCTAAAGAAGAATTTAGTGTCAAAGATGTTTATCTTGCTGCGGCTAATGGATACTTAAATTCACTCGACCCACACTCCAATGTATTTTTAAGAGAGGCTTGGGAAAAATCTATGAAGTCCATAGAAGATTCCAGCTTTGAAGGAATTGGAGCTGTTCTAAGTGGTGGCGGTAATCGAGAGGTTATTGTTGAGAATCCTCTCGAAGACAAACCAGCGGTTAAGGCAGGTATTCGAGCAGGAGATGTTATTCTTGCAGTTGACGACAAAAAAACTAAAGGCGTTATGCTCGATAAAGTTGTAAAAAGAATCAAAGGAAAAAAAGGCACTGCGGTTAAACTCACCCTTAAACGCAAAGGAATTGCAAAGCCATTTGATATTTCAGTCACCCGTGCCAATATCGAAATCAAAAACGTATCCAAGCGTTTAATCAAAGACCATGAGCAAATAGGCTACATCAAGTTATCCGGATTTGTCAAATCAAACACCGAATCATCTGACACTGAAATTAAAAATGCATTTAAAGAATTGGAACAAGAAGCAGCTCAAAAAAACACCAAGCTTAAAGCACTTGTTTTAGATCTAAGAAATAACGCCGGCGGATACTTAGACTTAGCCATTGATATCAGTGATATGTTTATTACGAAAGGTCTTATTGTAAGCACTAAAAGTCCAAACAGGGAAGCTGACGAATCTTACGCCCGCATGAAAGATCTAACCGATTTGCCTTTAGCCATTCTAATTAACGCAAAATCTGCATCTGCCAGTGAAATTGTTGCGAGTGCAATTAAACACCACGGTCGTGGATTGCTTCTTGGTGAGAGAACATTTGGAAAAGCAACTGTTCAAAAATTAATGGACTTACAGGGTAATAGTGATTACGTGCTAAAAATTACTCAATCCCGCTATTATTCCCCATCTGGAAAAACGATCCAAGTGGTTGGAGTTGAGCCAGATATTCAAGTATCTGCTGAAGAAGATGGAAGTTTTCCATTCCAATACCGCGAAGAAAATATGTGGCATCATCTTCCTAAGATTCCCTCCGAAGGTAAACACAAAGATTACTTCAACGTAGAAAAATTAAAAGACTGGGTTAGTAAAAATGGAACAGGAGAAAAATTCCTGAAAGACCATAAGAACGATCCAATCAAGCCGGATTATCAATTAATACGCTCGATTGATTACGTAGAAGCAATGCTAAACGCAAATCAATGAAAACAGATTTCCTCATCATAGGTAGTGGAGTAGCAGGATTATTCGCTGCTCACAAATTAGCTGCTTACGGTGAGGTCACCATTATTACAAAAAAATTCGATTATGAGTCAAATACAAATTACGCGCAGGGCGGAATTGCTTCCGTATTTTCTAAGACAGATAATCCTGAAAGTCATCTAAAAGATACGTTAGACGCAGGAGCTGGACTTTGCGACATTGAGGCTACGCGTATCTTAGTCGAAGAAGGTCCTTCTAGAGTTCAAGAGCTTGTAGAACTCGGTGTTCCTTTTGTAAAAGATAGCAAAGGCGATTTAGATCTCGGACTAGAAGGCGGACATCGAAAGAATCGAATTGTCCATGCATTCGATAGAACCGGTCGAGAAGTAGAGCAGACTCTTCTTTCAACAGTAAAGGCAAATGCTAATATAAAAATTCTAGAGCATCATACCTGTGTTGATTTGATTACTGGACATCATCTAAAAAATAAACTACATTCGCAAGATATTAGTTGTTACGGAGCATACGTTCTTGATTCTAGAAAATCAGAAATTTTTCCAATACTTGCCAAACAAACAATATTAGCCGCAGGTGGCGCAGGTCAGGTTTATCTGCACACTACAAACCCATCCATTGCAACTGGTGACGGAGTTGCTTGCGCCTATCGTGCAGGGGCTGTCATTAAGAACATGGAGTTTTTTCAATTTCATCCTACTTCGCTTTATCACGAATCAGGCGAATCGTTCTTAATCTCAGAAGCTGTTCGAGGAAAAGGTGGAATTCTAAAGCGTATCAATGGTGAGCCTTTTATGAAAGAGTATCATCCTATGGCTGATCTCGCACCGAGAGATATTGTTGCTCGCGCGATTGATAACGAACTCAAAAAAAGTGGTGAGAGTCATGTATTACTTGATGTGACTCATTTAATTAAACCTGAAATCATTGGACACTTTCCATCTATCTATGAAAAATGCAAATCACTTGGTTTAGATATTACTGAGACTCCAATTCCCGTTGTTCCTGCCGCTCATTATATGTGCGGAGGTGTGGCGACTGACGTTTTAGGACGCACAAACATCAAGAGTCTCTATGCCTGCGGAGAAGTTGCTTGCACTGGAGTTCACGGCGGTAACCGACTAGCATCGAATAGCCTCTTAGAAGGTTTGGTATTTTCTCATCGAATTGCCGATCATATTATTGCGGAAAAGAAAGATTTTAGTCCAGAGCATAAATTAATTCCTGAGTGGGACAAAGAAGGATTAAAAAACACAGAAGAATGGGTATTAATCTCTCATGACCTAAATGAAATTAAAAGTATCATGAATGATTACGTGGGGATAGTTAGGAGTAACCTCCGCCTAGAGAGAGCACACAGAAGAATTGAACTTATCTATAAAGAAGTTGTTGATTATTACAATCGAACCATTATTACAAATGCTCTCTTAGAACTTCGCAACTTAGTCCAAGTGGCGGATCTAGTTATCCGCTGTGCGATGATGCGAAAAGAAAGTCGCGGCTTACACTATTCTACCGACTACCCGGAAAATCGCAATCCGTCGAGAGAAGATACAGTAATAGTAAATCAAGATCTAGATTAAAAACCTAATTTCTTTTTGTTGATATAACCAAAGTGCATAAAAAGATTTGTGAGTATTCCTGATTTAATAATTCGTTGGTATAAAAAAGAATTAATTTTGAAATAGGATACTACATTCATATAATCATAAATTAAATCATACGAGTTTAAAATGATGAGACGGTCATATTCCTTTTCGTAAGCTTGCACAATTTCTTTAATAGAATGGTTACTTGATTACGATTGCTAAAAGTCCATTCGATACGGAAGAATCTCTCTTTCGAAATTTGCTAAGCCTATTTTTAATTTTAATTTTTTCGTTTCTCGGATCTATGATAGGTTTTGTAGGCATACTCGGATTTGCCGCAGATGAAAGCGCGGGCGATATTTTTCCCTATTATTTAACTATTGCCTTCTTAGTCGCAATTCTTTGCACAACTGGCTATTATTTTTTAAGACTTAGGTAGAGATTTTTTTTACGCAGTAATTTTTGTATTGGTATTCTGGGCGTTACGGTGATCTTTACTGTTACCTTTTTTTGGTTTTGTGTAAGTGGCAACCACCCTTTGTGCTGACGGCACAAACCTAGCAGACTAAACTCAATGTCACTCCCTAAGGGTCGTTCCATAATGCCTTCACACCTGATGGGCTTTGGAAGGCTATGTCGGTAACGCCAAAAAAACCAAAAACCCGCAACAGAGACTTCTTCCCCTTAACACGCTGTAATGCTCCTTTAAGACCTTTTTGTTTTTCTTTGCTCGGTCGAGTATTGTTAAGGTTTTTTATTTTCTGTCTAGCTTTTTTGTTATTTTATTACTTTTACTCGATTATTTTATTTCACTTTTTTCCTTTACATTAGATTCAATTTCTTCTACATATTCCTCCCTTCCATGTCTTTCGCCTTACTCATTCTTTTTCAATTCCTATTTCTTAAAATGATTCTGGACTCTTCTAATCAATCTTTACTTGCAAATATCGCCCTCAAGCAACAGATTCTTATTCTCAAAACTAGGCATAGAAAGAAAATCAAACCAGGTTTTACTTTTATTCTATTCTGGGTTTTCCTAAAACGATTTCTCTTAAATTGGAAAGAATATCTCTTCATAGTTCAACCCGAAACCGTCATCGGATGGCATCGAAATCTTTTCAAAGTCTATTGGTCGTTTATATCAAAGAGTCTATTTCGTAAGATAGCGGGGAGAAAGCCTATTATCCTAGGGCGAACGCATTTAAACTCCTATGATTTTACTGCGGTAATCATCGTTCCAACCAGCGGCATGTCTTTTGGCTTTAACACCGAG
>JANYCR010000443.1 GCA_025360185.1 Leptospiraceae bacterium | reverse complement strand
AACCGGGATTCCTGCGTGATATTAACAAAATTGTTTCTGATATGGGTGCAAATATCAGCACGCAATTTTTATCGACTACGGCTGATATTGGTTATCTCATCATGGATCTAAATAAAAATCTAGGCGATCAAGTCAAAGAAGAAATTATTAAAAATCCAATGAGTATTAAGACTAGGATTTTATATTAGTAGGGGCTTTTCTGATTACGCGCCTTTTGACTCCGCTCAAGGAGCAACTCTTTTACTCTACTGAAACATTACCTTTTCTCTTCAGAGTTCGGACATTGAGCGGAGTCGAAATGCCCCTACTCCTTCAATTCCCCCAACTCTTTTTCCAATTTGCATTTTGGATAAGAGCCTGGTTTTAAAGCAGTGCCAACATAACCCACTGCTTCTTGAGCGGTTACTACGTTTATATCCCAACCACCGATATAATGAGGACATTCTATTACTTTGTTTTTACAAAGAATTTGTGTTGCTTTTGGTTTTGGGTAAGCCCAAGCAGATGGAGGATAGGTACATTTATTTTCTAGCTCTGCAATCTTACGAGTCCGTTTTACAATTTGCTCATATTCTTTGAACCTGTCTATCATTGGATTTGCAATTTCTTGATTAAAAATACCTCTTTCCACATTGTAACAAAACATTACTACTAATTTTTCAGCTACATTATCAGCTCCACTGATTCTTTTATAAGTCTCAGAGATAAAGCGTGTTATTTTTAACGATTCAGTCAGAATTTTTACTATTTCATCATAGTGTTCATTATCAACAAGTTCATAATCGTCGCTAACCCCTGTTTCTCTTGGGACGTTTTCCAAAAACGGATTCTGATTTAAAATATTAAAATCCATAGGATCGGGTTTATCTACGATATAAACACCTTTCACGACATGATTCTGAATAGCAGAAACAATTTGCATTGGCATAGCAACATTTTGCGCAATTTGTCCGTTCAACTTAGCTAATTTTCCCATTAAAGTTTCGTCTAAATTAGAATTTCTCCAGTAATCCGTTCTAAAAAAAACTATATCTGAAAATAGACCCGTAAGGAACGCATAACGGTGAATTAACTTTATGTTATAATTTTTTTGAATAACTGTTCCCAAACACATAAGCCCCATGCTTACAATATGTTGAAAAAAATCTTTTTGTTCGAGCATAATTTTATATAATACAAGTACAAGGTCATTGGAATAGAATGCACTGTTTATAAGACCTTCCGTACTTACAATACTAGATTGATCATTGTTATATAAAATGGAAATAAACTCGTTTTTCGATTTTTTAATTCCTGGCATAATTTCTGCAGTTAATACTTTTTTAATTCTACCCGTTAGTTCAGATGTCATATTGACTCTAAACTTGGATTCAAATTGACCTGGAATGGATTCTAATTTTTTTAAAGTGGTCTCTTTGATATTTACATTGTCTTTAATTAAAATATTTCCTTTTTTATCTTTGATTGAATCTCTAAGTTGTACCGCTCCAAATAAATCCAACGAATTTACAAACATAGTAAATTCTTTTAGTTCTTCAAATTCAATTCCTGCAAGAGTAATTTTCATTTTATCTCCTCATTATTTTATTTTTTTCTTTTCTTTTCTAAGAACTCAATAACTTTTTCTTTAGAATTAAAATTTCCAAGCTTATCTGCTCTCACAGTTCCACCCGGATTTTCCGTATTCATTTCGCTTAAATAATTTCCTAGAATATCAATTCCGGCAAATGTCATTCCATACTTTTTTAGCTTAGGTTTAACTGCTTCAAGAATTTTTTTATCTCTCTCTGTCAGATCACACTGAACAGGTCTGCCGCCGGCATGAATATTATTTAAGAATTCACCTTCATTGGCAACTCGTAAATACCAGGCAATTGGCTCCCCATCTAAAAGTAAAATTCGCTTATCCCCATTATTAGGAATATAACTTTGAATTAGAATAGGTCCCTGCTTGAGTAATGCACGGAGATTGTTTCGCAGATTTCTTTTCTCGGTAAAATAAATATCTTCTCCACCTTTACCGCCTAACGGTTTAATAACACCTTCGTATTTCAAAACGTCTTTGCTGTATTTATACAGGTCATCGAAATTACCCGAAATCAATTGATGTGGGGGCAAAATAGAATTATCCAGACTAAGGGTAGCAAGCTTGGAAGAAACAAAAGGCAGATACCTTGGATCATTGAATACAAAGACACCCGCTTCTTGCAAATGAAATGCATATTCTCTTGCAGTTTTGTGAAAAGATTCTCCTTTATCCCCTGGCTCATGCTTGTGCCTAAGCATTAGAACATCTAATTTATTTAGAGCAAACTTTTCTTCTGGAAAATTTTTTAGATTACGCGTTAAATCAACCCTTGTCTCGATGCCTTTCTTTTGAATGACACGGACATTGGCGTAGATATTTTTTATATCAGAATATAAATCATACACGGACATCATGTAAACTTCATGTCCGCGTTGCAAAGCTGCAAAAGCAAGATCATGTGTGGTAAGACCGTCATTTCGGGTAGAGAGGGTATTGGTAATGATGCCTATTTTCATAAATGCTAATTCAATGCTTAATAGAGATTCGCTTCCTTACAATTCTTTTTTGAATTTTTAGAAATTTATTTCATTACGGCTTTTTCAATTCGATTCAGTAAAACCTCTTCAAATTCGTCCTGTATAGGAATTTCGCAATAGGCTTTTTTAATTTTCTTTAGATCGCAATCAATAAAGAAAGAATACAGGTGATGCATATATTCTAAGTTCGAATTTACGGCTTGGTAAAAATTTACATTCCGTCGTGGAGCAAATCCGATCACGGCAACGGATTCATCTTCTTGTAAACTATCCCCTTCTCTGAAAAGAATCACTTCACAATCAGGCGCATAATGCCTATATTTCATACCGGGACTTATGGGTTTATCAAAAGAAATAGATTTATAATTTTTAATAGTAGGGAAAAATTTTCCCAGCTCATAAAAAGAAATACGTCCCGGTCTAAGTAAAACAGGAGTTACACCCGTCAGGTCAACCACAGTCGATTCGATACCAATATCACTGTCATCCCCAGTAAGTATAAAATCCACCTTACCCGAAAACTCATTTATCGCATCACGGGAGCGGGTAATAGAAGGTTTACCTGATAAGTTTGCAGAAGGGGCAGAGATTGGAATATTTGAAAATCTAAGGATTGCATTTGTAATATTGTGCGATGGGATTCTTACACCTATCGTAGAAAGACCTGAAGAAAAAATAGACTCATCTTTTTTTTCTAAAATAAAAGTAATAGGTCCGGGAGA
Organism: Leptospiraceae bacterium; assembly: GCA_025360185.1. Taxonomy (GTDB): domain Bacteria; phylum Spirochaetota; class Leptospiria; order Leptospirales; family Leptospiraceae; genus UBA2033. The sequence continues at coordinate 55 of JANYCR010000443.1, read as the reverse complement.
AAGCTTTGCAATCGAATCCAAGTATTTTTTAGGGATAATAGCGATTTGTTCCATA
>JANYCR010000408.1 GCA_025360185.1 Leptospiraceae bacterium | reverse complement strand
CTTTAGACAAAGTTTTAAAAACAACTGGCCTGTTTTACTTGCACTCATTTATCCAGTTTTGCCAAACATACCAGGACCTGTCGATGAATCAGTCATGTCTGTCGTTATGTTTTGTATTCGCGTTTATCTTTTCTTTAAAACGGGGAAAGATGTGACTGTTCCGACTAAGAAATAATTTAGGATGTTAAAGAGCATTTTCGTCGTAGGGAACGGTTTGAAACCGTTCCCTACATGTATAAAATATCACAATACTCTCTTTTTTTAACACGGATGATATGAATTATCCGCTACTTAAAACCCATTCAGAAAAATAGCAAAGAACGATTTCACTTCTCTAAATTTATTTTCCTTACAATCAAAGTAAAGAGTTTTAGAATAAAAAAAATTTTGAAAGTGGTTTGCCTTTATTCGATTATTACATTTCCCATTAAAATAAGTTTCGGGAAGTCCACTAACCCTAATATCCTGAATGTATTGAAAGTCATTTTTAGAATCGCCTAAGAAAATTGAGTATTTAACATTATCACAGCATCCTCCTTCAACTATGATATCAATAAAATCATCATCGTTTAAGTATTGAAGATTAACTTTATAAAAGTGATTTGTATGATTTAATATTGGCTTCCATCTTTTTTTCGATAAATGCCAAGCGTCTTGCACTCTTACTAAATCATCGGAAGAAAAACCAGATTCAGTTCTCGTAATCAGAGCGATTCTATTTGAGAATAATTCTATTTCTAAATCGCTTTTTGGTTTTTTTATGATTTCATTTATTTCACTAAGTGCACGCTTTGAGGTATATCCTCTTTTGCCTTTGCTTGCAATCCAATGGAGCTTATAAAAAAGGGAAGCATTTTTTCGCAAAGAATTTATATCAGTTCCTTCGATTAAAAGATTTTTATCATTTATGTTTGGATAATCGGTAATGTTTGTATTTTTTGGATTATTTACAATACTAAGAATTTCATATTCTTCTTGACTTGAATCTATACAACCGAGTGTTAATAGAATTAAGATTAGTTTTTTCATCCTGTACTGAAATATTCTTATAAAGGTAATAGCTATTAATCTCTACTTCGTAATTTTCTTTTCCAAAGACATTTGCTTTTTTAGAGTTTGATTAATTAAAGTTTGTAAATCTATTTTTTTATCATGAGTCAATTTTAAATAATGCGATTGCACTTTCTTATCAAGATAAATAGGAATTTTTATTTTATCTACTGGAACATAGAATTTTCCTTTCTCTGCTTTACTGAAATCATATTCTTTTTTCATTGTAATTTTCCCTCCTTACTCTAAGGACTTAGTATACTGAGTCATTTCTTTCTTTGTTGCTTTTCTTGCTGAAATAATTCTAATTGTATTTTCCAAATTTCTTATTTTATAAGTATGAATAACAAGGATTATCTGTCCTTTCGGAATTAATCCAAGCGTAACCCAACGATCTTCAAAGTCAGAATGATTTACATCAGGAATAGTTAAAGCATTCTTATCGGAGAATACAAATATTGCTTCTTTAAATGAGATTTTGTGCTTTCGGATATTTGCTTTTTCTTTTTCTATATCCCACTCAAATTCCATTATCCTTTATCTTAGATTTGAGAATGAATTTTTACAAGTAAAAATTTGGATTCGGAAAATGATTTTTTAAGTTGATTCCTGACTTCTTTATAGTAAAAACACAAATTTCACTCGACAGAAAGGCTACTCCGTTTAGTTTCAAAAACGTCTAACAACTATGGAGCAATCAATGGACGAGAGAAAAGCAGAGAAAATAATTCAAGCGGGGCTTGATAAAAAAGCAGACTTTGTAGAAATATTTGTAGAAGAGACACGCGGTGCATCAGTAGCGTATAACAACCGTAAGGTGGAGACTGCGAGCGCAGGAACGGATTATGGAATTGGAATTCGGATGATTTATGGAACGGAAGTTTTTTATGCGAATACTAGTAATGATGACGAAGAGCATTTATTACAACTCATTGAAGCACTGTCTAAAACAAAGTCTGATACTAAACAATCTATCCAAGCAGGAAAAGTAATTCATCTACAAGAAAAAGTATTTCCGAGTCTACATACTGTTACCCTCGACCCAAGAAAAATTGGACAGGAAAAGAAATTATCCATACTAAAACTAGCAGATGAAACCGCCCGTGCTATCTCACCTAAAATTGCACAAGTAAGTGCGCGCGCATTTGATGCTGTGTCTAATATTTTAATATTTAATAGTGAGGGGCTAATGGTAAAAGACTTCCGAGTCCTATCACGTTTTTCTATGTCAGTTACAGCACAAGACGGTGGAGAAATGTTTTCCGCCGGAGAATCTCCCGGCGCACAGAGAGGATTTGAATTCTTTGAATCTTTAGATGTAGCAAGTTACGCAAAGACTGCAACTGATAGAGCCTTACTTATGTTATCCTCTGGATACGCAACTGGTCGTAAAATGCCTATCGTTATGGGAAATGGATTTGGTGGAGTGATATTTCACGAAGCCTGTGGTCATCCGCTTGAGACGGAGGCTATTCGCAAGAAAGCTTCTCCTTTCTGTGATAAACTCGGTCAGCAAATTGCTCACTCTTCTGTGACTGCCATTGACGAAGGAGCTATTGCAAATTCTTGGGGATCTATCAATGTGGATGATGAAGGTTATCCGGTCGAGAAGACAGTGCTTATTGAAAATGGAATTTTAAAAAATTATCTTTCTGATAGAGTTGGCTCAATGGAAACGGGAGCGCGAAGAACTGGTTCTGCGAGAAGGGAATCTTACCATTATGCGCCGGTGTCTCGTATGAGAAATACTTATATCGACAAAGGAAAAGACAAGTTCGAAGAAATGATTCTTTCGATTGAAGATGGACTTTATGCGAAGAAAATGGGCGGTGGCTCCGTCAATCCAGCAACCGGCGAATTCAATTTTGCCGTTGAAGAAGGATATTTGATTAAGAACGGAAAGATTACTGTTCCTGTTCGAGGTGCAACCTTAATTGGAAAAGGACACGAAATTCTTCCTAAAATTTCTATGGTAGGAGATGACTTGGAGATAACAGCCGGTATGTGCGGTGCCTCATCAGGCTCTATTCCTGTAACGGTTGGTCAGCCAAGTATAAAAGTAGATGAAATTTTAGTGGGTGGTAGATAATGAAATTAGAAGAAGCAGTAGAATTTATGAGTGCAGAAGCTAAGCGGCAAACAGCTGATAGCTTCGACGTAATCGGCGTTGAGTCGGATGAATCAGGTGTAGAAGTATTTGAAGGAAAAGTTAAGAGCACAGAAATTGCAAGTTCTAGAGGAATTGGAATTCGTCTTTTTAAAGATGGTCGCCCCGGGATTGCCTATACAGAAAAATTTTCCGTGGAAGCAATTAAGCAAGCAGTCACAGATGCAAGCGCACACTCACGAATAACCGATGTAATGGATATCGACTTGCCGGAGGCTATGAAACTTCCTGATATTGATCTGGAACGCTATAAAGAAGAAGTTGATAGGATTAGTTTTGATCAAATGATTAAATTGGGAATGGAATTGGAGCAAATCGCTCTTAGCCAGGACAAGAAGATTATAAATGTTCCCTTCCTTGGAGTTTCTAAATCTTCCGCTCATTCAGTGATTCAAAATTCGAAAGGAGTTTTTTATTCTGACAGGGGTAATGCAGTATCCGCAGGACTCGGTGTGGTCGCAAAAGAAGGCGAGTCGAGTAAAATGGGAGTCTACTCTAAGGGAGGAAGATCTTATTCTATTTTCGATACTGATTATATGTCGAAGAAAGCAGTGGAACGTGCACTTGAATTACTTGGTGCCGAGCCAGTCGAAAGTAAACAATATCCAGTTGTATTTTCTAACCGAGTGAGTTCTGGAATCATAGGAATGTTTTTAGCTCCTTACTATGGGGAGCTTGTTCAGAAAGGACAATCTCGATTAGCCGACAAATTGAATCAAAAAATTTCAGTCGATGAATTTACCATGACCTGTGATCCGCATATTCCTGGCTTCCCTGGCTCAAGGCTTTTTGACAGTGAAGGGGTTGCGACGAAAAAAACTCCGATCGTTAAAAATGGAGTTCTCCAAACTTTTCTTTATAATCTGGAATCTTCTAAGAAAGCAGGGATTGCACCGACTGGAAATGGAAGCCGCTCCTATGCCGGAAAAGCGGGAACTAGCACATCCAATCTAATTGTAGAAAAAGGAACAAAGAGCGTAGAGGAGTTACTCGCTGTTTACCCCGAATGTCTATTCATTACAAAACTAGAAGGCTCATCCGGTTGTTCTGCTATCTCAGGTGAAATTTCCATCGGCGTTCAAGGATTTCTCTACCAAAACGGCAAGCGCATAAGACCCGTTGACCGCATTACGCTCAATTCAAATTACTTTGATTTACTTCCATTGATTCGTGGATTTTCTAACGAATACAATGATTCTTTTAGCTCTATGAAAGTGCCAGATATTTTGGTGGAGTCGATGTACGTGGCTGGGTGAGTTATTTATTATCACAAAAATGAAACTTAATCTTACTTTCTTTTAGAAACATAGAAGAAGGATTATTGCCGTACATTTCTCTAAATGTTCGGCTTAGATGCGCTAAATCAGCAAAACCGGAGTTATGCGCTGCTCTGGTAAGATTAAATCCCTGGCTTAAATAAAAAGCAGTTTTTTTGATTCGTAAATATAATATATATCTACGAATCGAAATTCCCATGTTCTCCGAAAATAAATGACGAAACCTGTCTTGAGATAACCCAACTAATTTGGATAAATAAGTAAGACTAGTGTCCTCTGTTAAATCTGGAAGATTTTTTAAATAATCTACTGCGAGTAAAACTCTATTATCCAACGGTTTATGTGGTTTAGAAATTTGATTTTCGGATTGTATGTTGGCAAGAATGGACTCTTTTAAAGAAAGAACTTCAGAACAAGATGTTTCTTCACGGATAATTTGTCTTACGCGCTCTTCGAGGTTTGAAATTTTTTTGGAATCAAATGTGGTAATCCCTTTATCTAAGAGCGTGCGTATTGAATTAAAATAAATAGAATCAGGATCAATTTGCAAAATTAAAACATGGGCGTTCATTACTTCATTTCTATGATTTACATTTGGCGGAACAATGAGTCCGGAATATTTTATTCTACTTCCATCCTCTATAATAATTTCAGAGTTTTGGTTGATTGGAATAATAATGAGAGCAGCATGAAGCTTATGAAAAGAATTTTCAGTAAACCAAGAAATATTTTCCCAGGATACAAATAGTATTTCCGAGTCCCAAAAATAAAGGGAGTTTTGAAAGTTGGGTTCAGTGCCTTGGCTACTATTCATAATTAATATAAAAAATGTTTTGAATAAAACGGCTAATAGCAAAACGAAATAGCCTATTCATTCAACAGTTTATTTGGATGTAGCCTCTTCATTCAAGCAAAACATTTTATTTTCAGATATGTTTGCTCCATGAATTATTTACTAGTAGGCGCAACAAGCACAGCGGGTCAAGCCGCTATTTCGGCAATAAAAGAGTCTTCGGTGACGGCGGACCCATTGTAAACAGAATCAGAGACTGGGCATGGGATTCAAATTTGGCTAGAAGTTAAAGCTTTGTCTTTAGTTTAGCTTTCAATTCTTTCATAGACTGTTGGCGAATTTTTGCATTTTCAAATCGACGAATTTCATCCTCTGTTTCAGGAATAATTTTTGGAACAGGAACAGGTTTTTTATTTTCATCTAAAGCGACGAACGTCAAATAGGCAGTAGTCGCTCGAACTTTTTCTTGCTTGTAGGGGTTTTCTTTGATTACCTGCACACCAATTTCCATAGAAGTTGTTCCTGTATAATTGACACTGGCGCGAAGAATTACATGATCTCCAATTTGAATCGGAGAAATAAATGATAGCCTGTCTACAGAAAGTGTTACAGCTTCTCTTTCACAATGTCTCTGGGCAACCATGACTGCTATTAAATCTATCCACGACATGATGACACCACCGAACGCAGTTCCATAGTGATTCGCATGGTCTGGCATTACAATGTACCTTGTCTCGATTGCACTTTCTTTTGGCGTTTTAGTTCTTTCTTCTTTCTGCATAAAATTCTCCTACATCTTGTATGATAAGAATTAGTTTTTAAAGCAAGGAAAAAAACAATTTCAAAAAGAATTGACCTATTACCTGTTTTAAAATTCTATATTGGAATAAATGAAAACCCTGTCCGAAATCCAAATATCTGAACTTATAGAAAATCTAAAAAGAAAAAATATATCATACAGAACAGATGTAAACTTATCCATATTATCCTCATTTAAAATTGGAGGAATTTCTCCTTTAGTGATTGAGCCTGAGAATAACGAAAGTTTGGTGCTAGCGCTAGAAAGTCTAAAGCAATTAGATGCGCCTTACAAAGTATTAGGCGGAGGATCTAATTTACTTATTTCAGATAAGCCAGATGACTTTATCACATTGCGTCTCTCCGGGGAATTTAAAGAATTTAAGCAAATAGAGGATGGAGTTTTTTACATTGGAGCTGCGGCTAACACTACACCTACCTTCAAAAAAATTTCCCAAATGGGATATACTGGCGTTGAATTTTTAAGTACAATCCCAGGATGGGTCGGTGGTGCAGTTATTCAAAATGCTGGTTGTTATGGCGGAGAGTTATTTAACAAAACCGAATTCGTAGAATTTATAAAAGATGGAACGCTTCATCATAAAAAGAAAGAAGAAATAGATTATGGGTACCGGTTTACAGAGTTTCTCCGCAACAAAGATTCTATCATCACTGGAATTCAAGTAAAAGTAGATGCGGGTAATATCGAAGAAATCGAAGCGTCTTTGAAAGATAAGCGAGATAAAAGAAATTCCTCCCAACCGGAAAATAAAAAAAGTGCTGGCTCAGTATTTAAAAATCCCAGCTTCAAAGATGAACAAGGAAATCCAATTAAAAGTTGGAAGCTTATCGACCAGGCAGGGCTAAGAGGAATTATCCGTGGTGGTGCGCAAATATCACCGGAGCATTGTAATTTTATTGTAAATATCGGCGGAGCGACTGCGGCTGATGTCCATTATCTTGTACATACGATTCGGGAAAGAGTTCTTTCTTCTTCCGGTATCTTGCTCGAGCGCGAGATTGAGTATTTCGGAAGAGTAGGATAACAGTCATCTCGATAAAAATAAGTCAAGAAAGTTATGTTGTTAATTTTATTTGAGAAATTAAAAAGTAAAAATCCAGCTATCAGTGTAACTACTAATTTCATCCGGTTTTCCCAAACTCTCAATGATTTCTTTTTGACTCATACCTAATTTTGATTGGCTGTTTCCAAAGCTTGGGTGAATCGAATAATCATGATTAGTCGATATACAATTAATAGTAGAACAAAGTAGCATACTTAAGACGATTTTGGTAGAAATGGAAAGATAAAATGCCTTTCTAAGATGTTTACTTTTCATTATGATAGTAAGAATGCGTCACATCTAATCTGTCAAATATTAACTTAGATGTATTTTTAAAGCAAAAGTTTACATACCGGTCACCAAAGAAATTTATTCACTTAATTAGGTTCTAAAAAAAATATTAAAAGATGTAAAAAATCTAAATTCTATTTGACAAAAAAGACAAGTGTAGTATATATAAAAATATACTAAATTCTTGTTTAGTATAAGGAAAGTTAATCCAGCTTTCTTGGCGTGTCAGCAGCGTCCCCAAATAGGTTTAGGTCAGCCGGATTCTTAAGAAGACAAATCGCTTGTGCGAAAAAGCATCTAACTTAGTCAATCTTACGAATCCGGCTCTTTTTTGAATGCAACTCAGTACAAGGAGGAGCCCATGAATTTCGAACTTACCCCCAACACTGGAACAGTTTTCAAAGTCCAGAATAAACCCAGCGATAAACTCCCTGATTACGAAGGGCATGTAAATATTGGAGGAAAAGTTTTACGTGTAGTTGGTTGGCGACGTTATGGAAGAAAAACAGGAAAGCAATATATGTCCTTGTTATTTACCGAATTAAATGGACCGTTACCGCAAGCTTAGTTCTTCATTTTTCAAAGACTTTTTTTATTTTAAATACTATGTCGTTAGACTTGGCGGATGCATTAATAAAAGAAAGAGAACTAGTTTCAATAAATCTAAGCGAAACAAAACGAGCCCCGTTACACATTTGGGAGCCAAACAGTGTTTATTCACTTAGATACCGAACGTCAGAGGTTAAATTTAAAACGGCTTCAACACAACAAGAATCACAATCAATATCATCAGCAAAGTCGGAACTTCATTCCAGAGTCGAAACTTTCTAGAACGATAGACGACACCTTCTAAAAGTTTCTTTCGATAATAATTGGCTAGATGGTGTTGACCAACAACTAACAAGACCAAAAATATTTTTAACCACATCCAAATTGTATAAGCAAATGCATTCCACTGTAAATATAACATGGCAAATCCAAATACAAGCGTGACGACCATTGCCGGAACCATGATGATTTTATAAAGTTTATGCTCCATGACGGCTAACGTAGATTTAACATCATCGGAAGTTGCTTCAACATGATACACAAACAATCGCCAAATATAAAATATCCCCGCAAACCAAGCGATAAGCGCAATAATATGAATAGCCTTAAACCAGAGATACATTTTACTGTCCTGTGCGGATAAGATCGAGAAACTCATTGCGGGTAATGGGGCTATCCCGAAACTCGCCGAGCATACAAGAAGTAAGAAGTTCTGAATTTTGTTTTTCTACTCCGCGCATCATCATACACATATGTTTTGCTTTCATAATTACACCAACACCGATGGGATCTAAAATTTCTTGAATTGCATTGGCAACTTGATCTGTTAACCGCTCCTGTACTTGAAGTCTACGGGCAAATACGTCTACGATGCGGGGAATCTTGCTTATCCCGATGATTTTTTTATTTGGGATATACGCGACGTGTGCTCGACCGAAAAAAGGAAGTAAATGATGTTCGCAAAGAGAATAGAGTTCAATGTCCCTAACTATCACCATTCCCTCTATGCGCTCTTCAAAAATAGCTCCATTTACAAGTTTGTGTATATCCGTTTTGTATCCACTAGTCAAAAACTCGTATGCCTTAGCTACACGTTTTGGTGTATTAAGTAATCCTTCTCTATTTGGGTCTTCCCCTATCTCGGTCAGTATTTTTTTAACTGAATCTTCCAATTATGAATCCTTAGTTTCTATTTGTTCTCTCTTAGACAAATTTTGCAAATTAGAATCATTGGAAACCTTTTATTTAAAATAAAATCTATCTTTTAATCCAATCTACTGGACATCGGAGGAGGCTGAATCTCATCAAGCATTTGGTTTTCATAGCATTCTCGGAACTTTTCAGAAAACGAATAAACTCATATTAGTAAGTGTTCGTTGTTTAAATACAAATTCCTCAAAAAGAAAGTGATTTTCGATTTGTAGTAATTTTTGCTACATAGCAAAAATTATTGTAGTAATTTTTGCTATGTAGCAAAAATTATAATAATGATTCGATACCTACAACCCCCTATAATTGAGAGTTTAGCCGAAAAAATGGTATTTCTTGGCGGACCTAGACAGGTAGGAAAAACTACAATGGCAAAACAAATAGGAGAGACACTTTCTCCGGCGCACTACTATAACTGGGATACTATTAAAAATAAAAAAACTTTTTTAGAAGGCAATTGGTCGATTGATTCAAATCTAATCATACTAGATGAATTTCATAAATACTCTCGCTGGAAAACTTGGATCAAGGGAGAGTATGATGAACATAAAGAGCGTTATAAATTTTTTATTACCGGCTCTGCAAGATTAAACGTTTACCGTCGAGGTGGTGACTCATTACAGGGGAGATACCATTACTATCGGCTTCATCCCTTTTCTTTAAGCGAGGTAGAAAATCTATACAGTAATAAATTACCAAATCCTGGTGAAGAATTATCCTTTCAATCCAAAGACTATACAAATACACTCAGTGACTTATTGACTTATGGTGGTTTCCCTGAACCATTTTTGAAACAATCCGAGCGTCATCTTAGAATTTGGAATCTTGAGAGAATGGAAAGATTTTTTAAAGAGGATATTCGAGAGTTAACGCTTATCCAAGATATTTCAAGTATGCAGATACTAAGCGAAATTCTTCCTGAAAGAGCGGGAGGAATTTTATCCTTAAATAGTCTACGGGAAGATTTGCAAGTGAGTCATAGAGCGATTAGCCGCTGGATGGATATTTTAGAAGAGTTTTATTTTTCTTTTAGAATTTTCCCTTTTCAATCCAAAAAATACAGAGCTTTAAAAAAAGAACCTAAACTCTATCTCTGGGATTGGTCTCAAATAAAAAATCCTGGTGCTAAATTAGAAAACCTGGTTGCCTCTCATCTTTTGAAATTTTGTAATTACCTTTGGGATAGAGAAGGATACAAATGTGAATTGCATTACCTAAGAGACCAAGAAAAAAGAGAAGTTGACTTTCTAGTCACAATCGACAAAAAACCTTGGTTTGCAGTGGAAGTAAAACAAAGTGTTGATAAACTCCATAAGAATCTACTTTATTTTAAAGACCGGCTTTCTATACCTTACTGTTACCAAGTTGTCTTGAATTCCAAGGAAGACTATATCAAAGACAATGTCCGTGTAATGCCAATCGCAAAGTTTTTGTCTTCGCTAATGTGATTAGATTATCTTTAGTAATTACGTTTTTTCCTTATTGATTTATTTTAGTTTGTCCGATATTTAACTAGGAATCTCAAATGCTAAGTAAAAAGACAAACCTAACCGGTCGCCAAAAAGCTGCTATTTTCTTAATTGCTGTAGGAAGTGAAGTATCCACAGAAATTTTTAAACATTTACGAGAAGATGAAATTGAGCAAATTACATTTGAGATTGCTCGTTTAGATAAAATTACCCCCGAAGACAAAGAGAAAGTACTAGTCGAGTTCAACGAACTCATGATGGCACAGGGTTTTATCACCAACGGTGGTATCGATTTTGCCCGTTCACTCTTGGAAAAAGCTCTCGGAAATCAAAAAGCAATTGATATTATTAATCGTCTGACGTCTTCTCTCCAAGTCCGACCTTTCGACTTTGTGCGTAGAACTGACCCGGCGCAATTATTAAACTTTATACAAGGAGAGCATCCGCAGACAATCGCGTTAATCCTCTCTTACCTTGACCCAAACAAAGCGGCAAGCATTCTCTCTGCCCTTCCTCATACAATTCAAGCAGAAGTTGCAAAGCGGATTGCAACTATGGATAGGGTAAGTCCTGACGTGCTACGTGAGGTAGAGCGAGTACTCGAGCGTAAACTCTCTACTCTCGCATCCGAGGATTATACGACTGCGGGTGGTATCGACTCTGTGGTAGAAATTCTCAACAACGTAGATCGTGGAACGGAAAAAACCATCATCGAAGCACTCGAAGAAGAAGATCCGGAATTGGCAGAAGAAATCAAGAAACGTATGTTCGTATTCGAAGATATCGTATTACTCGACGACCGTGCGATTCAGAAAGTTATGCGCGAAGTGGACAACACCGAGCTTGCAAAAGCTCTCAAGTCGGTCGATTCCGAAGTGCAAGAAAAGATTTTCAAGAACATGTCGAAACGCGCAGCAAATCTACTCCGAGAAGATATGGATTTCATGGGACCAGTTCGATTGAAAGACGTGGAAGACGCACAGCAAAAAATCGTAAATATCATACGTAAACTGGAAGAAGCGGGCGAAATTGTGGTTGCCCGTTCGGGTGAAGATGAACTCATAGTTTAATTACTATGAGTAACGCTACTGCTCCTGAACTAAACTTCCCCTTAGAAGAAATCCAAGCCCGTGTAAGCTTCATCGAAGAAAAGATTGGATTTATCATCGACTCAGTTAAACGAATCCAACAAGAATTAGCCATCTCTTCCACCTTAACTGACGCAGAAGAAAAACATTTACTCGGTCAAGTTGAGCGTAATGTGCATGATGCGCTCATGAAGGTAATCACAAAAGTTTTTCCAGATGACTCCGTTTCTTCCGAAGAAGAACACCACCAACATGGAAAAAATAATTTTACCTGGGTGCTTGATCCAATCGACGGCTCGATGAACTTTCTTCGCAAACTTCCCCTCTATGCAATTTCTATTGGAATCCAACACCGTGATTCCAATGTAGCTGGAGTTGTAATTGTTCCAGAGTTAAACGATATCTACAAAGCAATTCTTGGTCAAGGGGTTACTAAGAATTTATCCAAGATCAAAGTTTCCGAAATTCAACTTCTTGATCGAGCTTTGTTAATTTCTTCCTTTCCAGTTAATCGCAAAGTTATTTTACATGAAATCCTAGCAGACCTTTCTGCGTTTCTCACTTCCGGTCGCTCTATTCGTAGAACCGGTTCTATCGTTCTCGACTTATGCTGGTTAGCCGAAGGTCGCATCGATGGACTCTGGGAAAAACGTGTAGGTTTATGGGACTTATCCGCAGTATCTGTTATCCTCAAAGAAGCAGGTGCCACCATCTCCGACTACAAAGGCGACCAAATGATTACTTATCCATCTGATGTTGTTATCTCAAATGGTTTTATTCACAATCAAATTCTAGAAGTTCTAAAGAAAGCTAGACAAGAGCTATCGTTGAATTAGGGTCTTTGTCATTCCCGATTTTTTTAGTCGGGTATCTCAAGAACAAAATAAAATTAAGAAGTATATTTTCAAGTCATGATCGGCTTACGAATTTTTTACTTGTATATTTTCTTTTTCTTCATATTTCTCTTCGTGTTTCCAAGTCATCCTGATGTGGAATGGTATTTACTTTTACTTTTTTGTTTCGGTCATCCAGTTTTAATCCTTTCCATATTTGAAGGATTCGATTCAGTTAATCTTTGGTTACCCTCTTTATTATTTTGGATTGCTTTTTTCTATATAGTTATTTCCTACTTTAAAGACTTAAAACGGAAAAATTCGAACAAACACATTTTTGCAAATGAATACCGGATAAGAGATAATGCAATAAAGGAAATTCGCTCTATGTATTTGAATGGAAGGTCTCCATTAGAAATGCTTCAATATATTAGAGACAATGATTTAATTTTACCTAATAGCGATCTGAATGCCTCTCGTTTATTTATTGAATGTTTTTGTTTAGAAATAGGATATTCTAAAATAGCTGAAGATATCTTAACTTCCAAAGATTTGAATATTGAAAAAATGTCTGGGTATAATGGAATATTAAAAAAAGGAATTGAATCTAGAATATTTAAATGGTATGAGAATCTCCATTTCTCCCAGAGAGATAACGCACTCGAAGAAGTTCGTTCTATGTATTTGAATGGGAGTTCAGCGTTAGATATACTTCAATATATCAGGGCAAGTGATTTGATTTCACCTAACAATGATAGAAATGCATCTCGATTTTTTATAGAATGTTTTTGTCTTAGGCTTGAATTATCTATAGAGGCGCATACTCTATTATCCCCCACAATGGGAAATCCGAGACACAGGCAATATTATAATATCGTATTGACAGAAGAAATCGAATTAAGAAAACCAAAATGGAGTATATGATAATAGACATATCTAAATAATGAAAAGAATTTTGCGCCTTATGATATACTTATGTGTTCTTCCGGGGCAGGATGAAGGCCACCCGTCTCCAGATCGGCCTGCCGTCTGGGCCATGAGCCATGGCCTCGCCCATCATCATCCACTGCCATGGCTCGAGCACAAGCGGCTCTCCGGCCCAATCGTCTACTGCCTGGC
>JANYCR010000360.1 GCA_025360185.1 Leptospiraceae bacterium | reverse complement strand
TGCCAAGAAGATAGACGAGAGTATCCGCCAATTTAAAAATTCCTATAAAATTACAGAAGTAAAACTAGCAGAAAAAGTAAAATTCACAAGCGAGATCGGCAAATTCGGATTTGACCGCGACTTCAAAGTAAATCTTGCACCAGACTTCAATGAGAGTATTCGTCGCTATATCCTCGAAAAATTTACCAACGATGAATTAGAAAAAACTTCTCTTAATATTTATAGCACACTTGACTACGACAAACAAAGTGTAATCGAAGCATCTCTGCGCGAAGGAATTGAAGATGTTCGAAAAGTTTTAGACAAAGAAAAACAAGCCTATATCAAAAAAGGAAATGACGAAGAAGCAAAACGAGAGTCGGAAATCATCGACAATATGAATGGGAGTGCAGTTTCACTCAATCCATTCAATGGAAATGTAGAAGCGTTAGTCGGTGCTTATAAAATTTCCTCCGTATACAGGCTCAACCGTGCTGAAGAATCGAAAAGACAACCGGGCTCTGCTATCAAAGGGATTATCTTTGCACTCGCATTGGAGAAACACATCATTACCCCCTCGTCAATTGTAAAAGATGAAAAAATTAATATCGGCGGATACACACCTAGAAACTGGTATGGATCTTACAAAGGTTTTATCACAGCGAGACATGCCCTCGCTCAATCGGTCAACACAGTTGCAGTAAAACTTTTACAGGAAGTAGGAGTTGGATATTTCTTGGAGAAAATGTCGCTTATCCTCTCTATCCCTGTTCCAGAACTTAAAGAGCGATTTGGGAATAATCTATCTTTGGCGCTCGGCTCAGGGGAACTTAGCCCGATGGAGCTTGCCATAGTATATAGCACAATCGCAAACGGCGGAATGAAAATTCGACCAAAAAAAATTTTAAAGATTACAGATGACGACGATATTGATAGAACCCCACCGGAGTTGTATACAGAAGAAGCGAGTGAACAAATCCTTGATCCTGTTGCCTGTGCAATGGCGATGAATCTTTTAGAATCTGTGCTCAGCGGCGAAGGCACATTACCCATTCGAGTAAAAGAAAAAGATAAAATTCCTGTCGCTGGAAAAACGGGAACCGTTCAGACTCCTAAGAAAGCAGCGGCAAAATGGGGAAACCGCAAAGGAATTCGTGATTCCTGGTTTGCTGGAATTTTTCCAGGTAACGTTACCACTGTTTGGGTCGGTAATGACCAGAGTGCACCTTTTCCGGGTTCTGGTGCGGGTATTAGCGGACAGGTATGGTTGCGGTATATGAACTTTATGCGTTCAAGAATTAGCCCCGATGAAAAATTAGTGAAACCGTTCGAAGGTGACTTCGTGCAAGTAGATATTTGTGGAGAGCTGGGTATACTTTTACAAGATGCACCTGATTGTAAGTTTCCTATTTATTCACAGTATTATTTTAAAGGCTCAGAGCCGGGGGCTAACGCAAGTCCTCCGCCGGAAGTAAAAGTCGAAACTCAGAAAATTAACCCGGCAACAGAGGAAGGAACTAGTTTTGAGGATGAGCCAGAGGATAATAGTAATAAGTCTACCGAAATAGTTCCAGAGCCAGAACCGCCGAAAGAAAAGCTTCCCGAGCCAGAGCCAAGTGTTCCAGAAAATCTGCCAGTTCCTGAATTGAAAAAGCCACAAGGGGAATAGGAAAATTTGTCTATATTCCGCACAATTTTTCAAAATACCGGCAGGGCATTTCGTTTTTCTCTAATTCTCTATTTGCTCTGCCTAATCCTAAATACTTCCTTTCGCGTAATGGGATTTGACCTCAGTAGTGAAATTCATTCGATTTTAAACGGAGATTTCTTTTACTTAATATTACTAGTGAATCTAAAGATTTTTTTGATTTACTATATATTCTATTCTGTTTTGCAAATCACTGTGGATTTTCTATTAGATGAATTTTTTCCTTGTGATAAACTAAACTCTAAATCAAAAAAAAGAAAGTATTCAACCTATACGGTCTTTATTCTATTTACTCTCGCTCTATTCTTTCACTCTGTTATTCATTATCCGCAGATGTACGGAGAATTTTTTTATATCCGGCATACATATCTACAACGCTTGCTTTATTTTCTGACAGATCACGTAAATCCAAAGTATTTTGAGTTTTTCTTTCTGGGATACATCGCTTCTTATTTATCTTTTTTACTTGCAGGATTTCTTTATAGGGC
>JANYCR010000305.1 GCA_025360185.1 Leptospiraceae bacterium | reverse complement strand
AAGCAAGTAATCCTAATAGGTGGCGCCAAAGACGCAAAAGGAATTGATGCCAAGCGAGCGTTTCTTGAAGGACTAGAAGCGGCACACGCAATTTAAAAAATTACCACCGATGGACACGGATAAGGAAGTGTATGATGTCACCTCGAACATCTTTTAGTGAGAGGTCTATCTGACAAACATAGTAGAAGATTAACCACGAAGAGTTTCATAAGAAAATCCTTCGCGAGTTTCGAAAAATCTCGTATTGCTTTATCATCTTTTATCGGTGTCCTCGGTGTTCATCGGTGGTAAAAAAAGGAAAGTATACAATGATTTCAAATAACTATTTCACTGACGATGAAGATTTACAGATTGTATTCAATTATTTAATCGATTGGAAATCTATTATAGAAGCAACAGAAGGGTCTGAGTTTTTTGACTATGCGATATTTCAAAAGACAGGAAATCCTAAATACGAAATGGCACCGTCAAATGTAGAAGAAGCATTTGAGTTATATAAATCCAGCCTGGAATCGCTGGGCGAATTTTTCGGAAGAGAAGTTTCTCAAGTTTCTCGAGCGATGGATAGAACTGAACTAAGGTATGAAAATGGAAAAGTAATTTTCCCAAAAGAAACAATAGAAATTTACGAGAAGTTTAGAACTACGGGGCTAATGGCATACGCAATCTCACGAGAAGCAGGTGGACTTGGATTTCCTGCCACTGTCGGTGCGTTATACGCAATGATTATGGCAAGGGGAGATGTTTCTTTCTGCATGACTAACACTCTACTTAATCTGGCACAGATTGTTTCTCGGTTCGGAACACCAGAACAAATTGAAAAGTATGCATCTAAAGCGGCTACCGGCGAATGCTTATTTGCAATGGCATTGACTGAACCGGACTTTGGATCTGACTTAAACAATGTTCGCACGATGGCAATTAAACAAGAAGATGGAAGTTACCGAATAACAGGAACTAAGCGCTTTATTTCACAAGGCTGTGGACTGGGAGATCACCCTTCTCTACTTCTCACACTAGCACGCACAGGAAAACAAGGCGGAGGTGCTAGGGGCTTATCCGTATTTATCGTAAAAAGCTCGGATGTATTCGTAGGAGGAATTGAAAAGAAGATGGGGATACACGCGTCACCCACCTGCGAAATTGTATATGAAAATTCTTATGCAGAAATTTTAGGAGGAGAAGGTCTTGGACTTACACGTTATACGGCAGGGATGACAAACTTCATGCGACTTGGCAGTGCCGCAGGTGGTCCGGGTGGCGGGGCTGGAGTATTTTACGAATGTTCAAAGTATGCAAACGAACGGCTACAGTTCAGTAAACCCATTTCCGAAATTCCAGCAGTAGCAGAAATGTTGCATAAAATAAAGCGGGAAACAAACGCGATGCGACTTCTTACGTTTGAGACTTCGCGCATAATCGATATGTACCAACACCACCAAATTCGACTTGAAAGGGCTGGCAAAGAAGATAGAGAAATTAGAAAAGATGAAATAGTAAAATCCTACTCTACGCTTGCTTCTATTCTAACACCTATAGCAAAATATTACTGTTCGGAAGAGGGGCACAAATGTGCTAACCTCGCAGTGCAAATTCATGGTGGTGCGGGTTACACGGAAGACTATGATGTATCTAGATTTTTTCGAGATTCGAGAATTAATACAATCTATGAAGGAACAAGTCAAATTCATGTTCGTATTGCAACAGGAGCAATCCTTGCAGGGATGAGTGAAGAAGGAATTTTTAGAAAACATCTTGTAGAACTAAAAAAAGAAATTGCATCTCCTTCTAAATTTTTATTAGAGCAAGAAGAAATCTTAGAAGCGGCTACGGAGAGTTTGCGCTCTATTCTTTCAGATGAAACAAAAGAAAAACTCGCTGAAAACCTAATGATTCTTACTGCGCGTTATATTTGTAGCCTGTTATACGAAAAGGCTTTGTTAAAAACCAAAAATACAGATGTTTATGAACAGTGGTCTGTAGACTGTAAAGCCTATCTAATTGACAGCACAGCAATTGCAAAGGGATGTATTTATAGAATTCAGAATACATAATTTTTCCACTTTTCAATTTAATGGAATCTAATTTCATGGGATTGTGTTTAACTCAGAGAATTTAATACTATTTGGAAGTGTTTTCTTTTCTTCCACTCTTTTACTCTGGGCATTCTATCACTCAAAATTCTTTTCGCATTTAGATGTTCCGAACCACCGGAGTATGCACGAATACCCAACGAAAAAATCGGCGGGACTTGTGTTTATTAGTCTATTCATCATTAGCCTCTTCTATGTAGTTTTTTATTCTGGAAAAGGAATGGGAGACATACAACTTTTATTTCGGACTGTTCCTGGACTTTTAGTTTGCCTCGCCATTGGATTTTTGGATGACCGGTATAATTTTAGTTCGAGAAGAAAACTATTCTTTGAAATTGTTTTTTTTATTCCCTATACATATTTATTCTTTCCTGACTTTCAACTATTAGGCTTTGCGCCTGACGTTCCAAAAATATTCTATAGCATTGTACTTGCGGGTTATATAATATTTGTGACGAATGTTTGTAATTTTATGGATGGATTAGATTTATACCTTACCCTTTCAACTTTTACTGCCCTACTCATTTTTCGTTTTATCGCAAGTGGGCTTCCTGAAAATAATCAAACTATAATTATATTATTAGTCGTTTGTCTTGGATCTTTTGTATTCTTTAATTTTCCGCCAGCGAGACTTTTTATGGGGGATACTGGATCTTTGCCTCTTGGGTATATGATTGCTATTCTACCATTTCTAGGAAATAGCGACCACGTCATAGACTTGGGATATGGTTTTTTACTAATTCCTGTTTTTTGGGTAGATGGGGTTTTGACAATACTGAAAAGATTATACAGAAGAGAAAATATCTTTCGCGCTCATAGAGAACATCTTTATCAAAAGATCACTCTTCACTCTTTAGACAAGCGGCTAACGACTATACTCTTTAGTCTTTGCAATTTGCAATCCATTCCAATTTATTTTCTACTAAAGGATTCTATTTCTCTATTCGCTATTGTTTTTATTATTCTTCTTCTAAATTCTATTCTATATTTATTTTTAATTCGAAGACTTAACTAATTTTCCGCATACAAATAGGCTGAAAAACGATTGCAATCCCGACAAATAATTTCATAATCATAATAAGCGTCCCCCGTTGTAAAAATATTTCTACCAAAAAATAACTTGTAATTTTTATAAAACAAGCATTTAGGATTGGATAAATGCGAATACCCTGCCCTGATGGTAAAATGGAATCAGTAGAAATATTAGATTTTAAAAATTATATGAGGACATCTTATGAAAAAGATATTTATTTTAGTAATCTTTCTATTTCTTCAGGGACTTGCGGCAGAAGAAAGCAAGGCTGCATCAAATAGTTCAAGCTCGGGCAGCGGTGGCAAATTAGGATTAGGCTTAACTCTACTGGGTCCAACGGGGATTACAGGCAAATACCTACTGAATGATAAATTATCAATTGAAAGTAGCTTAGGTTTGGGTGTTTTAGGAAGAGGCAGATTTCATTTGCACGGAGTTCTACTATATAACTTCTACCAGATCAATGATTCACTATCTTTATATGGTGGCGGCGGTGCAGTGCTAGAAGAGCGTGGTGGCAGGGGCAAAGGCTCAGGGGAAGGGAAAGGACATGGTAGAGGAAATATACTCCATTTTTTTCAGAATGATAGGGATAATTACGAGAATTCTCTTGGAATAAGGGCGCCCGTTGGAATTTCCTGGAAGAATGCAGATAAAAAATTTGAATTATCCGCTGAAGTCTACGTTAATGTATTTCTGATTGGACGTGATGGGGTAAATGCTGGCTTGGCGCTTGCAGGTAGATATTATTTTTAATTTTTACAATACATAATTTAATTAATTACAAGGAGAATTTTTCCTAATCAATATGCCAAGTTCCAAATATTGCTATCCAAATTGTGCTAAAGAAAAAAAGAAAGAAGAATAAAATTGCAGAACTAAAAGAAATCAATAGATTGTAAAAAATTTCTTTTGGTTCTAGTTTAAAATTTTTTCTGTAAATTAAACATAGAGCAATAAATGGTAACGAAAAAAATAAATAATCTAAACCTTGTGGTAGGCTCAATACCCTCAATATGAAAAAACTTAGTAGAGAGGACAAAAGTAAGAAAGATAAATCAAGATAATAGAAAAATAAGGGGAAAGGCTTTTTAATTAGAAGTAGCTTTAATAAAACTAAATCTTTTGAAATTTGTCATCTGCTTACTTTATTTCATAATTCTTCTTTTTC
>JANYCR010000302.1 GCA_025360185.1 Leptospiraceae bacterium | reverse complement strand
TGCCTTCAAGCCCTTCGAGAGCCTCAGGGTTCGAAGGCAACGCTATAACAAATAGACCGGTGGTTGAGGCACTCGAAGCCACCGTAGGCATACAAAGCAACTAATATGAGAGGATGGATGTATATTCTAGAATGCTCAGATGGAAGTTACTATGTAGGCAGCACAAATAATATTGAACTAAGATTAGAACAACATAAGAACGGTGAAGGAGCTAATCACACAAAAAAACGATTACCCGTAACCTTAGTTTACTTAGAAGAGTTTGAAAGAATTGATGAAGCATTTTATAGAGAAAAACAAGTCCAAGGTTGGAATAGAAAAAAGAAGGAAGCCTTGATAAATAATCAGCATAATCAATTACCGAATTTGTCTCTGGCTTATAGAGATATTATGCCTTCGATGCCTTCGAGAGCCTCAGGCACCGAAGACACCGCTATTACCGAGAGTCCGGAGGCTGAGGTTCTCGAAGCCACCGCTAGAAGGAACTCAACCACCGACCTTAACGCGTTGCCTGAGGCTCTCGAAGGCAACTCTACAGTAGAGGATAATGGTTAATTGTCAATGATGAATGGTAAATTAAAGAAAGATTGGGAAGTGAAAAAGTTGGGTGACTTAGTCAACATAAAAACAGGTAAGTTAGATTCTAATGCAATGGTAGAAGGCGGACAATATCCATTTTTTACTTGTTCGCGAGAAACTTTCGCAATTGATAGGTATGCCTTTGATTGTGAAGCAATTCTTTTAGCAGGAAATAATGCAAGTGGGGATTTTAATGTAAAGCATTACAAAGGAAAGTTTAATGCATATCAGCGAACTTATGTAATTACAGTTATAGATGAAAACAAACTTATTTATAGCTACTTAAATCATCAATTAATTAATCACTTAAAAAAATTCAAAGAACAGTCAGTTGGCGCGAATACAAAATTTCTAAAGCTTGGTATGATACAAGGAATGGAAATCCCCCTCCCCCCTCTCCCCGAACAACAACGAATAGTCGCTACTTTAGATAAAGCCTTTGCGGCTATCGCAAAAGCAAAAGCCAACGCCGAACAAAATCTCAAAAATGCGAAAGAGCTTTTTGAAAGTGAAAAAAGTCGAGTTTTCCAAAACCTAGCAGATATTGATAGCAAAGTTTCACTTGCATCAGTTTGTAAGGAAATGTTCGCTGGTGGGGATGTACCTAAAGATAACTTTTCGAAAAATAAAAACGAGAAATATAAAATCCCAATACTTGCTAACGCAGTTAAGGACAATGGATTATACGGATTTACCAACATTAGTAGAGTTAATGAACCCTCAATAACGATTGCAGGAAGAGGCAGTGGTACTGGACATACTGAGATAAGATATGAACCATTCTTTCCAATTATTAGGCTTATTGTATTAATCCCAAATACTAAAATAATTACTGTAGAATTTTTAAAATACTCGATACAAAATTTAGAAATTTTAAGTAGCGGGTCTGCAATACCTCAACTAACTATACCAATGATAAAAGAATATTCTATATCATTACCACTCTTAAATGAACAACAAGCTATTGTAAAAAAACTCGATGCACTTTCAGCCGAAACAAAAAAACTAGAAGCCATCTACGAACAGAAAATAAACGATTTAGAAGAACTGAAAAAATCTATTTTACAGAAAGCGTTTAATGGGGAATTGTCGTGAGAAAAGGATGTTTGCCTAATGCAGGAAAATAAAAATATAGAAAAAAGTCGATTAAATTTCTGAAAGGACGGCAAACTGATTGGGATTCATTAGCTAGAGATTGTGTTTGTTTTGCGAATGCACAAGGTGGCATTATATTAATTGGGATTGAGGATAACGAAAATTTTCCTCCTGAAAATCAAAAATTGAATGATCGAAATTTTCCTGATTTGATTCAGAAAAATATTTCCAACAGAACAATCAATGTTGCAGTTGTGGCGACTATCGAAATATCTGAAAATGGTAGTGAATACATAAAAATTCAGGTGATAAGAAACTCACAGTCTATCGCGTCCACTACAGATGGCAAATATTACATTCGAGTGCATGACGAGTGTAAACCGATCCCGCCTGATGAAATGGCACGATTAGCGGCAGATAAAAATGCTTATTTATGGGAAGAACAAACAAATAAAAAAATTTCATCTAATCAATATGACAAACAAAAGTGTAATGTATTCTTACAGGAGATCAGAAAATCTAGTCGTGTAAGTAGTTTCGTTAAAGAAATGAGCGATGAAGAAATATTAGATTTTTATTTTTTTCAAAAAAATGATACTTTAACGAACTTGGGAGTTTTATGGATTGGGAAAAGAAATGACAGAGCATCTTTATTGTATCCTCCTGCAATTCAAGTTATTCGGTATAATGAAAGAGATGAAAAGGTATGGAAACTTTTATTGGATGACTATGTTTTAAATCCAAAAGAACTTTTAGAGCGAATAGTAAATGATGTACCTGATTGGCAAGAAAGTGTAGAAGTATCAGAAGGAATGTTTAGGAAAAATATTCCATTTTTTCCGATTGAAGTGGTTCGGGAATTGGTGGTGAATGCATTGGTACACCGTACGTATTCAACAAGAGGAGATATTTTTATAAATATATACCCAGACCGAATGGAGATTCACAGCCCAGGTGGTTTACCTTTTGGTGTAACTCCGAAAAATATTCTTAGCCAGTCTATTCGGAGAAATGAACACATCTCTAAGGTTTTTTATGATTTGGGATTAATGGAAAAAGAAGGCAGTGGCTATGATTTAGTGTATGCAAAATTATTAGGTTCTGGAAAACCAATCCCCATTGTAAAAGAGACAAATGATCGAGTTATTGTTATAGTAAAAAAGCAATTTGTAAGTAAAGAAGTCGTTCGTCTCATGGATCGGGCAAGTTTTGAATTCTCTCTGCGACAAAAAGAGGTTATTTCCCTTGGTTTGATAGCTCAACAACAGTCATTTACCGCTCATGAGATTTCTGACATTTTAAATCAAGATGAAGAAAATGGATTAAAAAATTGGTTAGGAAGATTGGTTGATTTAAAATTGGTCATAAAAACAGGAAAGGGGAAGGGAACTCAATATTCAGTAAATCCAGAATTTATTCGCCAAATCAATTTTAAAGGAAAAACTAATCTGAAAAATATTGAAGACCATAGACTAGAAGAACTAATTATAAAAGATATTAAAGCATATCCCAACAGTGCATTTAGTGAAATCCACCAACGCATCGGGTTAGAAATCAATAAGCATAAGGTAAGAAGATTTCTAAAACAGATGGTAGAAGCTGGAAAGCTTGTTTCAGACGGAGTTAATAAGTGGACAAGATACTCTATTGAGCAAAATACATGGGAAAATGATTAAATGCTCAATAAAATGCTCAATAAAAATATGCGAGTTACATTCCGTTTTGGGCTTAAAATCTTATGTGACGGTTATGTGATAGCAGGTACCCCAAAGAACGTCCAGACATTGATTTTTAGCACTTTTTTATGTGATGGATATGTGATGCAGAGGTTAATATGAACGAAGCTGAAACAAGAGCAGAACTAATTGATCCTAAACTAAAAGCTTGTGGCTGGGGTGTTGTAGAAGGACCAAAAGTCCTTCGAGAATATACGATTACAGCCGGTAAAATTCAAACTGGTGGAACTCGTGGAAAGAAGTTAATAGCCGATTATGTGCTAGTCTATAAAGGAATTAAACTCGCGGTTGTAGAGGCAAAGAGCAATGAAGAGGAAGTTGGCGAAGGTGTAGCACAAGCCAAGCTGTATGCAGATAAATTAAAAGTAGAAACTACTTATTCCACGAATGGAAAAGAAATTTATAGCATTGATATGAAAACTGGTAAGGAAGGCTTAGCGGCTAATTACCTTTCACCGGTAGAACTTTGGAATAAAACCTATCAGGTGGCTTCGAGAGCCTCAGCCACCGATGCAGATAAGTCGAACCCTGAGGCTCTCGAAGGGATCGAACGTGCCAATTCCATTGCACATTGGAGAGAAAAATTTAGCACTCTTCCATTCGAATATGTAAAAGATAAAAACGACCCTAGATACTATCAGGAAATAGCTGTCAACAGAACCTTAGAAGCGATTGCAAATAAGAAAGAGCGCATCTTGTTGACATTAGCCACAGGCACAGGAAAAACATTTATCGCCTTTCAAATTGCGTGGAAATTATTTCAAACCCGTTGGAATCTGAATAATTATAAATTGTCAATGGTTAATGATAAATTAACAACCGATACCTTGTCAATTAACCATTAATAATTCACCATTAACAATTAATAGAAGACCACGTATTTTATTTCTAGCAGATAGAAATATTTTAGCGAACCAGGCATTCAACGCCTTCTCCGCTTTTCCGGAAGATGCGCTGGTAAGAATAAAACCGAATGAAATCAGAAAGTCCGGCAAGGTTCCAACGAACGGAAGTATTTTCTTTACCATCTTTCAAACCTTCATGGTGCCTTCGAGAACCTCAGGCACCACTCCGGTCACTGAGGCTCTCGAAGTGACGAAATACTATTTCGGTGAATACCCAAAAGATTATTTTGATTTTATTGTGATAGATGAGTGTCACAGAGGCGGTGCGAATGACGAAGGAAATTGGAGAGATATTTTAGAATATTTTTCTCCCGCAGTCCAATTGGGATTAACCGCTACACCAAAACGTAAAGACAATGTTGACACTTATAGATATTTTGGTGAGCCTGTTTACATTTACTCGCTCAAAGAAGGAATCAATGATGGTTTCCTAACTCCTTTCAAAGTAAAACGTATTAAGACAACGATAGACGATTATATTTATACAAGCGATGATATAGTTGTGGAAGGAGATATTGAACAAGGAAAACTTTACACTGAATCCGATTTTAATAAAATCATCGAGATAAAATCCAGAGAAGAAAAGCGCGTTAAGGTTTATATGGACGAAGCCAATCAAAAAGAAAAAGCAATTATTTTTTGTGCTACACAAGACCACACCGCCGCAATTCGTGATTTGGTAAACCAATATAAGGCTTCGAGAAAGTTGCCTTCGAGAGCCTCAGGCAACACAATAACAGCAATATCTTCGAACCCTGAGGCTCTCGAAGGGGTCGAAGTGAATTATTGTGTGCGGGTAACGGCTAACGATGGAGAAATAGGAGAACAGTTTTTACGAGAATTCCAAGACAACGAAAAAATGATTCCTACCATCTTAACCACTTCGCAAAAACTTTCTACAGGTGTAGATGCAAGAAACATTCGTAATATTGTTTTACTGCGTCCTGTAAATTCGATGATAGAGTTCAAACAAATCGTAGGAAGAGGGACAAGATTATTCGATGGAAAAGAATTTTTTACTATCTATGACTTTACAGATGCGTTTCATCACTTCGCCGATCCCGAATGGGATGGTGAGCCACTAGAGCCAGAACCTCTAGAAGATGAACCAAAACCACCTAGAGAGCCTGGAGAACCGACAAGTGGGGAGGAAGGAGAAGGCGGCGGAGATAAACGTAAAAAAATAAAAGTAAAACTCCGCGATGGAAAGGAAAGAGAGATTCAACACATGATGGCAACTTCTTTTTGGAGTGCCTCCGGAAAGCCAATCTCATCGGAAGAATTTTTACAAACTCTATTTGGCGCATTACCTGAATTCTTCAAAAGTGAAGAAGAATTACGAGCCATTTGGAGTAAGCCCATGACAAGAAAAATTCTTTTAGAAAAACTAGATGCAGCCGGTTACGGTAAAGATGAATTAACCACACTACAACAATTAATCAACGCTGAAAAAAGTGACCTATTCGATGTATTAGAATATGTATTCAACAGCGATATAAAACCCATTACCAGAGAAGCAAGAGTAGCCGCAGCCGAAGCATCCATCTTTGCAATGCTCAACGACAAACAAAAAGAATTTATAGAATTCGTTTTAAGTAAATACATCGAAACCGGCGTAGAAGAACTCGACCAAGAGAAATTACCCGTCCTACTCACAAATAAATACCAATCCCTAGAAGACGCAAAAGAAGTATTAGGCGACGTTGTGAATATTAGTTCTCTATTCGTAGAGTTTCAGAAGTATTTGTATGTTAATAAGGTTGCGTAGAGAAGGGGAAAACAAATGAAAAGGTAATCCGCAGTGGCAGCGGAGCGCCCTAAATATTGTCTAGATACAATGTAAAAACTCAACATCGAGAGATTCCCGATAGATCCCCGATAAAAGATTTCGGGGACAAGTTTCGGGAATGACGACTTTCCAAATTCTCTCCGTGACTCTGTGCCGGAGCCAGTGGTGAGCAGCAACTTCCAAATATGCGTGTCGAACCATGGCAAAACTTCCGACAATAAAGACAATGGAATCTAGTTTTAAGCCAAAGCCAATCTTAAATCGGAATGAACTAAAGCAAATCAAGCAATCACGAACCCGTGTTGAGGGCAAGAAAGTCATTACAGATGATGTGAGGAAGTTAAAGTCTTTAAAAGTAACGCCAGATTTAGCACCAGACGAGCAAGTCAATTATTACAAAGAGCCTATTTGGATTGAATACTATATTCCGAAAGAATCAAGATTTGCCTTAGAAACAAAGTATCTTTATATTCTTTTGATTCCGCCGACCCCAAGATCAAACGATCAAATTCTCATCAAAGCGCAAAAAGAAGATGCGTTTATTAATCTACTAGAACTTTCGAATTCGAAAGAGAAGTATGCAGATGTCGTTACAAAGTCTTACCGTCATACTTTTTCTATCCTTGAAACAATTTCTGATAACTTGGAACAGTACCAAGAATCAAAGAATGCAGAATTTCTAAAAATTCCAGTTTACTTAACAGAAACTCTAATGCTCACAGAGCCTACTCTTGCAACCCTTGAGGTATTAGGAGAATACTCAGTTCACAACCTTATTTGGCTAATTAAAAGACTTAATAGGGGTAGCGTGACATTTTCTCTAGAAGACCGAACGATTTCACTTTTAATTAAAAGACGAAACGAATTTTTCGAAGAAAAAAATTTTCCTGTAGACGACGATTTCGAGCTTTTGTCTGCTTTATTCTTTGAGCAAGCATATCCACATCGAGGTGCCGAGGAACTTGATGCACAAGATTTTCTTTTGGATTAATTATATACCTACTTAAGATAGTGTAATAAGTAAATTTTTTTCAATTTAGCAATTCTTTGGTTGATTTTTAAAATGCGTATGTAATAATCTGCGTCTGTCTTTTTACGCTTAAGGCTTTTGGAGAAATAAATGACTTTTTTTCATTCTTTGTATGACTCAATCTATTTAAATTATCTTTCCTTTGGAACGTTTCTCAGTTTTATTTTCACTTTCTTATTAGCAATCTATCTAGTAACGCTCCCCGGGAAATCTAAAAGTACTTTGCACCTTGGACTTGGCTTTTTCTTTATGAGTCTTTTAAATTTCTCCTACGTAGTAGCAGCAACGCTATACTTACCCGCAGCTGCTTACCATAGATGGGCATCCGTTGGTTTTATTCTACCAGGCGTATTACATCTAACACAATGGCTTTTTTATTTTCCAGAAGATACGCACTCTAGAGCGAGAAAAGTTTTTCAATATACTCAGTGGTTAATAGCATTTATCCTTGAAGGAGTATTCATTTATATCAGTCTACATTCGAACATTAAATTTCATCTCACAGCGCATTACTGGGATTTTGACGCTGAGTGGATTAGTAAAATTGTAGCAATGGTAATATTTGCCTATATATTACTTTTTGTAGCCGTAGGAATTTGGAAAACGATTATCCTAAAAACATCTGAGCGATGGGCTATTCTAGGAGTTACTATTGCCATCATGATCGCGTCTATCGTTCCTGCAATTATGAATATCCAAAGCAGAGATGGGATTTTAGATAGAGGGATTTTTCTTACCTCCTTTGTACTGTTCACAGTATTTGGATTTTTTATAGTAGTAATTATTTTTATAAACCAAACAAAAGACCGCACTACTTTCATGGCAAAAATTGTAGGAGTAACGATGGTTACCTTCTTACTTTTAATGCAAGGTATGAGTTTTGTTACAATGAGAGACAAAGAAGAAGAATACGATAATATCCGCGTTGAAAACATAGAGCGTTTTCTAGAAGGAGGCACTCGTAATGCAGATATGCAATATATATTGGAGTTATCAAAGGAAACGCCAGAAATCAATAAAATCAATTATGAAGAAGAGGATAATATTGATTTACCTCTTATTCGAGAAGATTTTCTAAATAGCATCGTTTATGAAGAAATCAAGGAACTTCCGGTAGAAAACTTTCAAGGAAGTCTCACTACTTTACTTTCTTCTACAAATGAGGAATTTGGTGGATATAAAAATTCCATTTTAGAATTTATAAACAATCACAAAGAATTAAGCAATGAGGAAATGAAAGCACAATTGTTTCCCTTTTTCGATAAATTAAATAAGGCTGCATTTGTTGGCATCACTAAATTAGATACTTTTTCAGACAAAGATTTTTGTAGCGAGACAGTTAAGTATTTAGACAAGACAAAAGAATTAAAAAATTTCCGAGATGTAATTTTCGTTCATTTGCAAGATTGTAATTGGAATAGAAGTTATTTAGAGCCATCTAAACTAAAAAAAGAAATTAACAAATACCTGAGATATTTTAAACCAATGCTCACCAGGCATTACAGAAAAAGTATCGACGGAGGCAAACACTACGTAGCCTATATCAAGTATAACTCTACCCAAAAAAAAGTAACTGAAGTAGGATTCTCTTATCTCGGTTATAGAAAATACATGCACCCCGCAGCAAAATCTCAAATCATTATTTTATTCGTAGTATTATTTATCATCTTAGGTGCATTTCCTTTATTCTTCAAAGGAAGTTTAATGAACCCACTTATGAGTTTGCTACGTGGTGTAGCAAAAGTAAACTCCGGCAACTTAGATGTAGTCGTAACTGTAAAAGTGCAAGATGAGATTGGATTTCTATCGCAGTCATTTAACTCAATGGTAGACTCCATCAAGCAAGCACGAAAAGAATTGCAGGACTACGCGGATAACTTAGAAGAAAAAGTAAAAGAAAGAACCAAAGAAGTACAAGAGAAAATGGAAGAAGTTCAAAAACTTAAAGTCCAACAGGATGGAGATTACTTCCTCACATCTCTTCTCGCAAAACCATTATTCTTCAATGCAAACAAATCGAAATTAGTCACAACAGATTTTATCATTCATCAGAAAAAGAAATTTGAATTCAGAAACAAAACAGCCGACTTAGGTGGCGATATCTGTATTACTGGAAATTTAAAATTCGGAACTCCTGAAAATTTCAGACGTTATACGCTAGCAATGAACGGAGATGCAATGGGCAAATCCATGCAAGGTGCCGGTGGTTCTCTTGTAATGGGAGTCGTTATGAACTCTATCCTGGCGAGATCTGCCGCAAATAAGCGAATCCTAGAACTTTCACCGGAACAGTGGTTAACGGACGTTTATCACGAGGTAAATTCTGTATTCAAATCCTTTAACGGAACAATGGTATTATCCGCAACAGTTTTAATGATAGACGATGAAAGTGGAGAAATGCTTTATTGGAATGCAGAGCATCCGTTTACAATTCTGTATAGAGATGAAAAAGCAAACTTTATCGAGGATGGATTGAAGCTCAGAAAACTTGGTCTCGATTCAGAGTATGAGTTTGCAGTATATAAATTCCAACTTGTTCCAGGTGATATAATCATATTAGCCTCCGATGGAAGAGATGATATTGATTTAACTCCAACAGAACCTGTTCGAACAATTAACGATGACGAATTTATGATTCTCTCTATTGTTGATGAAGCTAAATGCTCTATCAATGAAATAGAAAGAATACTGCATACAAAAGGAGATTTAACTGATGATCTCTCCATTCTAAGAATTGATTATAAAATCAATATGCCGGAAGAAACACAGACTACTTATACAATCGCTCCATCCTTTGAAGATAAAGAAATTAGCAATCAAATCAATGTAAATGAAATTTACCTGCAAAGTAAGAAACTTTACCAAACCGGTGATATTGAAAAAGCTATCGATCTTCTGGCTAATGCATACGCGGTCGAGCAAAACAACCAAAAACTAAATAAGCTTCTCGGGTTATTGAGTCTAAAGGGAAAGGATTACGATACGGCTGTAAAAGTTTTAAGCCAATACCTGAGCCAAGATCCTGACACAGATGAGATTTGGTATTATCTTTCGATTGCACAAAAGAAAATGGGAAATTATCTTTCCTCTTTAGAAGCTGCAAAGAAAGTTTACGAAATACAACCAAATAACATTAACAACCTGGTGAATCTGTCTGACTTATATCGTCTAAATGGAAATTATATAGAAGCAAAAGCATTTTCAGAAAAAGTAATTTCCATGGATTCAGAAAATAAAAATGCTAAAAAACTTTTAAGTGTTCTGAATAGTATTAATAATTAATTTTGATAAAGGTAATTTGTAAATGAGCTTAAACTGGTTAAACTTTTCCTATCATTCTGTCGGTGTATTTGCGGCTTATATTATAGTATTTATGCTAAGCCTCTTTTTGTTCACTAAGAAAGATAAAACACCACCAACCTGGTGGTTAGCATTTATGTTTTTAGGATTTAGCTTCATGCTTCTTGGTTATGTTTTAGCATATTCAGTCTCTGTACCATGGGGAGCCTATCATCGTTTTCTAACTATGTGTGCATTATTTGGAAATGCTGGTATGATTGGATTTACATACTATTTCCCTAGATTGGACAGACCTAAAGAGGCTAAAATCGTTATTCCGCTTGCGTTAGCAATTACACTCTTAGCATATTTCGAGTTTATCTTTACCGGTCATAAAATGGAGAAAATTTATAATTTTACAGCTCATTTTTTTACATTTGACTATGGAGCAAAGCACTCTGTCATTTTGCTTCTAGGTCAAATTCTACCATTATCCGTAATGATAAGAAAAACAATTAGATATTCAGAATACGATGGCTTTTTTGCTAAATGGTTATCAAAACCTAAAAGCATTCTGGGATATCCTATGTTTTTATTTTCTCGATTTATTGTAGGCTGGATAAAGTTTATTAACCCAAAAGGAAAAGATGCTCATGCAACTAAAAGTTTTGCAAAAGCTATCTTATTTTTTTTGGTTATTGCGACTGCGAACGTATTAAATAAATCTGGAATTATTAGTTATGATTTATATGCATTTATTTATGCAAATGTAACTCTAATTCTAATTTTTTATTTCTTTATTACTTATATAAATAATTCTCCAGAACCTACAACGTTCATGGTTAAGCTAGTAGGAGTAAGCTTAGTAACAGTGTTACTTGTATTAGGCTATGTCGGCAACTTAACATTATCCTTAAGCGAAGAAGACTATGATAACCAAAGGCGCGCACAAATTATTGGGTTCAAGCATTCTATCCTTGATAGAAAATATGATGACCTCCCTGAAGAAGTGGAATACATTATTTTAAAACCTGCAATGGCAGATGTTTTTGATAAAAGTTATAAAATTGAATTTATAAAAAAGCCAGATGTTCTAACCCCTGAGGCAATCAATTCAGGAGCCGATAGATTCAAAGAATTTACTTTAAAAGAAACCCTAACAAAATTGATGAAAGAAAATAAGAGAGATGTAAATAAAGATAAACCTACAGAGGAAGAATATGAGGAGGCACTTGCGAGATATAAAAAAACAAAACAGTATGAGAACCTTGCCAATGAAAATCTGGTAGAAGAAAATACTCCTAAAATGAACCGCCTCTATCGTGACGCAAGTTCCCTCTATACTCATTTTGATTTTGTAAAAGACAATGTAAAATATGAAATAGGCTTTTCTTATAGTGAATATAGAAGTCATACTCATCACAATGCAGAGCGGTTAATCTATATAATCTTCTTCACTACTCTAATCATCTTAATAGTTTTTCCGAAATTTTTTCAATCAAGTCTTGTTAAACCTCTAAACAATTTATTAGAAGGAGTTACAAAAGTAAACGAAGGCAACCTAGATATAGAAGTCCCGATCAAAGTCCAAGACGAAATCGGTTATCTTGCTGGATCTTTTAACTCTATGGTTTCTTCCATTAAACAAGCCAGAAGAGAATTACAGGATTATGCCGATAACCTCGAAGAAAAAGTAAAAGAGCGTACGAAAGAAGTACAAGAGAAAATGGAAGAAGTACAAAAACTCAAAATCCAACAGGATGGAGATTATTTTCTCACATCGCTTTTGGCTAAACCACTTTTTTTTAATGCAAATCGATCCAAAGGAGTTACTACTGAATTTGTAATTCATCAGAAAAAGAAATTTGAATTCAGAAACAAGGCAGCAGATTTAGGCGGAGACATTTGTATCACCGGAAATTTAAAACTCGGGAAGCCTAATAATTACAGCCTCTACACAATGGCAATGAACGGAGATGCAATGGGTAAATCCATGCAAGGTGCCGGAGGATCACTTGTAATGGGAGTCGTAATAAATGCTATCATGTCGAGATCAGCTTCTAACAAAAGGGTCTTAGATACGACTCCCGAGCAGTGGCTAACAGACCTTTACCACGAAGTAGATGCAGTATTCAAATCTTTCAACGGAACAATGGTTATATCCGCTACAATTTTTCTCATTGAAGAAAAAACTGGTGATGCATATTATTTTAATGCAGAGCATCCTGCAACAATTCTATACAGAGATGGCTGTGCAAGTTTCATCGAACAAGAGCTTTTACTCAGAAAATTTGGACAGGAATCCGAATTCCAATTTCAAGTTCATCGCTTTAAGTTAATGCCTGGGGATATAATTATTCTTGGCTCCGATGGAAGGGATGATATTGATTTAACGCCGACTGAATCAGTAAGAACCATTAACGAAGACGAGACAGCCATCCTTGGAATTGTAGAAGAGGCAAAGGGCAACATTCTAGAAATCGAGAGTATGATAAAAAATCGAGGTGCTATTACAGATGATTTGTCTTTCTTGCGAATAGAATTTCAGCCAGTCCTCGAAACACAAGATGGACAACAGGACTCAGGACAATTAATTAGCACAAAGATAGAAGAACAAGAAATTGAAATCAAAGAAGACGCGGATTTACAAATTGATGTAACTGAAGTGTATCAACAAAGTAAACGCTTATACCAGGAAGGACATGTAAATAAGGCTTTAGAAGTATTGATGAATGCTTATTCAGTAGAGCAAAATAATCAAAAGCTAAATAAACTCCTAGGACTAATTAGTTTCAAAGGAAAAGATTATGCAACCGCAATCGACGTATTAAGTCGTTATCTGCAAATGGATCCTGATACAGAAGAGATGTGGTATTATCTTTCTCTCTCGCAAAAGAAAATGGGAAATTACTTAGCGTCCCTTGATGCGTCTAAAAAAGTCTACGAACTTCATCCGGATAATATTAATAACCTGATAAACCTTTCTGATTTGTATCGGCTAACAGGTCATTTTGCGGAGGCAAGGCAATACTCGAAAAAAGCTCTATCCCTAGAGCCGGAAAATCAAAATGCAAAGAAAATCCTACACTTTTTAGGCAATGTATAGTTCGTGCTGATCGGTAGAGAATATGGAATTCAATTGCAAACCATTGATTCCACAAATACGTATTGCAAGAAGAAAGAGATTCCAGAAGGCTACTGGGTATTAGCCGAAGAGCAAACGGCTGGGCGCGGTAGAAATGGAAAAGAATGGCTATCACAGGGAGAAGAAAAAATTTTCTTCTCTGCCAAATTTACTTTAAATGCGGCTATTTTTTCTATTCCCTTACTTTCTCTTTTTGTAGGAAGTGCTGTTTTAAAAACTCTAATTGAACATTTCCCAAATCTAAATAATAAGCTAATGCTAAAATGGCCTAATGATCTATGCTTAGAGAATAAAAAAGTTTCAGGAATCCTTATTGAATCAGAGTATATGGACGCAAAGTCCATCTTTATTGCAGGAATCGGAATCAACCTATATGGTAAAGATAAACTTTCCACTAGCGAATACGTGAGTGAAACCGCTCTGGGCAAAGGATTTAAGATGAATTTGATTTATGCAATGATTCGTTTTCTAAATGAAATCGAATTTATCCTACAAGATACTAATTCAGTCCAAAAAGAACTAGATTGGATTTACCAAAAGTCTTTCCTTCAAAATAAAAAAATTGAAACAATTCAGAATGGAGAAAAATTCTCTGGAATTGTAATCGGTTATGATAGAAATGGTTTCTTAATCGTAAAAAAGGAAGATGGAGTTACGGTTCCAATCATGGATACAGGACCGGATTTCAAGGTAGTTTAAGTTATGGCGAAAGATATGTTACTCGTTATAGATGTTGGAAATACAAATACTGTTTTTGGAGTATTTTACAACGGGGAAGAAGAGCCTAAGTTTCACAAAAGAACTGTTACCCGCAGGGATAGGACATCGGATGAGTTAGGCGTATTTTTAAAAGGCTTCTTCAAAGAAGAAAACATTGATTCAAATGATATTAGCCATGCAATCTACTCAAGCGTAGTTCCTGGATTTAATCCTATTGTTTCTAGAATGCTAGAGGATTGGTTTAAAGTAGACCCAATCAACGTAACGGTTAACGCGAATTTACCGTTTACAATCACTTATCCCCGCCCATTCGAAATTGGTGCAGACAGACTGGTAAATGCTGCAGCAGTAGTTAAACTTTACGGTGGTAAAAAAATAATCATCGATATGGGCACTGCGACAACCTTCTGTGTTCTAAATGAAAAGAACGAATACATAGGAGGTCTTATAGCTCCCGGTTTAAAAATAGCAATGGATTCCCTGATTAGAAATACAGCTCAGCTTCCGCCTATCGTATTTCAAACTCCCAAAAAAGTTCTTGGCGATTCCACTATCGAATCTCTACAATCAGGATTCTATTACGGATGGGTCGGACTACTTGAAGGAATCATTAAAGAAATAAAATATGAATATGGCGAAGATTACAAAGTAATAGGAACAGGAGGGTTAATAACGACTATCCACAATTCTCGCAAAGGATTACTCGATACAGTCGATCCTTTGCTTACACTTAAGGGCTTGAAAATTTTGTTTGAGATGAATAGGTAGGGATTTATTTTATACGAATTTATGTAAAATCGAAAAATAAATGATAAAGCAAAATGGATTCTCCTTTTGTTCCTTCATAGTAGCGTTCATGTTGAGATTGAAACGAATGAGGATAATTATCTATTGTTCTGTTAAAAAGACTTTCGTTTAAATTTTGTCCGAATTCATGCTTTGTTGTTTCATCTTTAATTTTTAAATCTCTAAGCCTAGATTTTATATCAGAAATATTTTTACCCACTTTTCCTTTTTGTACAAAGCCAAGCATACCACCAAATTTCATATCTTCTGAATATTTTAGGGATAAGAATCTGTATACTCCACCATCTGGAATTTGAATTTTCTCATCACTTCCTTTTAAATCTTTAGACTTATGACAGTGTATGTATTCATTACGTGAAGTATTAGTCCCATCTATACATTTCGCCTCTACCGCAAAATACCTTTTATTAGATTTCCATAAATTGCTCTTAAAAAGAAAATCATAGTACCCGACTCTTTTAGTATTCTTTGATTTGGATTCCAGAGTTAAAGTAAATTTATTGCTGTAGTTATAACTATCTTCATAAAATTCTATAGTAGCATCTTTAACTTTACGTTCATCAAAGTTTTTATAAATTTCTTTATTCGGGATATTCTGATAAAAATCTAAAAAGAAATTAAGGCATATATTAATCCATTGTTCATCTGTATTTTTAATATTTTCAATGCAACTTTCTAAGATATTCAATTGTTCGATTGATAATGGTTGTAATTTCTCAATCTTATCAATAACAAACCGTAAATTACTCATTTTAAAAACCTACGGATAATATCGTTTGCATCCTCGACTGCTTTTGACTTACTCCAATTTTTTAATAGATTTTCGCGGATGATATAAACAGAATTGTTTGCAAATATTTTATTTTGAAGGGTAATAAAATTATTTTCTCCAATATTTTCAAAAATTGAATCTAATAAATATTGCATTGTTTTTTCGACTTCAGGATCATGATAAATTTTTGACTGGCTATCATTCTTATCGAATTTAATTTGAATCCCAACTTGTTTTATCGGATGATTTTCCTCTAGATGTATCGCACAATAGATATTAGCTCCTTTCTTTAAGAAACCCCTGAATACTTCATAAAAAACCTTCCAGTATTCTTTCAAATTTTCCAATGTAACTTCTTGAGATTTAGTTATAAAGAAATCATTTACTATATCCTTTTCAATGATATTGAGTCCGTACAGATCAAAAATAAGTTCATCTAGTTTCTCTTGGCTTTCGCTATTGAACAATGTCTTTCCATCAGAAATATTTTGACTGAGTTGATTAATCATTTTTAAAATTTTCGGATTTTGATTTATTGGAATTGGGATTTTATTTATATCAGTGATTGATACTTTAGGGAAAGAACCATCGATTCTTTTTCTGAATTTTAAATTTATAAAATAATCAATTATCTTCGAATTTAAGATTGCATTGATTAAATGATACTGTTCTTTATTGGATAGTTTGATTACGTTAAAGTCATCATTAAAAAATATCTTTTTCGTATTAAAAACGGACTTTAGTTTGTCCCCAATCCTGGTATAGATTATTTTATCATTAATGAAGGTTTCTTTTACACCTGGTCGATAAAACTTTCCTCTATCCTTCTCCGATAAAAAGCCACTATTGCTTTTTAAAATAAACTTATCTATATTGGTTGGTTTAATATATGGGATATTAAAAGTTGAATCTTTTTTATTTTTTAAATAATCTGAATAAAATTTTTCTTTTAAATTATCTTTCTCAAAATCATCGTATTTATCCCATTCTTCTTTTTTTTTATTGAAAATTTCTAGTATAGTCTTTGTTCTCATCAGACCTAAACCCTGCCTATGAAAGGGTTCATTGTGAGATAAAACCAAATAGTTTATTAGCTCACTAAATTGATTTTTATTTTCTAGTTTAGAAATAATTCCTAAATTTTTTTTCTCGACTTGTTCGGAAAGTAAATTGTCTTTTAACTCATCTTGAGCTATTTCTTTAATAGTAGTTTTATCAATAAATACAATATCAAATAGCTTTGATAAAGAATTGAATTCAAAAGAATAATATGGAAATGAATTATTTTTTATAAATGGATTTGAAAACACTATTGCGCAAGCAGGCTCGCTTGCGTTTTTAAAAAGAATATCTTTTATATTAGAAAGGTCATAGTATTCTTCTATTTTATAATGACCAAAAAAGTAATTTCTAAATTTTTGTGAATTCTCATTGTAAAAGTTTGAGCTATTTAAAACAAATCCAAATCGCGTGGACTCATTTTGCCAATCACTTAACTTTAGAATAAACAACTGAGATAATTGTTTGGAACCCACTATGTCTTTTTTCTTCTTCCAATAATCATCTTCGTCCTCTCCATTTTCTATTTTTTTCCAAGGAGGATTACCTAAAATGAAATCGAAACTTTTTCCTTGAAATTTTAACTCGTTAGTATCTAAAGAATTTCCTGACAGAATATTTTTACTTATATCAATTGTAATAAGGGGTGGAATATCAGCAGGATTTTTTAACTTCTCAATTTTTTCTATAATTAGATTTTTAATGTCTTTAGGGGAAATTTCATTAAATAATTCTAAATAGAGGGAAAATATTGTAATCCGCCATGCTATTTTAGATTTCTCAATTCCAAAAATTTTTTCTGAGAGGATATGAAATCTTTTATTTAATCGTTCTTCGATATTTTTTAGGTTATCTTTTTGGTTTTGAATTAATCTTCGGAGAGCTAATACTAAGAAAACGCCAGAACCGCAAGCTGGATCTAAAACTTTTCCATTCTTGGCGTTTCCGATTACTTTGTCAATGAGTAGACCAGCAAGATTTTCTGGTGTATATACAATACCTTCCTCTTTTTTTTTGTCCTTCTGAGATGCCTGATAGATATGCCCAATAAACTCAATCGGCATTATATCAAATTCAAAATCAAAAAGCGATAACTGTCCGTCGCTACCGGTTGCAGAAATAGTATGAAAAATAAAATCCAAGGTCTCATTCGTTAAATATTCATTTGGTATATTTGGTTTTTCAAAGAGGATATTTCCAAACATTTGATTAATAATTTTAAATAATTTATTTAACTTTGAAATTTCTTTTTTTTCTAATAAATCTTTATATTTAATTTCTTTCCCAAAGTAATGAGTATAAAAATACGAATTAATGATGTGTCGATCTTCTAGAAATTTAATGAATAGAGTTCTATCAATTAGTGCTTGAATAATAACTTCAATGGGAGTGGTAGACCCAGAGAAATTTGAAAAAATATTTCCAAGTTTGTCTCGCAGTCTCTCTATAGCTTCAATCAATTCTTCATGAACTGTTTTAATTTTTCGTTTTTTTAGTTTATCGAGAACATTTATCCAAAAGAAACCTGTTTCAATCTTATTTTTGTTAATGCTCTCGATAAGTTCTTTTTCATTTTGATCAAGAGAAAAACTATATATTTCTTTTCTATCATTCGCTGTAGTGAATGCTGGATAAGCTTTTATTTCTTCTTTCGTTTTAGTGAAATATAATTTAACCTTGTTTTCATTCCAAACTCTGGAGTGAATATTTTTTAAATCTTCTTCACTTAACTCATCCGAGCTAAAAAAATAGAAGCTGGATTCCGGACTTTTTTTGGCTTCGTAAGAATAGACGATTGTATGCTTAGGTTTTTTGTCTTCGTTGAAAAAATCTTCACTTTTCTTTTCTTCAAGTCCTTGTTCAAAACCTAATTTTTTAAATAAATCTAAATCATCTTTAGCCATGTCTTGTATTATAGTCTATACATCGGACAAAATAAAGAGGTCAAGGGATAAATTTCAGATTCGAAATTCATTTTTATATATTGAAAAGAGCTAAACCAAGCCTTTCCTTTATTATTCTCTGTGTCTCAGTGCCTTCGCGGCAAATAGAATCACGACGGCTTCTGCAAAGTAGCCTGCATGGTTGTTTCTTTATTTTCAGCACGACGCATTTTAACATCTACTTCTAAAGACTGTCTACCAGAACCTTTGAAGGTACCACGAACAGGGGATACATCATGGAAATCTCTGCCAATGGCAACACGCATATGTTTTTCTGAGGATATCATGTTGTTAGTCGGATCTACGCCAAACCAGGAGAATTCAGGAATATATACGTCAAGCCATGCATGACTCTGCTCTGCACCTACCATTTCGGGTATTTTAGAAT
Organism: Leptospiraceae bacterium; assembly: GCA_025360185.1. Taxonomy (GTDB): domain Bacteria; phylum Spirochaetota; class Leptospiria; order Leptospirales; family Leptospiraceae; genus UBA2033. The sequence goes on along the minus strand of JANYCR010000302.1, from coordinate 4,665 downwards.
TTGGGTCGTAGCTTTCAATATAGCCACTAACGTATCTTGCAGCAATGCCAACGCTACGTAATGCGGCAATCATAGTGTGTGCGAAGTCCTGACAAACACCCATTCGCTTCTGAATGACTTCATCTATCGGAGTATTGATATTAGTCGATCCTGATTTATATTTAAACTGCTTTGTAAACACTTCATTTAAATCCATGATTGCCTCTGCAAGTCTTCTCTCCGGGTCTAAAATCTTTTTTGCAAAATTTCTTACTTCTTGTGTGATTGGAACAAAAGAAGATGTGTTGATGTAGTCATAAAATTCTAGCTGGTATCTATCAAACCAATCTCTTGCCTCTTTTATTTTCATGAGCGAATTTAGAGGCTCGTGAGAAGGGGCAAATAGTGTTATATCGCTTTTAGAAATAATCTCGAGATAACTATGTCGAAACGGAACAGAAAATTCATGAACCAAATTTCCAAAATAATCCCTATGCGAAAAAGTTGGCACATCAGGGTTTATTTCTAACCAGTGTGCATTTATACTCTGGCATAAAGTTTCCAATGGAGAAATTTTAATTTGCGAATAAGACTCCGAAGCCTCATAATCATAAGAATACTTTGTTTTGTGTATAATTGTATATCGCTGCGTCATTGTTGCACCGTAAATGGAGTAGTAGATGATATATTACTATACCTATCCATGATTTTATTACCGAGAAGTTCGATTCCCGCTTTTAGATGAGCAGCCCAGTAACCCGGCTTTACTTCATCCTTTGCATATAGAAAATGCTCTTGCTTTTTTATTTTTTTCTGTGATTCCTGCGACTTACTAAGATTATCCTTTAGATCAAAAGAAAATGCTCTGCTGATTAAAATATCACAAATGTATTCAGGAGTTTCTTCTTCTGGAATCGTAAGAATTGAATCATTTCCAATTGCATTTAGAATAGATTTTATTTTATCCAAAGAGTTTACGAGAGAATTATTAAATCCCTTATCTGTAATCATCATTTTGTAAGCGAGATAAGGATCAAAGATAGATTGGTAATTCCATTGGTAAGCCTCGTATGAATTTAGAATTTTTAAAATTACTATGATGAATGGTTGTAGATTTGGTACCTCTGTCTCGCTCTGGGTAGCTTTAACTAAAAATTGAAGAGTAGATTTGATTACAGTAACAATATAGCTACAATGCTCAATATATCTTCCAAGCTGGATGAATTGTAAAATATCCTGTCTTGAAAAAGTATCTAAAGATGCCCCGTAAAAAGATTGAGAGTAGTGGACAACACCGACTAGCCACTCAGACAAGTCATCGACACTTATATTTTGATTATTGCCTTGCTCACTACCCGGCATTTCAGATAAATATTCGAGGAGTTTTTTTAGAGAAACCCACATATCATTGGATAAATAGTTTTGAATTTCACGGGCGTTGTTCATCGCATAATTCATATTAGACCGAACTGAATATGGATTCTTACTATCAGCGACAGCGTGTTTGAAGAAACTAACATGCCATGGTTCGCTAGCTTTAAAAAGTTTTTTTACCGGAGAACCTGTAAGCCGTGATAGAGTCTTAATTAAGCTAGTATAAGAAGGGTCATCACTACCGAGAAGAATATCTATTTCGGATGAATAAGCAACCTGTAAAACATTGGCTGTAGTATATCCACGGTTGATATAACGACCAAGCCAAAAAAGGCTTTCAGCGACTCGGCTAAGGATTAAACTTTTAGAAATACGACTTGGAAAAAGAATTTCATTTCTCTTGTGGATAATTTCATTTTTCCCCATTATCCAAGTATCCTTACTTCCACCGCCCATGGCATTACAAACCATAAGGGAAGATTCTTCTTTGGATACGCGGGTGAGAGCGCAGTTGCTCAAATAAAAAGAATGACCTAGAAAAGAATAAAACCGAGTTTCCACATAACGCTCTTTAAATCCACCGTCAGGAGTAAACACCCGCGACTTAGAAAGAGGAACTAATTCTTGGGCGATAAATTCATACGGATTTTTTAAAACTCTTTGTTTCATTTCTTCGATCTGTGATTTAGACGATTCTCTACCGATTAATATGCCGAAACCGCCAGTGCCTTGCTTGGGTTTAATTACATAGTCATCAATATTAGTAAATACATGATTAATATATTTTTCTTCAAACAGTAAAGACGTAGGAACAGATTTTAAAATAGGTTCTTCAGAAAGATAAAAGCGAATGATCTCATCACTAAAAGGAAGCAGGCACTTCGAACTAGCAACGCCACTTCCAATTGCGTTTGCAACAGTTACATTTCCATATCGAACACAGGACAAGAGTCCAGGAACACCGAGCACGCTATCCTGGTAAAAACTAACCGGGTCAATATAATAATCCTGAATACGTCTATAAATAACGTCTACTCTCGATAAGCCGTAAACGGTTTTCATAAAAACATGGTTATCTTTTACGATTAAGTCTTTCGGAAGAACGAGCGGAATACCCATCTTACTCGCAAGTAGTTCATGCTCACTATAGGCTTCATTATATATACCGGGAGAAAGTAAAACAACCATTGGATTATTGTCTTGCTTGGGAGCGCATTCTTTTAAAATGCTGAGCATAACAGGCGTTGTATCCCAAATTTGTTTGATCGGTGTTTTTTCAAAAATATTTGGAAATTGTTGACGAAGAACTTGGCGATTTGTCATGGCATAGCTAATTCCACTTGGAATCGTTACGTTATCGTCCATGATTTGAAAACTACCGTCTGAAGTTCGGGCTATATCAAACGCGCCAATATGCAAATAAATATCATGTGGAACTTTTATCCCCTGGCAATCACGTAAATAATTAGGATCACTCAAAATAATTTCTTTAGGAATAACTTTATCAATTAAAATTTTACGATCTGAATAAATATCCATTAGAAATTTATTGAGTGCGAGTAACCGCTGTTTAACTCCTTTTTCAACCAAAGCAAATTCAGATTCATTGATAATATGTGGAATTAAATCAAGATACCAAGGACGCTCTACATAATTTCCTTTTCGACTTTCCCCAAAAGTAATACCCTGTTCTTTTAAAACAAATTCGATTCTTTTATTAATAGACCTAAGGCGATCGGTGCTTTGCAACTCAAGCATAGGAAGAATTTCAGAATATTCAGGTCTATACTTAGAACTAGAATCTTTCATCTTGACTTCGCTAAAAGAATCTTTAGACTTACGATTTAAGGAGAAAAAATTAGATTGTTCAAGTTTCATTTGCAAATTCATTTAATAGTTATTGGATTATGATTAAGAGTATTTGTTCTGCCAAGAGTATAAGACTGAGAAATCGCCTCAAAAATATAATACTTAGCAAGACTAATGGATTCGATTAGGCTCATGCCTTTCGCCAAATTAGAAGTAATCGCTGCGGAGTAAGTGCAACCTGTTCCATGAGGATTAAATTCTCTAACAAACTTAGAACTGAGCGGATACGTCGTTTTGCCGTCAAAGAAATAGTCCACTGCAAATTCAGAATTTTGCAAATGTCCACCTTTTAAAAGAACAGGAACACCAAACGTATCGTAAAGCTTTCGAATTCCAAATTCCATGTCACGCTCATTAGAAATATTCTCACCAATTAAAATTCCAGCTTCATCCAGATTAGGTGTAATCAGAGAAGCAATTGGAATAAGATTCTTTTTCATAGAATCAATGGCTTCATCTTTCAAAAGTTTCGCGCCACTCGAAGCAACCATGACTGGATCTACAACGATTTGAAATTCTTTACCTTTTAAAAAAATAGAAACAGTATCAATGATTTCTTTAGAGAAAAGCATTCCAGTCTTAATAGCGGCTACTGGAAAGTAACCTATAACAGCAGAAAGTTGCTTTTCTACCAAGTCAGAGGTAATTTCTTGTATGCCACTAACACCTGCTGGATTTTGTGCGGTGACGCATGTAATCACTGACGTTCCGAAAACAGAATGCGTCAGAAAAGTTTTTAAGTCTGCTTGAATTCCAGCTCCACCACCAGAATCAGAGCCTGCGATAGTTAATGCAATTGGGTAATCTGTCATTTTTTTTGCAACCAGCCATAACGGGATAAGTCAATTTGTGCTACAACATTAAACACAATCCCTTCTTGTTCAAGCAGTTTTCTTTGTAAGTTTGCCCGAATTGTGTCACCTTTAAAAGAAATTTCCCCCTTGGCATTTATGACTCTCTGCCAGGGAACTGACTGAAGATCGTTTTTCTGGAGTGCATTTAGAGCATACCCCACTGCCCGTGCTGCCCGCGGAGAGCCTAAAATATTTGCAATCTGTCCATAGGTTGCAACTTTGCCTTTAGGAATTTTTTTCACGGCTGCATAAACCTTTGTATAAAAGGATTCCTTAGGTGGAGCAGAAATTTTCTTTTTCACAATAATAGTTATGCAATTTGCAAACCAACTGTCATTAAAAAAATATTTTTGGGCGTTGCGGCACTTTCGATACGCTGCTAAGAAGCAGCTACTCAGTGACCGAGCCTTATAGTATTAGTGCGGTCACTGAGTAGCCTGCATTTTTTTCGCAGGCGTATCGAACGTGCCGCCGCGCTCTCACTCTGGTCAATTATTTGCAGGCAATTAGCACCAAGTAGAAATTTAACCAATAAGAAAAACATATCAACCCAAGCAAATAATTGACCTCGTTCCATCGCTAACGCTAC
>JANYCR010000285.1 GCA_025360185.1 Leptospiraceae bacterium | reverse complement strand
CCCCTCACGTGCAAGCTTTTTGAAGCTTTTTCCACAAAAGCCTTGCACCTTTGTTAATCAAATACCTATTTTGTCACTGATTTTTCAGGCTATTTGCTTTTTTCAGCAAGCCCTACTTAGAACCATTCTTGGAACGTTAGTGGTAATAGATGAATCTATGGTTGTGGGTAATATAAGTTTGTCTTAAAATCTTTTTTAGGGTCCAGCTACGCACCGTCCTAGATAGTCATTGGCTCCGACAGTAGTACCAGTTTTTGTGTCCAAACCATTTGGGCTACCGTTTGGAGTCGCAAAATTTATTCTAGCAGGGTAATTAAAATTATTCAGATTTGAATTAGATAAATTAAAATGTTTTGCATTTGTTGCAGTTGGTGAAGCTGCGGCAGTTGTGGGAAAGTTGATAAACTTCGAAGTGTTAATATATGGTGCGGCAGTTTGTGTTGTATCAATTAACGAAGTAAATTCAATGATATTAGGCATTCTCCATTGCTTACCTAAAATAGTCAGATTATTACAATCAAGTAAAACATTTTGCCAGCCTCTACCAATGGCTCCAGAGCTACAAGTTGCGTCATTGGGTTGACCAATTGCACATTTTTGCCAAAACAGTTTTGAACGTTTATCGAAAATTGTTCCATCATTATTATCAATTAAATCAGCGGCAGGAAATGGACTTCCAGAAACACATCTTACATTCGTTGCAGTGCCGTTTGCTAAAACACTAGGCATTCCATCGTTAGTACCTGATCCATTTGCAATCATACTACTTGTCGCTGCGGGTAATATCAAATTTGAAGACCTTAACGCTGGATTTTTTTCAACTGCAATTGGAGTTGGAAAATAAGTAACATCCCAATTAATTTGATACGTAGCAAATACTTGTCCTTGCATCAATTCTTGCAAAGTTGGCAGTCTCCAATTTTTTAAGCCAGCATAACCTGCACCAGAATTTGCAGTATTCAAATTTGCACAGGCATTCGTTGCATTTGTAAAGTCTAAAGAACTGAGTGCACCGCCAGAGCAATCAAATCCAGTTTTTCCTTCCAGACAAGTTTTCCAGATTATACCGGTAAGAGTGTTCTTTGTTATAAAATCGGAAGGATAACCCGGATTTGTCGTAGGAGTCTGAACTCCTTTCGCATTTGGAATATCAATCAAATGTCCATCTTGTCTTGGATATGTCGCAATTACAGTGGAACAAGGCTGAATTGCAGCATTATCAGAACAAGCCGAATTCCCGGTATCCTCAACTGGCGTAATCGAATAAGCAGTAACGGTATATACCAATTTGCTGCCATTAGAGCTAGTCAATGTAAACGTAATCGGATTTGTAAAGTCTAACGCCGTTACTCCGTTCACTACTGTCGTAATCCCTGCTTGAATGGTTGTCGCATTTGTAACGATAGTCGGAATGGCGGATGTGGTTTTTCCATAGGGAATATCAATTGCGATATTGGTTCCGATTATCGTTCCGGTATATGTTTTACTGAGTCCATTCGGCGTATCTGTAAAGCTAAAGGATGTAAGTGTAATACCATTCGCTGCCGCATTTGCCGCTGCAGTAGCTGCATTCTTAATACCACAATAGGAATCCATTCTGAGAGCAATGGTAGTAAGAATAAAATTATTTACAAACGTTTTAGAGCCGAGCTCACACCCATTATTATAGGAAGCAGGCGAACAATTTATAAACAAGAGAAAAAACAAACTATACAGCATAAATAATATTTGCTGAAAAAACTTGTATCGACTCATCATTGTATTCAACCTATCCAATTTTAAAGACTAAAAAAATATAAGTATGAATTCAAAGTTTCCCAAAAAAGCAAGTAAAAATTTTATCCTTGCTGATTTGGTTTTAGAGAGTGACACTTGTTCTCATTTTCATTAGAGAAGTTACACTTTATTATCCTCTAACTGTCTGCATCTAAATAAACTGCAATGATTAATATTTGCTTTCGTAGTTTTTAGCAAGGCAATATCTAAATTTTAGTAACCATTTATCAGTATCGAAAATGCCTACAGAATCTAAAGAAAACTGGGTTTAAAATCTTACAAATCTCATTAAGAATTCAAAATTAACCATTTTTGTAACCTTCTTCGAGTTTTAGCACCATATACAGAGTTAGGGGATTTCCAAATTCTAAAAAGTTTTTAATTGCCAAAAAGGTTCACTCCTAAAACTCTATTTTTATGTTTCAAGGTGTATTTACGGCGATTATCACGCCTTTTAAAGATGATAAAATTGATTACCTGTCTTATTACCGCAGCTTAGATGCGCAGATTCAGTCGGGAGTAGCCGGAGTTGTGCCTTGTGGAACAACTGGTGAATCGCCAACTCTTAGCTATGAAGAGCACAGTGACCTCATCCAAAAAACAGTTGAGTATGTGAATAAGAAAATTTTAGTAATCGCCGGGACTGGCTCCAATTCGACCTCTGAAGCAATTCACTTGACGGAGAGAGCCTGCAAAGACGGGGTTGACGGGGTATTATCTGTTAATCCCTATTATAATAAACCAACCCAAGAGGGACTCTACTTGCATTTCAAAAAAATCGCAGAGTCTTCCTCTAAGCCAGTGATGCTTTATAATATTCCGGGGCGAACGGCTGTTAACTTATTGCCGGACACGATTAAACGACTTTCCGAAATCCCGAATATCAATTCTATTAAAGAAGCAACAGGCGACTTGGGGCAAATGGCAAAAACGATTCAAGCAGTAGGCTCTAAAATGACCGTTCTTTCCGGAGATGATAATCTTACTTTGCCTCTGCTTTCCATTGGCGGTAAAGGTGTCGTATCTGTTGTATCCAATATTTTTCCTAAGACGCTTTCTACTATGGTAAGTGCTTTTCTAAAAGGGGATTTAGAAGGAGCCAGAAAAATTCATTATGATTTACTTTCTGTATTCGGTCTCGTATTTTGTGAGACCAACCCGATTCCTGTTAAGGCTGCTTTGCACTGGCTTGGCTACTGCGAGAATACTCTACGTTTGCCAATGACTTCTCTTACACCCGGTGCGCAGGCTGATGAATTAAAAAGACAAATCTTTCATTTACGGAGCTTAGGCTATGAGTAAAAAAGGAAAACTAAAAGTTACATTAATCGGCTCCGGCGGTAGAATGGGAATTTCTATCACCCAGGTACTTTCGATGAGCGCAAAATCAACATTGTTCGCCGCAATAGAGCGAGAAAATTCTCCGTTGATCGGAAAAGATATTGGCGTCAATGCAGGCATTGGTGAAACGGGAAAAGTATATACAACAAATACAGAAGAAGCAATTTCCGGTTGCGATGTAATCATTGACTTTGGTTCCGCTGAAAATACCAAAACCGTTTTAAACTTAGCGGTAAAGTATAAGAAGCCACTCGTCATTGGAGTCACAGGACTTGATGAGCCTTTTTTACAAAAGATAAGAGAAGCTTCCGTACAAATTCCTATTTTACAATCACCGAATATGTCTGTAGGTGTGAATTTACTTTTTAAATTAGCTGAGATGACTGCACGAGTTCTAGGTGATGAATATGATATTGAAATTCTAGACATCCACCATCGGCACAAAAAAGATTCTCCTTCTGGAACTGCAATGAAATTAAAAGATGTCTTACTTTCTGCTCTCGGTCGGTCTGAAAGCGATGTGAGTTATGGTCGTCATGGAAAAGAATACGGTGAGAGAGATAAAAAAGAAATTGCTATTCATAGTATGAGAGCGGGTGAGGTAATAGGGGATCATACTGCATACTTTTTTTCTCCTGATGAAAGAATTGAAATCTCTCATAGGGCGAGAGACAGACGCACGTTTGCCGTTGGTGCTGTTAAGGCAGCGGAGTTTATCTATGAGCAAAAGATTGGCTCATTTCATATGTTTGATGTTTTAGGAATTTAGAATTTGGATTACCTCCAGTCCTTACTCTATATAGATTATAATAACCTGTCTCCGGTTGCGGTTACTGTTGATATAATCATAGTCAGTTATATTTTTTTTAAAATATATATCATGCTTAGAAAGACTCGAGGCTTACAGCTATTAATCGGAGTTGGAGTATTTTATATCATGGGGCTAGTCGCCAATTATTTTCAACTCGAATTACTCGATTGGCTCATCGTAAATATTAAGCCTGCTATTATATTTGTTGTAATCGTTTTATTACAACCCGAACTCAGGCGAAATCTTGGGGAGCTTTCTAAAATACGAATTGTAAAACTATTTCTCTTAAAACCGAATTATGAGCTAGATGAAATCGTAGAGGCAGTGAAGATGATGGCACAGGATAAAACAGGCTCAATCATTGTAATTGCAAAAGACATTAGTCTAAAAGATATTATCGAGCAGTCGGTTCAACTCGACGCAGTGGTTTCATCTAGTTTGCTTCTTACAATATTCAAAAAGAATTCTGCTCTTCATGACGGCGCTGTAATCATAGAACAAAATAGGGTTGCGTCGGCTTCTTCCTATTTGCCCATGAGTAATAGTCTTGGAAATTCTACACTAGGGGCAAGGCATCGTTCTGCGCTCGGACTTGCAGAGGAAACTGATGCTGTTGTAATTGTTACATCTGAGGAGACAGGTGAAATTTCTCTTTGCAAAGATGGAGAGATGCATCATCCTATAAAGTCTTTCGAATTAAAAAACCAGTTGCAAATGCTACTCACTGATAAATTTTCCAAGAAAGATAAAGGGGTTGTTAATTGAGAATTTTTCATTTCTGGCAAGCTAAGATTGGCTCGGTATTACTCGCCATTATCTTTTACGTGAATTTACAAAATTCTAAAGTGCTTGTAAAAAATATCAACGTTCCGGTCGAATACCCACGATTATCCGGGAATCTATATTATGCTAAGAATAATGAAAAAACCTACCAGATTAAAGTAGAAGGATTTAGAGATTTAGTAAACTACCATTCCCAGTTTATGAAAGTAGTTGTAGATCCGAGTGAATTGACCGTCGGAGAAAATCAATATGAAGTAAAAAAAATCTGGGGCGCTCCTTCTAGTGGAATTAAAATTACAATGCTTGGACCAAAGCTTAATATAGGAGTAGACGTATTAGCCTCGAAGACGATGCCAGTCGATATAGGGTTTGAAGATGATTTGCCGCAGGGCTATGTTAGATCTTCTCATTTTATTAAACCTTCAGCGATCACCGTTACCGGTCCTAAAACCGTCGTTGAGAAAATGTCTAAGTTTGTTTTGCCGACTGTCTCTCTTAAGGAGGCGACCGAATCTTTTACGCGCACAATTCGTATCCCTGAATTTCAAAAAAGTCTAGGACTCGTTGGAAATATAAAAGAGTTTCAACTGCGTGTAAATATCATTCGGGATCTTTCGAATATTGGTGATCAAATCATTGTCCAACTTCCTGTGAAGTGCGAGTATTTAGATCCAGCTCTCGAAGTGGACATGTCCGTGGAAGAAGTTTCCATTAAATTTTCTTCGACTACTAAAGTAAATAGCATCCAAGTCATCCAGGGAATCCAGGCAAGTGTGCCATGTAATTATACCTATGATAGAAAGACAAAGAAGATTTCGCCTAACGGTTTACCGGTGCTTGCAAAGGTGCGAATTGTTAAATCGACAGAGCTAAAAAATATTGAAATTCTAGGTGTTATGCCAGAGAAGATAAATATTCAATACAAAGTAAAACCGGGACTAGTAGAGAAGGATAAAAAAGATACAAGCCCTGACGAAGTGTTCTATCCAGAAGAATTACCGGAGGATAGAAAATGAACCTCTCGGTCGGAAATGATATTGTAGAAAATAGTAGAATTAAAGAAACTTTTGATAGGTTTGGGGAAAAGTTCCTAGAGAAGGTATTTTCTAAAGAAGAAGCAGAATATTGTCTCTCAAAGAAAAATCCAATCCCTCATCTAAGTGCTAGATTTGCCTGTAAAGAGGCATTTATCAAGGCGATTGAATTGGAAAATGGAAAAGCATTAGAAATGAAAGACATCGAATTAAGTGGAAATTTTTTTGGAAAAAAAAATCTTGCATTGCATGGAAAGGCGAGAGATTTATTCTTACAAAAGGGATATAATCAAATTTCAGTTTCCATCAGCCACACTGAGGAATATGCAACTGCAGTGGTGATACTATACTGCAAATAGAAAGGGAATGACCATATGATAACAACAGAAATGAAAGAAGTCTTAGTTCATTACAATGAAGGACTCACACTTTATAAAGATAGAAAGTTCAAAGAGGCATTGGATAGTTTTAAAAAAGGTTTAGAATTAATACCTGATGATGGTCCTTGTCTTATGTATATAAAGAGATGCAAAGAATTTATCGAGGTTCCTCCACCAGTTGACTGGGATGGCGTATACATAATGAAAACAAAATAATCTAGAAGTAAAAAGTCATGATGAAAAAAAATAATTCTTTTTTAGTTACTGAGCATGGAACGATTTCCACAATTTTAGGAAGAGATACTTACTTCAATGGAATTCTAACTTTTAAAAAGCCCCTTCAAATTTCTGGTGAATTTGAAGGAGAAATAGTTTCCGATGGATTTCTCGTTATAAGCGAAGGCGCTGTGATTCGAGCAAACATTAAAGCGCATACTGTTGTAGTAGCCGGTCATGTCACTGGAAATGTGATTGCGACAGAGCGTCTGGAAATGCAGGCAACAGGTAAAGTCGTTGGAAATATTAAGACCGCCAAATTGCAAATAGCCGACGGGGTAGTTTTCGACGGTAACTGCGAAATGATCCAAAAGACTTGATTCATTTTATATAAGGGAATTGTCATGCTTCTACTACGCTGCAAGCAAACTAGTTATCGCTTGTCATTCCCGAAATTTTCTATCGGGAATCTCAACATCTTGAGACCCCCGATAGAAAATTTCGGGGGTGACAGTAATAGTTATAAGATGAGTGACTAACTCTATTTTACCGCTCATCATGCTAATCAAAATAAGATCATTGTTCCATACTCTTATCTAACGATACCCATGTACAATAAATTCGTATTAAGACTTATATTTTCGAGTGCAATACTTTTGTCGTTTACGCATTTGTATGCGCAGGATACGACAGAGCTGATTCGCCAGATTACACCTGATTCGAATGAAAATAAGAAAACGGAAGCGGATACAGTCAAAGAATTTAAAGTTTCTGAAACTCAAAAAAAACTCATTCGTAAAGTATTGGATATTTTATCGGATAGAGAAGTAGATGAATACCTGCGAGCAATGGGACTAAGCACAGAGGGCTCAATTTATTCTAAGAGGCAAAGACTCAGGGAAAACGTTGTAGCTAAAGACGAAAAAGTGAAGGAAGAGTTTTCTTTGCAGCAAGAGGCAAATAAAAAGCAGGAATCTTTTGTGATTGAAAATGCGAGTGAAGGCGAACTTCTTTCTGTGGATAAGACCAAATCAGGCGTATTAATTTTACGCGGAAAAGTAAAATTAAAAATAGGGCAGGGGCATTTAATTGCGGATTCTATTTCTGTAGACTCAAAGAAAAATGAAATCTACGCAGAGGGTAATGTCGAATTTCTAGATAAGTCGCTTACAGTCAAAGGTGAAAAATTTATCTATGATGTTAAGCTAGAACGCGGTGTCGTATATGACACTAAGGCGACACTCTACCCATCTTTTTTTGTAGGAAAAAAAATCAAGAAGATCGACGAGAATAAATATGTTTTAGACATGGGGCATTTTACTGCATGCGGAGCGGAGGTTCCACATTATACTTTCAAAGCGAAACGAATTGTTTTATACAATGACAACAGCATAATAGCGACTAACCTCAGATTCCAAGTAGGTGGGACAAGTCTATTCTGGCTTCCGATGTATTATAGTTCTAACTTGGGAAGTGGCTGGACAACTCAATTTGGTAAGAATAGATCACAGGGAAGTTTTTTTCAAGGCTCGTATCAATGGTCTGATCCTACATCGGTTCCTAGTCTTCTTATGCCCGTCGGAAGAAAAGTAAAAGTAGATTATTTTCAAATCACAGGAGAGGCTGTTGCATTTGACTTTTGGAAAACAAGTCCGTGGTTGAATTATAATTTAGAAACTGGATATGCAAATTATAAATACAATCGTTTTATTGATACATATGAAAGTAGATACGGAGTTCCAAAAGATCCGATTGGAAATGTGAGTAATGTAGTAACGTCCAATCAAATAGATAAAGGTGATTTATGTGCGTATGATAATCATAATCCGAATACAAAAGGACCTTGTCTTGCAACTGCATCGCAGGTTTTACAATCGAATAATTCTGGTTGGGGTTATCCAATTAAAAATATTGGAGTGCAACAACAGGACTGGAGTAAAATCAATTTGAACGCAAATGCGCGTAATAACAATATTGCGGGAGATGGCACTCGAAATATGCAAGTGCGGTTTGAAAATTATAGTAATCCTAGATACGATTTTGAATTTGGATACCGCTATGAGCCATCGAATACTTTGCAATCTCTTTATACAAGACGTCAGCAGAGAAACCCTTTTATCCGCCAGAACACAGTTTGGTCACTTGATTATTCGCAAACGCATGGCGATTTAACCGTAAATATTTCTGCTAGACGAAATTACTTTTTCCTTCCATTTAAACCTTCTGCCTATGAGGGGTTCTTTCCGCTTTACGAGGAGTTGCCGCGAACGATCATTCGAAACTCATCCCAGGTGGGGACGATTCCTTACTTCTATGCTCCTGTATATTGGGATATTAATGTAAACAATGTGGTTAAACGTTTTTATTCTAGCCCAGCGCGTAATACTCAGTCAATTGCTACAGGAACAATTCCAAATCTCACAGGCGGCTCTTATCCTTATGGTGACGCAAAATCGGCAGTAGCCAGAACTGAGATTGAAACAGTAGTTGAATCCGGGATGAAGACGAATCTAAACTTCGGTGGCTATTTAACATTTTCCCCTTCCGGTTATTATGGATTTCAAAAATACTCTCTTGATGTACCGGGCGGAATTCAGCAAGCTGATCTTTCTCGTGATAGAGAGTTAAGGCGAAATTCTTATATCTATACAAGGCAAAGTCATAAACTGAGTTATGGTGTTCCGGCGGTGTTGCTTTCTTCTACATTTCGTTGGACGAATGGAAGTCGCTCAGAGCTTCCTGAAACAACTCTCATGAAGGGACGTGATCGTGTGCGAGAATTAGAGTTTGCTCTGGAGAGTAACGCATTTGAAAACTTGGAATTCTCTGTTAGAACGATTCGTGATTTACGAGAATTTGCCAGGGATTACAACCCACAACCTACCAGTCAGCAAAGATGGTATTTTACCGTAGCGAGAGCTGCAGTATTTTTTGATTTCATAGACGGGTTTGGAAAAAAAAGAGAGACGCTATTGGAAAAGCGAAGAAGCTTTTATACGGGGATATTTTTTAATAATGATTATGTATATCATACGGCGCAAAAAAGTCCGCTCTATAATAATTTTACCGTTGCTTATAAGATGGGTGGGTTTTCACTTCCATTCATTCGCAATTTTAAAAACTTTGAAGTCGGTGGAACTTGGTTTCATGTTTTTAAGAATAGCCAGTTAGAACAGTTTGGAGTTTATGCGGGACAAACAAACCAGGCAGGCAAATACAATAATACACGAAGCTCTTTTTTAGATTCTTATCGTTTTTATATTCAGACAGATTTACAAGTTACAAGACATTTTGGATTGGAATTGGAACTAGATTCTCGCGTCACTCAACCCTGGAGATACACAGACGAAGTTGGACAAAATGCAATCTTTAGAAATGGAACTGATCAGGCTACTATTGATAATTCGTATCAGCAATATACAAGTCCCAATACATCTTTCCAGCAGACTACGTTGCAAAAAGATTTAACCAATGGTCTTGGACTTAATGGGGCGCAAGCAAGACAGACAACGGCGTTTAACGTTAACCGCTTTATCTTCGTTGGAAAATACAATATTCATAACTTCGAATATCGAATTGGTTACTCGATGGATTTGCGTGCAATTCCGGGAGGAACTTCTTTGGATAGCTTAGTTACTTTTTACGATCAATCAGTATTTTTTTCGATCAACCTACTCAATGTTAACCTCGGACCGGAAGAGCCTGCGGCTGCTCAATCAAGAGCAAGAATTTACAGGTTTAGAAAACGTCCATTGGACAAAGGAATTGGTGGCTATTCAGGCGTATCTGCGGAGGGACCTTAATGCTTAAAGAAAGAAATCAAACATTTAAATTAATATTCATTGGATTAGATTTAGCCATTTCTTTTTTAGGATTTTGGGCTGCATTCTTATTACGCTATTTTTTAGATACGAGCTTTTATTTTAATACTACGAACTATATTATCCTATCGATTGTTTTGTCGGTTACGCAAGTGTTGGCGTTCATATCAATTGATCTTTATCATCCAAGGCGTGGTCTTGCTTTTTTTGACGAGCTTGCAGTGATTTCATCAGGTGTTGTATTAAATTTACTTTTTATTCTTTCCCTTTTATTTTTCTTTAGGGGCGAGGTCAGGGGAGAAAGTTTTTCACGTTTATTCATTGGATACTACGTCGTTACAAGCATTTCGCTTACTTCGATCATTCACTTTAGTTTTAGAATTTTCTTAATGCGACTTAGGGAAAGGGGATACAATCTCAGAAAAGTAATTATTATAGGAACCGGTAAGACGGCTGAGCGAATAACGGAAGTTATCCAGAATCATAAAATATATGGTTACAATATAGTAGGGTATATCAAAAGTATTGCTCGAAGCCAGGTGAGAGAAGATTTTCCAATTTTAGGAAATTTAAAAGACATTGAAAAAATCCTATTGGGGCAAAGACCGGATATCCTCATATACGCAAAGGAATTTGCAAATGGGGAAAATTTGCGTGAAATCATTGATATCTGTGACCACGAAAATATTGAACTAAAAATTATTCCTGAGTTCATTGAGTTCATCGCGGCTAAAGGAAGAGTGGAAGGAATGGACGGTGTGCCCATCATTTCGATTCGTGATATTCCTATTCGAATGGGTTATAATCGTTTCATTAAACGCTCTTTCGATTTTTTATTTGCATTTACTTTTATTTTAGTTTTCTCACCTGTTTATTTATTAATTGCTTTCTTAGTAAAAATTACATCCGAGGGAGATATATTCATTCGCCAGGAAAGAGTTGGTCTGGATAATAAGAGTTTTCCGATGCTAAAATTTCGCACTATGTATACACAGGCTAAAGCAGATTCGGATACAATCTGGACAAAGAAAAATGATCCAAGGGTGACAACCGTGGGGAGCGTATTACGCAAATTATCCTTAGATGAAATCCCACAGTTTTTTAATGTTCTAATGGGAAGTATGTCTGTTGTAGGACCGAGACCGGAAAGACCTTTCTTTGTAGAAAAATTTAAGAATGAGCACAGGCAATATATGAGACGTCATGCGGTAAAGGCAGGGATTACCGGGTGGGCGCAGGTGAATGGACTTAGAGGAGATACCTCCATTGAAAAACGAATTGAGGCAGACATTTATTATATAGAAAACTGGTCGATAATATTTGATTTAAAGATAATACTTCTTACCCCCTTTACTGGCTTAATCAACAAGAACGCGTATTGATAAACTTTGGCGGATTTATCTTCCATAACGCCCATGAAAGTAATTAAACATCGAATTATTATGCTTGCAGTTTTGCGGCAATTTTTTTAATATGTAAAAATAATTATTACATTTAAGGAGAACTTATGAGTTCTAAATTATTTTCTAAAACAAAGCTTGGCAATCTAGAATTAAAGAATGCAATTGCAATGGCTCCCATGACCCGTTGCCGTGCTATAAATAACATACCCAATGATCTTATGGCAACATACTATGCGCAAAGAGCCGGTGCGGGTCTTATTATTACAGAAGGAACCTCACCATCCCCCAATGGGCTTGGCTACGCTAGGATTCCCGGTTTATTCTCGCAAGCTCAAGTAGAGGGCTGGAAAAAAGTGACCTCTGCTGTTCATGCAAACAAAGGCATAATTTTTGCCCAATTGATGCATACAGGTAGAATAGGGCACCCAAATAATTTACCTGAAGGTGCAGAATTAGTTGCACCCTCTGCTATTGTCGCAAAGGGGCAAATGTGGACTGACAAAGGCGGTATGCAAGACCATCCAGCTCCGCGTGAAATGAGCAAAGCGGATTTGGAAAAGGCAAAGCAAGAATTTGTTCACGCATCAGAAAATGCTATAAAGGCAGGCTTTGATGGAGTTGAACTGCATGCGGCTAATGGCTATTTACTTGAACAGTTTTTAAATCCTGGATCTAATCAAAGAACCGATGAATACGGTGGAAGTTTTGAAAATAGATGTCGCTTTGTTATTGAAGTTGCGAAATCCGTTGCCGAAAAAATCGGTAAAGAAAAAATTGGAATTCGTCTTTCTCCTTACGGAGCCTTTAATGATGTAGGTCCTTTTCCCGAAACAGAAGAGGAATATTCCTATTTGGCGACAAAACTAAATGAGATAGGTCTTGTTTACATTCATTTAGTAGACCACTCCTCAATGGGCGCACCTAAAGTTGAACCAGGAACTGTCAAAAAAATTCGTGAAAACTTCAAGAATACATTAATCTTAAGCGGTGGATATGATAGAAAACGGGCAGAGTCTGATTTGGATTCAAAGGCAGGAGATATTATCGCATTCGGAAAACCATTTCTTGCAAACCCTGATTTAGTTGCCCGTTTAGAGAAAGATATAGCTTTAGCAAGTCCCGATATGTCTACATTTTATTCAGCTGATGAAAAAGGTTATACTGATTACCCGATGCTTGAAGTTGCTATGGCTGCTAAGTAACTAATTGAGGATAATAGCCATTATCTTTGTAATGCTTTAGGAAAAGTTTATATCCAGAGAAATGAATTTCTCTGGATATAAAATCTAAACATTTAAAAATTTATATTCTGCATAAACAGAATCAAGCCATGTCTTGATTCTTTGTCTCTCCATTAGACCGAGACCTGTTGATTTGCTATGTAGCGCTCCCCAGAAGCTCGAATTGGTTTCATCAATTTTTTGCATTGTTCGTTCATGTAGTTTTTTTAGATTCATGAAGCGTGCCCCGTAACCGATAGCCAGATTTTTTACATTGGAAGATTCGAATATTTTGAATTGAGTCCCTCTTCCATGATTATAAACGATAATATAATCAATTTTATCTTGAAATGTATTTAGAAGATTTTCTAGAAGAATTACGGAATCTTTACTATCATCCATAACATGCCAGAACTTTAGTTTCAGGTTTATCTCTTTACTAAGTTCCACAACATTACTTTCTTCAATCCATTTTAGGAGTGGAAGTTTAGTTTGAGCAGCCAAGTCAACAATGATTCGATTGGGATTTTCTAAATCAAAATTTTCAATCATGCTGTCTAAGTTTTCATAGCTATCCACAGTAGTGGCAGATGCGTATTCGCCGTAAAAACGTAAGAATGTTTGATGTGATCTATCCGTATCATATCCAGTAAATGGAATTTGATGGTCTATATAATATTGTGCGAGTGTTCTTGAAATTACTGATTTTCCAACACCGCCTTTTTCTCCGCCTATAAAATGTATCATACTTTGGATAAACTAGGTAGCATTTGATTTAGTCAAATAAAATTTTTCTAGAATTAGTTTGACGACTGCGGTTTATTCGAGTTTGCTTACGTTTGTAAAGGAGTATTTTAATGATCAAAAAAATATTTTTCATTCTATTAATCTTTTCATTTTCAATTTCAGCTGATTCTAAAAAAGAAAAGAAGTGGCAAAAGTTAGAAAATTGTAAGTATTTAGAGAACAAAGCTAACGATGGTGATTCCTTTCATGTTGAATGTGGTAAGGAATATTTATTTCGATTGTATTTTATTGATACCCCGGAATCAGAAGAATCTTTACCGGAAAGAATAAAAGAGCAGGCTAGTTATTTTGGTATATCCCCCGAACAATCTTTAAAACTAGGGAATGTTGCGGCGAGTTTCACTGAAAAAAATTTGAGTGGCAAAGAGCTAACTATATGGACAAAGTGGAGTGATGCACTTGGTAGAAGCAAAATGAAAAGATACTACGCTCTAGTGTATTTAGAAAAGAAGGATTATAATGAGATGCTAATTAAAAATGGACTTGCTAGAATTCATGGATATAGAACTAAGCTACCCAATGGAAAGGAATCTAAAAATTATTTGAGCGAATTAAAAATCTTAGAAGATAAAGCTAAAAAAGGCAAACGGGGTGGCTGGGGTTATTAGATAATAGCCTCTTTTTAATAGCTAAGATGATAGTTTGCATTTCAAACCTTAATAAAAATATAGACAATTTTTACTGCTTCCTAAGACTTCCATTGTAAATAATGAAAGTCTTATTTCTCTTATTCAGTCTATTCATTTCCATTTCATTTTGTAAAGTGGTAACTAAAGAAAATATTCCAACTGTCAAAAAAGGAATATTAGATTTAACAAATTGGAATTTAAAGACTGATGG
The DNA here is from genome assembly GCA_025360185.1 of Leptospiraceae bacterium. Taxonomy (GTDB): domain Bacteria; phylum Spirochaetota; class Leptospiria; order Leptospirales; family Leptospiraceae; genus UBA2033. The sequence goes on along the minus strand of JANYCR010000285.1, from coordinate 3,706 downwards.
CTTACTACCATTGAACGGAGAATGGGAATTTTATCCAAATGAACTGATACTCCCTAACCAATTTATCGAAAAAAAAGCTAGTTACTACCAAGTTCCATCTAACTGGAATTCATTTACAATAAATGGAAAAGAAATAGGCAGTAAGGGATTTGCAACCTATCGGCTAATAGTATTATTCTCCGAACCACAGAAGGACATCGCTCTACGTGTGCCCGAGATTTACACTTCGTATGAGATATTTGGAAATGGAGAGTTAATTTCTCGTCGAGGCAAGGTAGCTAAAAAAGAGGAAGAAGGAATTCCTGAATTTAATCCCGAAATAAGTGCCGAGCCTAGTGATGGGTTTACAAAATTGGAGATTGTAGTTCTCGTATCGAACTATCATCACAGGCGTGGGGGAATTGCTAAGGAAATACAAATAGGAAAAATCTTGAGCTTGATGGAGAAAAGAGAAATTTCTATCGCTGAAGATTTATTTTTAGCCGGCAGCATTATCATTATTGGTATTTATCACTTTGGACTTTTCTATCTTAGGAGAAAAGAAAAATTATATTTATACTTTGCAATCCTTTGTATTCTAGTCGCAATCCAGACTTTGATTTCGGGCGAGCGGTATTTCATGCGGCTATTCCCAACTACCCACTGGGAGATAATGTATACATTAGATTATCTTAGCACCTATCCCAGTTTGATTTTCTTTACAATGTTTTTGCGAGAACTTTTTATTGAAGATTTTTCCATATATGTAGTAAGACCGATTCAAATTATTTTTTGTTTCGGGTGTCTCCCGGTTTTGTTTGGCAAATCAATTTTATATTCAAGTCTCAATCCATATTTTGAAATACTAATTATTATTAGTTTTATCTTGCTCTTATGGATATTAGTAAAGGCAGGGCTTAAAAAAAGAGAAGGGGCTAATTTGATATTATTCGCAACGTTAGGAGTCTTTGCAGCCGTAATTAACGATATTCTTTTCGGAAGAAATATAATTCCTACACTTATACTGGTTCCATATTCTATATTCTTTCTTTTTTTCGCCCAGTCTTTTTTATTATCCATAAGATATACTGGCGCCTTCTTAAAAGTGGAGTCTCTTTCTAGCGAATTAGAAAGGTCCAATCGCTCGCTCGAAGAGAAAGTATTCGCAAGAACTTCTGAGTTATATGATCGAAATTTTGAATTAAAATTAGCTAAAGTTGAATCAGAGAAAGCTTATAAAATTAAGTCTGAATTTCTTTCCAACATGAGCCACGAGATACGAACTCCTATGAATGGAGTGATTGGTATGGCAAATATTCTTTCTGAAACAGAAATGAATGCGATTCAAAGAGATTATTTAAAAACCATTACTGTTTGTGGGGAAACTATACTGACAATTATAAATGATATATTAGATTTATCTAAGATTGAATCTGATCAGATTCGATTAGAGAACAATTCTTTTTCTATTGAAGATTGTATTAAAGAATCCATTAGTATCGTTTCACCCAAGTTAAATAAAGACGTGGTCTTAGGGTATGAAATCGCCAGTGATCTGTCGCTAGCGGTAAATGGCGATATAACTCGATTGCGGCAAATTCTTCTAAACCTACTTGGAAATTCTGTTAAGTTTACAAATTCTGGCTTCATATCAATAAAAGCGAGTATCAAGGAGGAAACGAGTGATAGTTTTCTTATATTGTTTGAAGTTGCTGATACAGGGATTGGAATTTCTCTCGATAAGCAAGATATGATTTTCGAATCATTTACTCAATCGGATTCATCTATCACACGAAAATTTGGTGGTACTGGTTTAGGTTTAACAATAACCAAAAAATTAGTTCTAATAATGGGTGGGACTATCGGTGTAAAGAGTAAGGAAGGAAACGGAAGTATATTTTATTTTACAATTTTTTTTGGAAAATCTTTCGATAAAAAAAAATCTGAGAACATTCCATCAAATCAGTTTGAAAAATTGCTAGAATCGCTTTATCCTTTTAAAATTTTACTCGTTGAAGATAACCAAGTGAATCAAAAAGTTGCTTCAAAATTTCTTTCGAGACTAGGTTATAAAATTGACATTGCGGGTAACGGCAAAGAAGCAATAGCTATGGTAACTACCAAAGCGTACGATTTGATATTTATGGATATTGGAATGCCGGAGATGGATGGAGTTGAATCTACGTCACAGATTCGATCGCTGGAAACTAGAAAACATATCATAATAGCTATGACAGCAAATATAGATGAAGAGGATAAGAACAAGTATTTATCAAAAGGTATGGACGATTTTATCGGAAAGCCAATATACTTCGATGAGCTAGCAAAAAAAATTAGATTATGGGGAACTAGGTTTTTTGCTAGCTAAAGGCATTATCTTAAATTACTTAAGTCTCTATAAGCTTTGATTACGCCATCTATCATGGTCTTGGTGAATGTGAGAGATATACGCGCCTTTTCCGCTGCGATCATTACCTGGTGTGAGTCTACACTATTTGGATCAAATACAATTTTCTGAGTTAGAGTATCTGCTTCTACTTGTTGGTCATTTACTTTTTCGAAAGATTTTTGTAGAACCTCGGCAAAACTTTCAGCTACATCGTCTGGAGAATGTGTCTTAGCCGCTTCTCCATAGTGACGGGTATCAGATGTACTAATAGAAATTTTATCACCCTTTGGTGAAATAGGAAATGGATTTCCTGAATTGTAAGTGCTACCTATATTTGAAATATTAAAACTACTCATTGATTACTCCTAATTATGCTCTGCCGATTTCCATCGACTTGTTAAACATTGCCTTGCTACCGTTGATCATTTGTACATTTGCTTCATATGACCTCGATGCAGAAATCATATCCGTCATTTCTGTTACCATGTTGACATTCGGAAATTCTACATAGCCCTTTTTTTGTCCTATTTTGATTGCGTCCGGGTGAGTTGGATCGTATACGAGGCGAAGAGGAGTCATGTCTTTCTCAATTTTCATTACCTTTACACCTTGTCCTTCGCCGGGAGAAATCCCAAACGGGTAAACAGGGCTTCTCCACTTTGTGCGCAGATTAATAGGAGTCATTACGACTCTATCTCTTCTATAAGGACCATCCCCATTTGTATTGCGGGTAGTAGTTGAGTTTGCGATGTTATTTGAAATAACATCCATTCTGAGTCTTTGCGCCGAAAGACCTGTGGAAGATATATTAATTGAAGTAAATAATCCCATTTTTTATTTCCTCTTATTATTAAGCTGATCTAATTACAATATTTAACATGCGGAAGTTTTGGTTTAGCCGCTCAACCATCATGGTGTATGCCATTTGATTGTGAGATACCTCTGTCATTTCTTTTTCAACATCTACATTATTTCCGTCGGCTCTCATTGTTGTAAGGTAATCAACATTAGCCTTAGATGTAACATCTTTATAATTGAGTGGTTTGAAAAACTCAAAGTGTTTCTCATGAGAAATTTGTGTAGGAACTGCAGTTTTTTTTTGAAAATCTTCTGATTCGAGTGCTCGTTTTAAGTTTGCTTCGAAGCTAACGTCACTTCTTTTGAAGTGAGGGACATCCACATTTGCAATATTATCCGCTATAACTTTTCTCTTGAAAGTAGCATTATTTAAGCCTCTTTCGAGTAAATCTTGTGTTTTCATAAAGTAAGTGTTTGTGAACATGTAATCTCCTAAACAGATTTCTCAGTTTACTATACCTAAGTCTTCGGCAGGTTTTA
>JANYCR010000266.1 GCA_025360185.1 Leptospiraceae bacterium | reverse complement strand
AAAGTTTTAAAACGATTGAGTCAGTATTTATTAAGATAACTTATGATAAATTTTGCAAACCTAACTTCTTATAAGAAAGTTCCAAATCAGGAAGATAGTGCTTGTTTTGCCTGTAGTCCAGTAAATGATAAGGGTTTAAAGATGAAATTTTACACGGATGAGAAATCTGTATTTTCTAGTCTACAAGTTCCCGCTCATCTTTGCGGATGGAGTAATGTAGTTCATGGTGGGGTAACGACGACTATCCTCGATGAGACAATTGCCTGGGCGGTCATCTATCTTCGCCAGAGTTATATGCTTACGAAAGCGCTTAACGTTGAGTTCCTGCAACCTCTTTTCGTTGGAAAGGAGATTCATTCTATTGGAAAAATCGTCGAAACGAAAAATGAGCGGGAAGTAATTGTCGAGGCGTCAGTGTTTAACCACGAAAATATTCTCGCTGCAAAGGCGACCGGGAGCATAATCCTATTTACCCCAGAACAAATTCGCAAACGCCAGATTTTCCCTGAGAAATTTCTGGCAGACTTTGAAGAGAAGGTTTTCGGGAAGTAGCCTTTGAGATTTGCCTGATTTGATAAGATAAGTCTTAGTAAAATATTTTCAATGATTGACTTTTATACATAAAATGTCTAAAATAACCTTGACTTTTATACATTATATGTATAAAATAGCCCCATGAAACGAAAATTATATCCAAAATTGCTAGAATGGCGAAATTCGCCCTACCGAAAGCCGCTGATTCTGCGAGGAGCGAGACAGGTAGGAAAATCGTTTCTAGTGAGAGAATTTGCAAAAAAGGAGTTTTTGAATTTCATTGAAATCAATTTTGAATTGCAACCGGAGTTGAAAAATTCTTTCCAAGAGAAAAAACCAGAACGCATTCTGAAAAAATTAGAACTTATTTTGAATCGAAAAATAGAATTGGAAAATACAATTCTTTTTCTAGATGAAATACAAGAATGTCCTGAGGCGATTCTCTCGCTTCGCTATTTTCACGAGCAGATGCCGACGCTCGCAGTAATCGCAGCGGGATCGCTTTTAGAATTTGCATTAAATTCGGAAGAATATCGTTCTCCTGTGGGAAGAATTCAATACATTCACCTGTATCCTCTCAGCTTTCAAGAATTTTTAGATGCGATAGGCGAAACTATTGTATTAGATTTTTTACGAGAGGTAAAACTCTCCGATGAATTTGAATTAGCCGTTCATGAAAAATTGTTAAATTTATACAAAGATTATTTGATAGTAGGGGGAATGCCAGAAGCCGTAAAAGTCTATCTCGAAACAAAAGATTTTAAGACAGTAAAACAAATCCAGCTTTCTCTTTTACATACCTATCGAAATGATTTTTCTAAGTATGCGGGTAAGGTCAAACAAAAGTATTTAGAGAAGGTATTCTATAGTATCCACACAATGCTTGGTAAAAAAATTCGCTACTCCGAAATTGACAGAGAAACTCCCTCAAGAGAATTAAAGAATGCTGTAGAACTTTTAGAATCAGCAGGTGTTGTGAATCGAATTGTAGGGACTAATAATATTGAGCTTCCACTTTCCTATCACGCAAAGGATAATTTCTATAAGCTTACTTTTTTAGATACTGGACTTTCTTTAAAAGCAAGTGGACTCGAAGATACAATTTTAACTTCTCCTAATATACTGGGAGTCTATGAAGGCGGACTTGCTGAACAATTTGTTGGACAAGAATTACTCGCAGAGTCAAATCCAGAAGAGAGAACAAAATTATTTTATTGGGAAAGATTTAAACGGGGGAGTAGTGCGGAGATAGATTATCTGTTTGTATATAAATCAGAAGTATTCCCTGTCGAAGTAAAAGCAGGGAAAACAGGAAGTTTAAAAAGTTTAAAATTATACAAAGAAGAAATGCAAAATTCGATTTCTATTCGTTATTCAAAGCTTCCTTTGTCTTATTATGAGGGGCTACTTTCTATTCCCCTCTACATGATAGCGGAGACTAAAAGGCTTTTGCGGGAAGTGAAGAATAAATGACGCTTACTCCAGCTAGTAGTTCTCGACCTAGCTCGAACTGACAGGTCTAGTCATTGTCTAAATTAATTACAGTCACATCGGTAGGATCAAGCCCATCATAGGAAGTATCTGCACTGGTTGCCGGTTGTAGCTGAATCAGAACTGATTGGTCACCGTCCAGATTTCCTTCGTCTACTCCTTTAACCGTGACAGTCTGGTTTGTGTTCCAATTCGCTGGAGTAAAAGTGAGAGTAGCCGCTGATTGAATTATGACTTCATTTGTGTCTGCTGAAACAATATTTATAATAACATTTGCAGTTGGAGGCGAATTGAGTTTAACCGTAAACGTTCTAGTAGTTCCTGTCTCGTCTGTATTTCCTGAAATCGCCCCGATCATAAACCCGGGTTGAACAATTGTGAAGAAAATATCAGAAACTGTTTTCCCATTAAACTTCGCATCAAGGCTCGCAAAATTAGAAGTAATAACCTGCCTATTTCCAATCGCTCCAGTGTAACTGATAGTTACGTTTTGATTTACATTCCAATCTCCTGATGTAAATGTTAAGGAACTAGGAGTAGAAGTAAATCCTGCTCCACTGAGGTTAATAGTTACGTTAGCCGTTGGTTGGGCGTTAAGTCTGACTGTTACTGTAGTAGAATTATTATTGACTAAGGTAATTCGGCTTCCCGAACTATTTGCGGGTGACATGATAATATCAGGAACGTCTGGATCTGTGTTGGTTATATTGGTAATATCCGCAACATCAAATCCATTGTAATAAGGGTCGGGGCTCGCTGCGACTGAATGAACTATATTATAAAGTTTATTTCCATCTAGCTGTTGACCAATTGCTTCGAGAGCAGGGTCATTCTTTCCTGTAACTGTAATGAGCTGCATAGTATCCCAATTAGCCGCTGTCTTTGTTATAGTTGCCGTTGATACGGTTGCTTCATTTGTATCAGAAACAGTAGCGTTAATTGTAACGTTTGCCGTAGGAGCTTGACTTAATAAAACATAGTATTGAAAGCTCGTTCCAGTCTCGCTTGTGATTCGCTCTGATGCAGGCGGTAAGCAAAGAGCTATCTTCGCGTCTGTGTCACAATTATTTATCGTAATCATACCGTTGTTTGCGATCGCACTATTATAATCAGGAAGTTTGATTAAACTATAATCGCTTCCAGTTGCATCTGGATAATAGTCTTTATTTCCTGAAGCGACCGTTGGGGTTCCGAGTGCTATTGTAATTAATTTAGAACCATCGGTAACTCCATCTACTTGCCCCGTCATTGTAACTGTTTGTGGGGTATTCCAATTAGCCGCTGTAAAGGTTAAGACAGAGGGAGAGACTATGACTTCAGAAGGATTTGAGCTTGTTACAGGTATTACAGCATTGCCACCTACAGGCTGAGTATTCAGACGAATCGTGAAAGAATCTGATTTATTAGAATCCGCAGTTATGAAATTTTTTGTTTTGCTAACAGTATATCCCTGTGTGTCGTTATCGTTGTTTTTTACATTTACAGTATTAGTTGCAAGTGAGTTATAGTTTATGTCAGGACTAGTCGGAGATGGGACTGTGATTGTATACAAAATTCCGCTTGGATTAAAGTAATCGTTATTAACCCCTGTTATGGTTACAACTTGTGGAACGCTCCAGTTTGATGCGGTAAATGTTAAGTTTGCGGGAGCTACGGTTCCGGCTGTTGTATTTGAACTTGTGATTCCGGTGAATGTTACGTTCGCTGTTGGTTTCGTTCTGAGTTTTACGGTAAATGTTGCTTTGCCGGCACTTTCTGTTGTGATGAGTGGATTGGTTACTGCATTTACGATTACACCTGCTGTATCATTGTCATCATTAATTACAGTAATATTAGAAGGAGTCAAACCGTTGTAATTCGCGTCTCCACTTATTGCAGGTGCTGGAATAATGGAGTAGGTAATATCACCATCTCCTAAACTATCGTTAACTCCTCTGATTGTAACAGTCTGGTATGTATTCCAATTTGCGGTAGTAAATGTAAGGCTAGACCCGGATAGAATAATTCCTTCTGTGAGATTAGAAGAACTAAAATTAATGCTTACATTGGCAGATGGAATTGTCATTAGCCGCACTTTAAAGGTTGCTGTGTTCAAATCTTCGCTTGTATGCCCGCTAATTGTAGTAATATCAAATGCAGGAGAGTCATTGTCGATATTAGTTACACTTACACTTTGAGGCGAAAGACTATTATACGCTAAATCGGCACTGACAGGAGCACCGACTTGAATTGTGTAAGAGATATTCCCATCTAAGTTAAAATCATCTAGTCCGGTTACTGTAACCGCTTGCTGGATATTCCAACTAGACGTTGTGAAAGTTAAGCTCGCTACACTGGCAGTTCCTTCTGAGGTATTATTATTTGTCAGTGGCAAAACTACATTTGCCGTAGGTTGTGAATTTAGAACAACAAAAAAAACGCTACTGGTTCCGGATTCATTTGTGTTTATTGTCGGATTAATAATTGTAAACCCTGCGGTGTCATTGTCCTGGTTTATAACGGCAATATTTGGCTGAGATAACCCGTTGTAATTTGCATCTGCACTTGTAGACGGATCAAGACTAACTGTAAAATTACTATTTCCATCTGCTAATGAATCGTCAACGCCTGTAATAGTAACTGTCTGTGGAATATTCCAATTGGAATTTGTAAACGTGAGAGTAGAGGGACTAACGTTTCCTTCTGTTAAGTCACTACTTGAGATTGGTATTGTTACATCTGCCGACGGAATCGAATTTAAAACTACTGTAAAGGTAGAACTTCCACCTGCTTCAGTTGTTATATGACCGCCCAGCGCCGAAACCGTTATACCAGTCGCTTCATTGTCTATATTTTCGGCTGTGATAGTTCCAGCGGATAAGTTTTGGTAGCTGCTATCTATACTCGTTGCATTTCCTAAGTCTATTGTAACTGATTGATTTCCGTCCTGCAAAGTATCATCGATTCCTGTGAGTGTTATAGTTTGAGGAATATTCCAATTATCCGGTGTAAAGGTGAGCAAATTCGAGCTGGCAATTATTTCAGATAGGTCTGAAGATATTACGGTTAGCGTAACGTTGCTAGATGGAATTTTGTTTAACTTAACTGTAAACGTAGCGCTTGTTCCCGATTCGTTTGTCATTAATCCGTTTTTTGGGCTAACAGAGAAACCCGCGACTAGAGAATCTGGAAGACTTTCGTTGTTTCCAGAATTTGCATTTGTTGGAGGAGGAAATAGTAATTGGGATTTTTTACCTTTCGCAGGAAGTAATAGACCAGTTAGCATTGGCCAAGCAGTGCAATTCGCAAATAATAAAAGAGTAATCATAATAAGCAATTGTCTGAAAAGGCTTATTATATTAAATCTTTGAACCTCTTTTCTCATATTATATAAGACAAGAAATTCTGGGAAATTCTTGCATATATATGCTACTATTCATTTTGAAAAATCAATAAAAAATTGACAGGGCTAGTTATAATTTTCTACTATTTAAGAGATTAGAGTTCCAATTCCGCTCGTAGTAAAAAGCTCCATGAGAAGTGAGTGAGGAACTCTTCCATCGATGATATGAGTTTTCTTGACTCCATTTTGAATTGCATCTAAACAACATTCTACTTTAGGAATCATACCACCGGAAATGTCGCCTGATTGGATGAGTTCTCTTACTTGCGCTTCATTCAAATATTCAGCTAACTTTTCCTTTATGAGGATACCGGGAGTATCCGTTAGAAGAATTAATTTCTCTGCATTCAATGCACCTGCAATTGCACCTGCCATGGTATCTGCATTTATATTCAGCGCCTGACCATTATTATCCTCTGCGACTGGCGAAATAACTGGAATGGTTTTAGCATCAAGCAAAGATTGAAGTAGGGTTTTATTTATTTTAGTAATCTTGCCTACGAAACCAACATCGACTAATTCTACTTTGCCGTCCTCATTCGCAACTTCGATTTTTTGAATTTCTGCTGTTGCAAGTTTTCCGTCTCTGCCTGAAATTCCTAAAGCATTTCCTGATTTCGAATTAATTAGGCTAACAATTTGTTTATTTAATTTTCCGGATAAAACCATTTCGACTACTTCCATTGTTTTATCGTCCGTAACCCTATGACCTCTCACAAACTTTACGGGCAATTTCAATATGTCGAGTATTTGGTTTATTTCAGGTCCACCGCCGTGTACGATAATGGGGTGAATTCCTAAATATTTCAATAGCACAATGTCTCTTGCAAAAGATTCCTTCAACTCATCTTTTACCATTGCGGCTCCGCCATATTTGATCACTAGAATTTTATTCGCAAATTCCGTAATATATGGTAATGCTTCCAGGATGTTTTTTATTTTCGAAATATTTTCTTCCATACTAGACCTATCTTTTAGAAAGGTACATATCCTAAAAGTTTTTTTTATTCTTGAGACCTGTTGTCGTTTCCTCAAAATGGATTTATGAAAAAAGCATTGATTTTATCTGGTGGTGGGGCACGTGGTGCTTATCAAGCTGGCGTATACAAATATCTCACCGAGCAAAAATTTGTTCCTGATGTAATTTGCGGCACCTCTGTTGGTGCTCTTAATGCAACTGCATTGGGTTGTGGTTTTACGCCTGAAAAATTAATCGAACTCTGGCGTAATATTGAAACAGGAAATGTAATGCGCTATTCTATTTGGCAAAATATAAAAGATATTTTCTTAAGAAAATTTTCGCCTATGGTTGATACAACCCCGATGAAGCATTTGCTTGCGCGTCAATTGGATTTTGGTAAATTACGTAATGCTGATGCAAAAATTTTTATTTCTGCGGTAAATATCAGTAATTCGGAACTAGTCTACTTTTCTAATGAGGAAATAGGAATTCAACATTTGATGGCTTCATCTGCAATTCCCGTTGTATTTCCATGGCAGTATGTAAATGGTGATCCATATTGGGATGGGGGGTTAATGGCAAATACACCCATCGCGCCTGCCATTGACGAAGACGCAAAAGATATTATAGTAGTTTTACTTTCTCCTGTAGGTAAAGTTCAAATGGAACTACCAAAATCAAGAAAAGAAGCACTCGAGAGAGTATTTGAAATGACACTGATTTCCTCTTATCAAGCTATACGATCAAGTATTGAATATACAGATCCCGAAAAAGAACCGAAATCCATTCTTTCCTTCTTTGACTATTTGATTCAAAATAAAAATATCCGAATAAGGGCAGTTAGTCCTAAGAATTTTCTAGGACTTAGAAGTATCTTAAATTTTAGTCACTTGCAAGCTGACTCCCTAATAGAGTTAGGGTACAATGACGCAAAAGAGCAATTAGGCGCGTTATCCTAATGAATCGGCTTTACTCTAAAAATGGATTTTTTTCAGACAAGAATGGGGGTATAATCTTATTACGCGGAGTTAATCTTGCGGGCAGCTCCAAAATTCCTATCGTTCCAGACGGAACTACTTACCTAAACCAAACAGAAAGTTTTCAGAATCACCGCACCGTTTCTTTTGTAGGGCGACCCTTTTTAGAAGAAGAAGCGAGTGAGCATTTCGATCGTTTAAAAAAATGGGGTTTTAATTTTCTCCGTTTTTTAATTACTTGGGAAGCTATTGAGCACGGTGGACCCGGAATTTACGATGACGAGTATATCGAATACATTGCCCGGATGATTAAACTTGCTGAAAAAAAAGGGTTCTATTTATTCATCGATCCGCATCAGGATGTTTGGTCACGGTTTACAGGCGGAGATGGCGCCCCCGGCTGGACGCTGGAGACGATAGGCATCGATATTATGAAGTTAAAAGATGCAGAAATGGCTTATATCCATTATGCGCAGGGTAAAGATTACAAGAAAATGATTTGGCCTCAGAATTATCATAAGTATCCGACGGCGACTCTTTTTACTCTTTTCTTTGGAGGAAATTTTTTTTCTCCAAACCTTAAAGTCGATGGTGTGAATATTCAAGAGTATCTGCAATCGCATTATTTAAAATCAATTCTTCGTCTGGCTAGAAAAATTTCCAAATTTAAAAATGTTGTCGGGTTTGGATCCTTAAATGAACCTTCTCCTGGATTTATAGGAAGAAAAAATTTAACCGATTTTATTGGAATTGGGAGCGGGGTTCTTCCTATATCAAGCCCATTTCAAGAAATGTATGCCTCTGAAGGTGTCTCGTGTAGTATAGATGTAAAATTCCTTGCTGGTTCTTTTGGAGTTACTATTGGAAAACATACTATGAACCCGGATGGAATTTCAATTTGGAATAAGGGGCATATATGTATTTGGCGCAGACATGGCGTATGGAACTATGACCCAAATGGTGCTCCAATGCTTCTGAAGTCTGATTATTTTGCAAAAGTAAATGGAAGAAATATTGATTTTTATTCTGATTTTATGAAGCCATTTATCAAAAACTTTAAAACTGCAATTCAAAAAGTAAATAAACAATTTTTTATTTTTATAGAAAGTGATCCTACCAAGCTTGAATTAAAATGGGAAGAAAAAGAAAAGAAAGGCTACTCATCCGTTGTCAATGCAAGCCATTGGTATGATGGAGTTTTACTTTTTACAAAAAAATATTTCGATTGGTTTGGTGTTCATGGTTTTAAAATGAAGCCTGCCTTCGGGAAAGATGCTGTTAAGGCTATGTACAATGAGTCTATCGCAGCCATAAAAAATATGTCCGTCACTGAAATGAATTCATGCCCGACGTTAATTGGAGAGACTGGAATTCCTATGGACATGGAAGGGGCTAATGCATATAAAACGCTTGATTATAGTAAACAAGAATCTGCGATGGATTCGATTTTCAAAGCGATTGAGAAAAACCTGGTGAATGTGACTTTATGGAATTATACTCCAGATAATACACATAAGCTAGGCGACAAATGGAATGAAGAAGATTTATCGATTTATTCTAAAGATACTCCGAAAGAAGTTTGTGAAGATGGAGGTCGAGGAACAAAAGCATTCTCCCGTCCTTATCCTGTTTTGACAGAAGGAAATCCAGTCTCACTTTATTTTGATATGTCAAAGGGATTGTTCAAGTATTCATTTAGAAGAGGCGACTATGACAAGGGATCTTGCATAATCTTTATCCCTCAAATTCACTACGCTGCTGGCTTTAAAGTGCTAATTAATGCAGGTACATATACGTATAAAAAAGATAAGAACCTACTTTTCTTTCAGGGCGAGAGCGGTGTCGACTTATACGGAATTACGATTCTAAAAGATTAATGGTATAGAAAAAAAATTTACTTGTAAAAAACGAATGGCATATTTCCATTTTTACTATGTATAAATTAATTTTAGCTGATGACCATCCTGTGATACGAGAAGGCATAAAAGCCTATTTAAAAGACTCAAAAATATTTTCGTTAGAGGGAGTTGCCTCGAATGCAGAGGAGCTTTTTACGATGGTTACGACAATGAACCCAGAAGTAATTATGACTGATATTGATATGCCAGGTTCGAATACCTTTGATGTTCTCAAGCGTATAAAAGAAGAATATCCCAAAATTAAAAAAGTTATATTTACGTTTCATGAAGAAAGATCTTTTTTCCTCAAATCGATTGAAGCTAGCATCAATGGCTATATTCTAAAATCAGAACCATTTGAAATGATTTCTCCACTGCTCAGTTCAGTAATGGATGGTGGTTTTGCTGCTTCCCCAAAAATGCAAAAATATCTAGTTTCTCATTCCAAAGAATCTGTCGGTTACGATTCATTAACCCCAAGGGAAAAAGAAGTGTTGGATTTTATTGCTAAAGGTTTTTCTAATATCGAAATAGCAGAAAAATTTAATCTCTCTGTAAGAACAATTGAGTTTCACAAGAATAATATTAAAGAAAAATTAAATATGAAAAGCCTTTCCGAAATTATTCGCTACTATGAAACTTTGAGTTTATAGAACATAGCAAAAGCGGGTTAGTGGTTGCAACTTATTTTAATTTTTGCTGCATCGCTATCCGATTGATTTCTCCTTTCGCCGAATAGACCCAATCGTGGGAAGGTAGAGATTTAATTGTAATGCTCGTTTTTTTTAGTAGAGGATGAATGGAGTCGCGGATACTCGCGATAACTTCTTCTTCGTTCCAACCTGATGATGTTTGCGAGAATATTAATTGTATTTCATGCTGGAAAAATAACATACAATGAGAAATAAGTTTGTTTTTTTCTAGTAAGTCTTTTTCTATGGGTTCCGGATGGATCATAAGTCCATTCGAAAGCTTAAAAGAGAAATTAATACGACCCACAAAAAATAACCCTTCTGCTTTTTTTTCGACCATATCCCCAGTAGGTACCCACTCATTTTTCGGGATAATGCTTATTTGCCTATTCTGCCAATACCCAAGAAATGCATTCTTCCCTCTAAAAAAAAGCTCTCCATCTTCTGAAATTTTAGTATCACAGCCTAACGGGTTACCTATATAATTCGCAAAAATTTTTCCTTTTTCACCAAGACAAATTCCAGGCGAAGCTTCTGTTTGACCATAACCAATAGAAAGCTTTGAATTCTTTAATTTGTCTGCAATCATTGATGAAATAGGGGCTCCGCCAATGATACCGGAAGATAGATTCTGCAAAAATTCTAACCCTCCTTGTTTCTGTAAAATTCTTTCTATGAGTAAAGGGACGGAGGAGAAATGATTGATTTCATATTTTTTGAAATTTTCAAATAAGTTGTCTAAACTTCTTCCGCCTTCACTATCCCGAATAATTACCTCCGAATAAAAAGTGCATAAAAGTAAATCCAAAACTAACCCAAAACAATGGCTCCAGGGTAATGCCGATAAGACGCTGTTTTTATTAGATTCAAATATTTTAGCATGTGTTTCTATAACATTAAAGACGGCATCTTCGGCTAAACAAATAAATTTAGGGTGCCCCGTTGACCCAGAGGATTGCAAAATAAATCGAATTTCTGGGTTTCTATTTTTTTTTGTTTTCCTTAATTCTTTTGCAGATTGCGGCATTCCCATATTATCCGGCTGAATTGAATAGGGAATTTCCTTGGCAGTAATAATTAGTTTTGCATCAAAAAATTCTAGAGGCTCTAAGTTCTCAGAGTCAGGTTTTAAAATAATAAGTGTTAGCCCCTCCCAAATACAAGCAAATACAATGTGAACAAAGGCAGGACTTTCCGGATAACTAAGAATGATTCGATCGCCCGATTCTAATTTTAATTCCCGAAAGTAATTAACCCATGCTTTAACTCCAACCCAGATTGTCGCTGCAGGGATTAAATTATTTTGAAATACAAAAATTGGGTGGGGCTTTTCTGCAAGTTGATTGTATAATTCATCTCTAATCTTTCCCATAAATATTCAATCTCATCGTGGAATAGGCATATTTTATTACAACTTTTTAAAGTTTCCATTTCCCGTTATTCCACTATACTAGATAGAAATTCTAATATATTGACAATAGGGATAATGTTTTCGATATGGTAAAGATACACTTAGAATCGAGGTAGTTGACGTGGCGAAAGAAGAATCCAAAATCACAAACGAAGAAAGAATTAAGAAGGAAAAAAATCCTTTAAAACTACGCCCCGAGATTGACAAATGGGCGAAGGAAGGCTTTCAGGCAATCCCAGAAGATGACCATATTCGTTTTAAATGGTTCGGCTGTTATTTGCAAAAGCCTAAGACTGATGGTTATTTTATGATGCGAATGAGAATTCCGTCTGGACAATTTACTTCGAAGCAAGGACGAGAGATTGCTAAGTTCACGAACGAGCGTGCTAGGGGGCTAATCGATATTACTACCCGTCAATGTTTTCAAGTTCATTGGCTGACGATAGCCGACATACCTCCCATCATTGATAAACTAGACGAAATAGGTCTTGGTGTTCTAGGCGCGTGCGGTGATATAACGAGAAATATTACCGGAAATCCACTTGCCGGAATTGATCCAGAGGAATATTTAAACGCAAACGGAATCATTAGCCGTTATGTAAAAGAAATTTCTGAACGTCCTGATTTGGGAGATTTACCTCGCAAGTTTAAGGTTTCTATTTCAGGAGCGCCGCATAATCTTGCACAACCAGAGATTAATTGTATTGGAATAGTTGGCGCAAAATTAGAAGTAAACGGTGAAACAAAATTTGGATATACAATTCGTGTAGGCGGGGGACTTTCTACAAATCCTTATTTTTCTAAATGGTTAAATGTTTTCTTAAAAGATGACAATGAAGTTTTAGCTGTATGTGCGGGGCTAACAGAGCTTTACCGAGATCATGGAAACAGAGAAAATCGCCGTAAGTCAAGAATGAAATTTTTAATGGATGCCTGGGGTCATGAAAAAATGCGCGAAGAGTTAGAAAAAAAACTTGGATACAAGTTAACAGACTATCCTAATCCGCAAGTTGTCGAGAAAAATTCAGATCCTCTCGGTCCTAATAAAATGAAACAACCAGGAATGAATTTTATTGGAGTGCCTATTAAAGTAGGAAGATTAAATGGGGATCAACTCAAAAAGCTTTGTGATATTGCGGAAGAATTTGGAAATGGACTTCTACGAAATACAAATAAACAAAATGTTCTAATCCTGGGAATACCAGACGCAAACGTTGCGGGCGCTGTTAAAGCTCTAGAAGATTCAGGAATTTATAGCCCAAAGCAAACACATAATCGAATCGTTTCCTGCACCGGCTCCGAGTTTTGTAACCTTGCCATTGTGGAAACAAAAAATAGAACAGCAAAACTGATCGACTACTTAAATGAAAAAAATGTAAGCGTGGATAATATTAATATCCACTTCTCTGGTTGCACAAATAGCTGTTCTCAATATTCTATTGCAGACATCGGGTTCATCGGGGGAAAAACAAAAGGGGAAAACGATGAAATGGAAGAAGCCTACATGCTACACCTCGGTGGCTCTATAGGGAATAATCCATCTTTTACTCACAGTGTTTTGAAAGTGAAAGCCGACCAATGTGGTCCGATCGTAGAGAAACTGGCTAATCAGTATTATGCAAAGAAAGTGAATGGGCAATCTTTTCGTGATTTCTATAAAGATTATGAGAAAGAACAAGTTGCAGAATTATTGGGAATAGCCATCTCGAAAGGAGAGTAAGGTTAACTCATCCTATGACAAATATAGACGAATTTAACCAAAAGTTTCAAGTTTCGAATACGAAAGAAATTTTACAGCTTGCATTGATAAAGTATAAAGGCGGAGTTTTGTTTTCTTCTAGCCTTGGTGCCGAAGATCAAGTATTAACTGACTTGATTATGAGCATTGATAATACTGTTCAAATTGTTACACTGGATACTGGTCGTTTGCCGTATGAGACCTATAAAACGATAGAAGATACGGAAAAAAAATACGATATCAAAATTCAAGTTCAATTCCCTGATTACATATCAGTTGAGAAAATGGTGCGGGAAAAGGGTATTAACCTCTTTTATGAAAGCATTGAAAATAGAAAAGAATGTTGTTCTGTAAGAAAGTTAGAACCACTCGCGCGTGCAATGAAAGATAAATCTCTTTGGATTACAGGTCTCAGAAAAGAACAATCTGTTACTCGCTCTGATATGAAATTTGCAGAATGGGATGAAAAGTATTCAGTCCTAAAAATAAATCCACTTTTGAATTGGACGGAAAAACAAGTTTGGGATTATATCAAAGAAAAAAATATTCCCTACAATGAACTTCATGACAAAGGGTATCCTAGTATCGGTTGTGCTCCTTGCACGCGTTCAATTGAAGAAGGCGAAGACTCAAGAGCAGGAAGATGGTGGTGGGAAGATCCTGCTACAAAAGAATGTGGGCTTCATTGGCAAGATGGAAAACTAGTTCCGAATAAGCCAAAGAGCGACAAATCAATGTTTGTCTAAAGAAAAATAATAGAGTCATTAAAGCGAATAGCTCTTAAAAGGAGAAAAGATTTTGAGTAAGTATCATTTGAATCATTTACAAGAATTGGAAGCAGAGTCGATTTATATAATGAGAGAGGTTGCTGCTCAATTTGAAAAGCCAGTGCTTTTATTTTCAGGGGGAAAAGATTCTATTACCCTTGTCCGCCTTGCAGAAAAAGCCTTTCGACCGGCTAAGTTTCCTTTTCCGCTACTTCATATTGATACAGGTCATAATTTTCCCGAGACGATTACATTTCGCGATGAAATGGTAAAGCGAATTGATGAGAGACTAATTATACGTTATGTGCAAGACTCTATTAACCAAGGTAAGGCAGTTGAAGAAACTGGAAGAATTCCGAGTAGAAATAAATTGCAAACTATAACTCTTCTTGATGCTTTAGAAGAATTTAAATTCGATGCAGCTTTCGGTGGAGCTAGAAGAGATGAAGAGAAGGCTCGCGCGAAAGAAAGAATTTTTTCTTTTCGAGATGAATTTGGTCAATGGGAGCCTAAAAAACAAAGACCAGAGCTCTGGGATTTATACAATGGGAAAATTCAAAAGGGTGAGCATATACGCGTTTTCCCCATTAGCAATTGGACAGAAATGGATGTGTGGCAGTATATTTTAAAAGAAAATCTTGCCATCCCAAGTATTTATTTTACTCATAAAAGAAATTTATTTATGCATGACAATATGCTTCTTAGCGTTTCAGATGTAGTGCTTCCAGACGTAAATGATGAAGTAAAAGAGATGCAGGTTCGTTATCGAACGGTAGGGGACATGACTTGCACAGGAGCAGTTATTTCTAACGCATCAAATCTCACTGAGATTATACAAGAAGTAGCCTCTGCTCGTGTCACAGAAAGAGGTGGTCGTGCAGATGATAAACGCTCGGAAGCCGCAATGGAAGAAAGAAAAAGAGAGGGTTATTTTTAGGTTTTTTTTTGAAAAACTTGACAAAATACAGGTATTACTTATTGTTAAAAAAGTAATACCGGGAGATTTTTAAAAGCTATGAATCGAATGAATTTAAAAACTATTACCATGAAAATAACCGAGGATATGCTTGAAGATATTCAAACTTTAACGGAAGATTTGGATATAACTCAATCAGCTTTTGTTCGAGATGCAATTCTTGATTATATGACAAAGATACATACAGAAAGTAAATCTTCCTTTGCCGAAAAGACCAAAAAATATCGCGGTTTAGTTTCTCTTGCGCCAGATTTATCTACAAACAAACAACATTTAATAGGTTTCGGTCGATGAAATACGTTGTCGATACAGGTGTTTTAGTTGCTTATCTTAATCGACGAGATAACTTACATGAATGGGCTTGCAAAGAATTAGATAGGGTAACTCCTCCTTTATTGACTTGCGAAGCCGTAGTGGCAGAATGCTGTTATCTTCTTCAGGGAAGTGGTGGGGATGAAGCAATTTTAAAAATGATAGAAGATGGCTATATACAAATTCCATTTAGCCTCGGTGATCATGTAAAAGAAGTTGGTCAAACCCTGTCAAAATATAAGACCCAAAAAGTTTCTCTAGCTGATGCATCTCTTGTAAGAATGTTAGAGTTAATAAAAGGTGGGATAATTCTGACAACAGATAGTGACTTTCAAATTTATCGAATACATCGAAGTAAAAGAATAAGTATGATTTCCCCTAAATAAAAAGGCAAAAAAATGAACACAGAAACTTATATGAATATGGATATGCTTCGCTTTATCACAGCGGGCAGCGTAGATGATGGAAAAAGTACATTGATTGGAAGACTTCTTTTTGACAGTAAACAAATTTTCGATGACCAAATGGATGCAATTGAGAAATCTAGCGAAAGACGAGGTGACGGTTACACTAACTTAGCCTTACTTACTGATGGGCTGAAAGCAGAAAGAGAGCAGGGGATAACGATTGATATTGCCTATAAATACTTTGCTACTCCGAAAAGAAAATTTATAATTGCTGATGCTCCGGGGCATATTCAGTATACCCGCAACATGGTAACAGGAGCATCGACTGCCAACCTGGCAATTATTTTAATCGACGCAAGAAAGGGAGTCATTGAACAAACTTATCGCCATACATTCTTAGTTGCTCTATTAGATATTCCTTATATTACTGTTTGCATAAACAAATTAGACCTTGTAGATTATTCTGAAGAAGTGTTTGAAAAAATCAAAGCAGACTATTTAAAATTCGCAAAGCCGTTAATTGAAAAAATGGGAATTAAAGAAATTAATTTCATTCCTATTTCTGCTCTCAATGGAGATAATGTAGTTGACCCTTCCTCTAATATGCCATGGTATAAAGGCTCTTCTTTAATTCAATATTTAGAAAATGTCGATATTGATAAGTCGCATAATTATGATTTACCTCGATTTCCTGTTCAATGGGTGATTCGACCAATCGCCAATGAATATCATGATTATAGAGCCTATGCAGGGATGGTGAACTCAGGCGTATTTAAAAAGGGTGATATAGTTACAGTATTTCCTTCAGGAACGAAGTCAAAGATCAAGGCGATTGATACTCTAGAAGGGGAGGTAAATGAAGCGTATCCTCCTATGTCAGTGGCAATTCGTTTGGAAGATGAAGTCGATGTTAGTCGCGGAGACATGTTAGTAAAAGAAAAATTACCCGTTACGACCCAGGAATTCGAAGCCTATGTATGCTGGATGGATGCAAAGAAAATGCAATCCGGAGGCAAATACCTATTACGTCATACAACAAATTCTGTTAAGTGTATCGTAAAAGAAATTAAGTATAAAATCAATATTAACACTCTTGAAAAAATCGAAGGTATCGACGCATTGGAATTAAACGATATTGCCAAAATTATTGTTAAAACAGCGAAACCAATTTTTTATGACGAGTACGCAACGAATCGTGGAACTGGAGCCTGTATTCTGATTGATGAAGGAACCAATCAGACATCCGGTGCATGCATGATTATAGAGGGAGATTTAATCTGAATCGAAAATACCTTCCGATGATGCTAGATGTAACGAATAAAAAAATTTTGTTACTGGGAGGAGGAAAGGCAAGTGCAGAAAAACTCAGAACTCTTTCACAACTAGGAACAAGGATAACAGCCATTTCCCCCGAATTTATCGAAGAGTTTCATTCTTTAGGCTGGATTGATTTTATTTATCGAAAATATGAATACGGAGACTTAAAAGAATTCGATGTAGTCTATTCGGGAGTAAACGACCGAGACGTTGAACGAGAAATTCTAAAAGAAGCACGAGAAAGAAATGTTCTCATAAATTTTATCGACAAGGTAGAAGATTCAGATTTCATTTCTGCTTCGACATTAATCCAAGAGAATTTTAGTATCTTTATTTCTACATATGGACGAGCTCCTGGTGGAGCTAAAATGATCCGTCAGGAAATAGAGGTTAAGCTTGATTTGCCTGATTTGGACAACAGGGTCGGGGAAATGGCAAAACAAAGAGAAGCGAGGAAATTGCAATTTTGAATTTTAAATTAAAAATGAATAATAGCCTTGTCTTTCAAAAAACAATCAAAAAGATTTGAATGAAAATAAATATACCGTTTGAGGATAATACTGTTTATCTCGTTGGGGCGGGTTCGGGCGATGTTAAAAATCTAACTTTAGAAGCACATTTTATTCTTTCTCAGGCAGAAATTATTCTATATGATTCAAAACTAGATACGCTAAAAGAATATTATCCGCAAGCTATTTGGGAGGCGGTTGGAAAACGAAGAGGATTTCACGAGAAAAAACAGAGTGAAATAAATGAACTTCTATTGAAATATGCACTTATAGATATGAAAGTTGTTCGCCTCAAAGGGGGCGATGTAAGTTTTTTTGCACGTAGTTCCGAAGAAATCAAAGTAATGCAAAAACATGGATTTAAAGTTAAACTTGTTATGGGAATTTCTAGTCCACAACTTTTGGCAGAGGCTTTGGGTGAATCGTTAACACATCGGGAATTAACACGAAGCATTTCCTTTTACAGTGGATATTGGGATAAAACAATTCCACGAGTCAGTCTACCAAATACAGATGCGCATATTATTTTCATGGGACTAGGCGAGGTTGAATCTATCGTTAAGCTCCTTCTTGAATCCGGCAAACCACCCGAAACCTCATTTATTGCAGCGAGTAACTTAGGTAGAGCCAATCAGCGGATAATAAAGACTACACTTTCGAATGCGATTGAAGAAATAAAAAATTCTAATTTAGAAAGTCCGACACTGCTTGCAATTGGATTAAACCACGTCTAAGCTGCTTCAGCTATTTAGGTTTTCTTATCCTCTTTTTCTTTAGGAGTAAGTAATTCTTCAACCATTTCTCCCAGACCTGATGCTTTGACAATATCAAATAGAAATTTGGTATAGTTGATATGTTTGTGAAGCCGCTCTAAATCTAGTCGTAAATTTAGTCTTTTCGCATGAAGTAAAAGTTCTAATTCATCTAAGGACATATCTTTTGGATTTTTGGTTCTGAATTCTTCTCCGCCGTGAAATGGATTAAAAGGAATTTTTGAATTCATGCCTAGACAATTTTCTTAATGAGGACTGCCAAAAGTATAAAGGATAATATCATTATACCCGAGCCAAGACTGAGACCAGTTAAAATATGATCGCCGTTGAAATATTTTAATAGCGCAAAGTAAGTTGCCATTATTATCAAAACACTCCCTACGACTTTCAAAAAGAGCATGTATAAAATCGCAATAGTAATTATAAAACCAACTTGGATTTTTTTTTGGATTGTCTTTTGAATGTAAAGAAATAATAATTCGAAGTAAGATACAAAGTGCTCAACTAAACTGAGCACTTGATTTAAGAGTGTATCTTTTTTTTCTTCTTGCTCTTCTACTTGAGCTTGAGATGCTTTTTTCTTTCTTGCCAAATTATTCTTTTCTACGTGCTAAAAGTCCGACTAGTACACCGACACCAACGCCAATTCCAATGCCTATCAAAGTTGCTTTCTGCGGATTCTTTGTTATGTAATCACCAACGTTATCAATGACTTGCTTTGCCTTTACTCCAGCTTCGTCGCCAAAATGTTTAATTTTTTCTGAAATATCTGATACTTGTTCCAAGTAATTTTCCCTCGCTCTTTTTTTTATGTTCTCTGATTCTCTGCTTAATACCTTAAACTCTGTTGCTAACTTTTCCTGTGCTTCCATGTATTCTATTTAAAAATTATGTTAATTGCTTGCAATAAATTTTTGAAAATTAAAATAGAACAATGAGTCCTTTAAGTATAGTTAATATGAAAAATGTAAAATTAGTCATTATATTATTTCCTTTTTTTACTTCCAGTTTTCTGTTTTCAAATTCTGTATTTGTCCAGAGTCCTATTGCAAAACTTTTGGCAGAACCAAATGTCGCTAGCGCAGGTAAGCCGTTGAAGGCTGGATTGGAACTTCAACAGGTTGGTGAACAAGATATGTTTCTAAAAGTAAAATCAGGTGGAGACACAGGTTGGGTTATGAAGCTTTATGTTTCCAAGATTCCTCCTTCCGCTAAGGTAAGTAGCGCAGGCAACCAGGATAAATCTGGACCGATTCAATCTAGAGCTCGTGCCTCTACATTTACAGAAACAGCCTCGGCTCGAGGACTTTCTGAATCTAAAAAGTTAAGAACACGAGGGAATAACGATGAATATGATTTTGAAAGTTTAGATTGGCTAGATAAAATAACAGTTAAACCTGATGACATTGAGAAATTTAAAGAAGAATAGGTGCAATCTAATTTGAGACGATTCCTTACATTCATCATTCACGCTTTAATCTTATCTTCCTTTTTTCTTTCTCTATCTTGTAAATCAACCAGTCAGAAAGAAGAAAAGCCTGAGCCACCTAAACAAGTATACAAAGAAATTAAAATCGGGCGTGCCCTCGCTGCAAAATTTATAAAAAAATACGGTCTTGTTCAAGATACCAACCAGACAAAATATTTAAACTTTATTGGAAGTAAAATTGCTGAACTTTCTCCTCGTCAAGAATTGAATTTTAAATTTGGAATATTGAATACACAAGAAGTAAATGCATTTGCCTGCCCCGGTGGTTATATATTCATCACAAAGGGCGCACTGGGTTTAATTGAAAACGAAGCTGAGCTAGTAGGAGTTCTTGCCCACGAAGTATCTCATGTTTCTTTATTTCATTCGGGGAAGTATGAAGCGAAAGAAGAAATTTGGATAGATTTGGTCGCATCTATGCTTTCACCAGGCGGTGATATGGTTTCAACTATGATGGAAGCTGCTTCCAAAGAACTCGAAGAAAGTATGCTCGAAAATGGAAGACAAAAAGAATTCGAAACTCAAGCAGACGCATCTGCGAGTATTTTGATTTCAGAGTTAGGTTATGATTCGGCGGCATACATAGGTTATCTTAAGAAAATGAAATCAACGCAAGATAACAAGGTATTTATAAAAACACATCCACCAGTAGACGACCGCATAACCGCCATAGAAAAATTTATCTCAGACCAAAAGTTACCCAAAACGGGGAAGACAAACGTTAAACGTTATAAACAAAATATTCCGAAATCTTAAAACTTGAAAAATTTATAGTAAGGGTTAATTCATTGTTTACAAGAAAAATTTTACCAATTCTTTTTTTTCTATCGGTTACCACTTTGGATGCGGATGCGTTTCATAACATAAATGGATTTTTTGGAGAAAAGGCTGCTGGGCTTGGTGGGGCTTACACTGCAATATCCGATGATCCATCGGGTGCATATTATAATCCTGCAGGTTTAACATTTGCATACGATAACTCTATTTCTCTTTCTGCGAGTAATATTACTAGAACAAATAAAAATTATGAAAACGTAATCGGTCCCGGTCAGGGATATTCTAGAAATTCACAAAACTACATTCCTAATTTTTTCGGTATCGTAAAAGAATACGGTAAATATAAAATTGGGTTCTCAATCGTAAACACGCTTAACGAAACTTTTGATAGAACCGATCAAGTGGTTAATCCAATATATTACCCTAGCGTAAGAAGTTTGCGATCTTTTAATATTGAATCCTATAACCAGGTGCAGACCGGTGTAAGTATTGCGAGACCAATCACAGAAAAATTATCAATCGGGGCAACTCTTTATTATACGCATGACACTGCAAATTTGACAAATACCGCATTGGTTCAATTTGCGAATAAAGGATTTAATTCTATTACAGGCAATGACAATAGAAAAACCGTTGGTTTCTATCCGATTATTGGTTTAATGTACATGCCGAATAATAAAGTATCTCTAGGATTATCCTTACGTCATCAGTTTGTCACGGGTGGTAACAGGTTGACAAATGGGTTTGCACTTTCCTCTAACACTAATTCAGATAGCATTGTATTTGCAGAGGGAACTGATAAAGCTGGTGGAGGAAGCATCGGAAATAGCATTTATAAAACAGGAGCGTTAAACGGTCGTATACCAGAGACAACCGAAATCCGAACTGGCATAGCATTTTTCCCAACAAAGAAATTTATGGCAGCCTTTGATACAATTTATACTTCTGGATTCAAAAGAAATTCAAATCAAAATGAAATTTATTTTTTTGGCGGAAGAAATAACGAATTGGTTCTCAAAGATTCAGACATACAAGAATTAAGACGTTATGCGACAATGAACTTTGCTTTAGGGATAGAATATTATTTAACAGATAATTTTTCCATGAGAGCAGGAACTTTTACGAATAACGCAAGTTCAAAAAATATTAGTTGGATCAGGACTGCTGTAGAAGCTGCAAACCGTGATGCAGGAAGTGATCGCGAGACATTAGCTCAAACACAAAATGGAATCATTAGTTACCAACTGTCGTCTCTTCGAACTCCAGTTCGAAATGAGTATGTAAACTTAATAGGTTATTCGCTCGGTTTTTCTTGGTCAACTTCGCGTGCCTCCATTGGTCTCACAATCGTCAAAGAATCTGGCAAAGGCGGATCTCAATTAGATAGCACCAGACCATCGCAGCAGATGAGTTATGATAGCACGGCTATTTATGTGATTGTGAGTTCCAAAAATAACTAATCTATAAAAGAAAACAGATATGAACAAATTAACTGAACCAGAAATTAATATTAAAATAACCCAAGAAGCACCGAAATGGTTTTTAGAAGGGAAGGATTTAAGTAGAGAATTTATTTTTGATTCATACCTTGACTCTATCGAATTCGTAAACGCAATTGGACTAGTGTCTGAAGCTATGGATCATCACCCGGTCATTCATATCCATTGGGGAAAGGTATTAGTTCAGGTTCATACTCATTCTATTGGCGGAGTAGGATCACTAGATTTTGAATTAGCGTCTAGCTTAGATAAATTTTATTTACTACACCACAGTGTTTAGCTCGAAATAGTAAATTTCTTTCTATCTAGTCAAAAAATTGCTTGCTGAATTTTAATATTCCTATAAACCTATTCGACTTATGTTGAAGAACCCTAAAAGCTCAGCCTTTTTAATTCTATCTAGTTCCAATTTAGATTCAAAAGAAATTACGAATCTATTAAATATACAGCCAGATTTTTTTAATACAATAGAAGAAAATGGAACAACTAAAACCGTTTGGCAATTGAATTCTAACCTTCCACCAGACGATGATATAGAATCCCATATCGTCGCACTTCTAAAAAAAATTGCGCCTGTTCGGACAGAATTTAAAGATCTCAATGAAAAGCATATAGCAACGCTCTATTGTTCTATTGAATATTCAGATGAGTCAAAAAAATCTCTTCATCTAAGTTCGAGGTCACTAACTTTAATTGGGAATTTAGGTGTAGATATGGAAGTCACACAGTGGGATAATCACAAATTAAGCGGTGCAGGCATTTCAATCATTTGAAATTTGTATGATCTTATCAAATTCAAATCGCTTTAAATAGCGAATTAAACTTTCCGGTGCGTTGACAATGGTTGTTCGTCTTCCGCTATGATTCAGCTCTCTTGCAAAGTTAAGAACTAACGTGATAAACTTAGGAGTTATGTAAGCTGGATTTTCTAAAGCAAGAATTACATCAAACCTTGTGCTTAAAAATAGCACGTTAAAGATTGCCTCTGCTTCATCTTCTACAGATTCATCAATCGTTTCAAAAAGGCATTGTATAATCACTGCCGTTTCAGACTTTTGTTTTATAAAGAAATGCTTGAAGCGATTATTCAATGAATCAACTCCTTTCCCCTCAATTACTAAAGTATCGATCCCACTACTTATTTGCAATCCGTTCTTTTTTTCAAGAGAATGGTTTTTTAGAAATAGATACTCCTACTTTAAAATCCTTTCCCGGAATGGAGCCCTATTTAGATCCTATGGTTGTTCGTTCTCCACATGAAGAAAGAGAGGGATATTTAATCACCTCACCGGAATACTCTTTGAAGCAAACGCTTTCCTTAGGACTTGAAAAAATCTATGAAATTGCTCATTGTTTTAGATCGGGCGAAAAGGGAGTTCTCCACACAAAAGAATTTTTAATGTTAGAGTTTTATCGAGTCGGAATTTCAGAAATAGAGTTAATTGATGTTTGCATATCCCTATTTGAATATCTGCAAATTCACTTTAAAGATTTTGGGTTTCGAAAAGATAAATGTATAAAAGTGAAAATGGAAACTCTTTTCTTAGAAAAGACAGGAAGATCCTTCTCTGTGGACGATCTAATTTTGACTTTACAAGAAAAATTTCCTAAGTCAAACTACCAGTTTGATTCAATGTATTATGAGGATTTATTTTTTCTAGTTTTTTTGAATTGTATCGAAAATACTCTACCACAAGGTGCCCCAGTGTTTATTTATGATTATCCGCAAGAATTGGCTGCGCTTGCTAAAGTAGAAAATAGTCGTGCAAAAAGATTTGAAATTTACTGGAATGGTGTAGAATTGGGTAACGCATTCTTCGAATTAACCTCTGTCGAAGAGCAAATTCATCGTTTCAAAGAAGAGCAAGTAAAACGAATAGAAATAGGGAAGGAAGCATTTGAATTAGATACTAATTTTATAGATTCATTAAAACGCGGTTTGTCATCTTGCTCTGGAATTGCAATGGGCTTAGATAGGTTACTAATGATTATCCTGGGTCAAGAAAATCTAAAATTTGTAAGCCCATACTTTAAGAATAATTATGAATAAAACAAATTGGTCTTTTAGTAAAAATATTACATTTGAACAATAAGGAAATATACTTGCAAAAAATATTGAAAATATTCTTAATTCTGCTTCTATCGGTTATTGGAAGCTCATGCTCCCTATTAACGGCTAATACAAAAAAATCGTCACAAGGCAATGCTACTGACGGGAGCATCCAAACTCCGCTTGAAAAAATTGCTGAAACGCTTACAAAAAAAATCACTACACCAAATGCTCGTTTGATTGTATTAACTTTTACAAATACAGAAGGAAAAGAGCATAAGCTTGGAAGTCTATTTGCAGAAAAACTTACAACAGATTTAGTCCGAAGAGAAAGCGTGGTTGTACTCGATAGACTTCTATTTGCCAAACAAATTCAAGCAAACCAATTGACCTTGAACTCAAGTAGTGACTTATCCGAAATGAAAAAAATCGGAGAACTTTTGGGACTAAATGCAATTGTTACTGGAATGATTACCAGTTTTAATAATGGCTATGGTCTAAACTGTAGAATCATTGATCCCAAAACAGGATTTATTCTCGCTGCCGAGGAAGCCTTTTACGCGGGAGAGTGAGAATAATTAGGAACACGCTTACGCTATTCGATAGGCTCAGTGCAAGTGTTGAATTATGAATGAAGAATGGTAGAAAAGTAAATTTCTACTTTTCTCAGCATTGCATAATTGGATCATTGTGTTGATAAAGACTAATATTATGAGTAAAAGAAATTTTTTTAAAATACTTCCATTGAGCTTGTGCGAAGCAACCATTTTCTTGTCTGTTTTATTTTCCTTCTCTACTCTTGTCGCCTTCGACGTTGACCCCGTTGGAAAAAATGTCAAAGAAGGGGTAGAACGCTATAAGGCGCAGAACTTTCAAGGAGCACTTGAGAGTTTTAACCAAGCAGAGTCGCAGGCAAAAGAAGACGATAGGCTTTATTTTAATAAAGGGACCAGTTATTATAAACTCAATGATTACAAGCTTGCACTTAAATATTTTGAAAAGTCAGCGACATCAGACGATAAAGATTTAAAGCTCCGTTCGCTTTATAACAAAGGTAACACCTACGCCAAGTTAGGTGATAAAAAAAATGCAATTAAATCCTATATGGATGCGTTAAACACTAGCCCTGATTTTTTACCAGCTCGAAAAAATTTAGAGATGCTTACCCGTAAGGATAACAAAGATAAACAGGATCAAAAGCAAGATAAGAAAAATCAGGACTCTGAAAACGAAGAAGAAAAAGACAACCAATCTGACAAAAAGAATTCTCCGTCTAAAGATAAAAAGGACACGCAGGCAAATAAAAAACAAGAACCTGAGGATAAGGGCGAAGACAAAATAAAGGAATCAAATAAACCAATTACTAAAGAAGAAGCGGAAAGAATTTTAGAATCTGCAAAACAGAATAAAATCAATAGAAAAAAATTGAGTCAAAGACCACAGGAGAGAAATGAAGTATTTTGGTAGTCTATTAATTTTCTTTTTTATTTCCATTTCTATTTTTGCTGACCCCAAAGTTTATTTAAGCAAAGACACGATTTTAAAAGGCGAACCATTAGAACTAAGAATTGAAATTGGAGGTTCTGACCCAGAAGTATCCATTTCCAAAAATGTGTTTTCTGAAAATGGGGTTACTGCCGAGTATGTGGGGCTTGAAGACAATACTACTATCATTAACACAAAAGTAACTCACAAAAAAATTGTAAAGTTTAGAGTTCTCAGTTCTAAATCAGGGAACTTAACAACACCAAAAATTATTTTATCTATCAACCAACAGCCATTTACCGCAAGTGCATTAACGTTTACAGTTAAGCCAGAGAAATATGCTCCCAAGCCCCGCCCTATGGATCCAATTTTTGATCAATTCTTTTCGGGTAATTTTCCCGGCTTCCAGGAACGAGCCTATGCAAATCCAAGTGATGACGATATTAAAATCGGATTTTATACGAGTCGTCCTAGAATCTATGTTGGCGAAACAATGATTGGCAGTTTTACTTTATATTATAGAAATTTAGAAAGACCAAATTTTGAACGCAATGAGCAAGAGCCTCTCGAATTTCCTTTTTTTACTAGCGAGCATTTATCGAATGTAAATATTTCTCTACCTCCTAAAGCATCTTTAAATGGGGGCGAATATAAGATTACCCCTTATAATAGAGAAATATATGCATTAACTGCACTCCGTAAAGGCAAATATAGTTTAGGCGCTGCGAAGTTTCATATTGAAGGAAATCCTCTCTCTTATTTTTCCCCTTTAGTAAAAGAATCTCTCAAGAAAACGGTTGAGGTGCTAGAGTTGCCTTCACCCGTACCAAAAAATTTTTCTGGGGAAGTTGGCGATTATCGAGTAAAAATTCTTATGGATTCAAAAGAAACTTCAGTCGGCATTCCGATTACTTTTTCTGTTCAAATTACAGGACAGGGAACAGGTGTTCTATTTAAAGACCCGTTACAAAATTTTTGTAAGGATAATTTATGTAAGGCGGATATTACTTTATTAGATGAGTCAAAATCTAAAAAATTCGCAAAGCTCAAAAATGGAGAATATGGATTTGAATCGGAAGGAATTTTTCGATATAGTCTTTTTCCAAAAGAAAAGGGGAAACTAAATCTAGGTGAAATGGAAATCGTTTTTTTTAACCCCAATACCGCAAAATACGAAACAAGTTCATTTCCATTTCCCGAAATCAATATTAAAGAAGCCCCCATTTTTCCACCTAAGGCAATTCCTTCCGTATCGAGTCTAAATTTTAAACTTTGGATTTTTTACTTTGTAATTTCTGGATTTATAGGATACATTTTTTATCTATTAAGAGTGGAAATCAAAGAGTATGGGAAAAAAAAATTATCGCTAATCTCCTTGAATAAAGGACGAGTCAATCCAGAAATTGGTATACTTGATAAAGCGATAGGTAATAAAAAAGGTGCTTTACTAAAAGTCTTTTTGCAAGAAAAAGGTCTTAATAGGACAAAAGTAGAAGAGCTTGTCCGAATAAAATCAAATTCTGGCAATCTAAAACTCTCGGAAATTTATACAAAGTCAGATGCTAGGAATAGAGAAATAATTTTAAATTTAACAAAAGAGATATTAAAGGAGAATAAATTAATATGAGTGAGTCAGGTAAAATTTCAGTTCAAACGGAAAATATTTTTCCAATCATAAAGAAGTGGCTTTATTCTGAGAAAGATATTTTCCTCAGAGAGCTAATTTCCAATTCAACAGATGCGATTTCAAAGTTAAAAAAAATCGCATTAACAGAAGAGTTTGAAGGCGGCACCGATTATAAAATCGCAGTGACCTTCGATAAAGAAGCACGCACACTTTCTATCGAAGACAATGGTCTTGGTATGAGTGGTGAAGAAATCAAAAAGTACATTAACCAGATTGCATTTAGTGGTGCTGAAGAATTCGCAAAGAAATATGAATCTGCGGATAACAAGGCAGGCATCATTGGACATTTTGGATTAGGTTTTTATTCATCGTTCATGGTTTCTACAAAAGTAGTTATCGAATCCAAATCTTACAAGAAAGGCGAACAAGCTGTTAAATGGGAAAGTGAATCAGGAACCGATTTCCAACTTTCTACGATTGAAAGAAGTGAGCGCGGAACAAAGATTACCCTCCATTTAGATTCTGAATCAGGTGAATACTTGGACAAGTGGAAACTCAAAGAGCTAATCAAAAAATATTGTGATTTCTTAGCTGTCCCAATTACTGTAGAAACAGAAGAGGCTAATAAGCGTAAGGCACTTTGGTCTGAGTCTCCTTCTTCTTTAAAGAAAGAAGACTATGTGGAATTCTACAATTACCTATTTCCATTTTCAGGTGAGCCACATTTTTGGGTTCATCTCAACGTAGACTTCCCATTTCGTTTACAGGGGATTTTGTATTTCCCTAAATTAAAACACGAACTAGATGTTTCTAAGAATGGGATTAAGCTTTATTGCAATCATGTATTTGTAAGTGATGAGGCTAACGAGCTTGTTCCGCAATTCCTAACAGTTTTAAAAGGAACGATTGATATTCCAGATCTACCGCTTAACGTATCTAGATCATATTTACAAACAGATCCTTTAGTCAAAAAAATCTCAGCACATATCATCAAAAAAATTGCAGACCGACTAACAGAGGATTTCCGCAAAGACAGGGCTACGTTTGAAAGCAACTGGGATGAGATTGCGCTTTTTGTGAAGTATGGAATTATCAGTGACGAGAAATTCTATGACTCAGCGAAATCGTGCGTTTTATTCAAATCTTCAAATGGCGGTCATACAACTTTGGAAGAATACTTAGAGCGCAACAAAGAAAAAAATGAGAACAAAGTCTATTATGCGCCGGAAGTAGAGGCATCGTCTTCCATTATGGAACTTTTTAAATCGAGTGGACTTGAAGCAGTTCTTGTGGATACCCGCATTGATTCCCATTTCATCCAATACATGGAAGGCAAAAATCCTGAAGTTCGATTCCAACGCGTAGATGCAGAGATTACAGACCAGTTGATTGATAAATCTACCACGAGTGAAATTGTAGACGAAAATAATAGAACTGAATCTGATAGACTGCAGGAATTTTTCAAATCTGCAATTGGAAGAGAAGGTCTTGAAATCAAAGTAGAGTCTTTGAAATCGGGGGATGTTCCCGCTGTAGTAATTTTGCCTGAGCATATGCGCAGAATTTCGGAAATGAACCTCGGAATGAATCACGATAAAGGTGCACTTCTCAAAATGCATACACTGCTCATTAATTCTAGTTCGAAGCTTGTGAAAAATGCTTTCCGTTTAAGTGAAGGGGTTAATACAGATAAGGCGAAACTCATTGCACAGCATGTATATGATTTGGCATTGATTTCTTCTAAGGTGATGAACGAAGCTGATATGGGAAATTTCCTTAAACGCTCTAGCCAGATTCTAGAGGACTTGACTAACTGAGTGAAAGAAAGCTCTTGGGGAATGACTACCGATCCAGGTAAGGCTCTCATGATCGCAAAACGGCAATTAGCCGAGTTTGTGTATGACGCTGTAAACCTGGAAGGGTTAAACTTTTCCCTACCAGAAATACAAACCCTCCTAGATGGAGTGACGGTCGGAGGACACAAACTCTCCGACCAACAAATTGCAGTTAATCAGGGAAATGCTTGGCGAAAACTTTTTGAACTTGTCTTAAAAAAGAGTTTTTCTATTTCAATAGAGACGGTTTGCGAATTACATAAAATTGCCGCTAAAGAAGAAGCTTTAACCTGGGGCGAATTTCGCACAGGAAGCGTTTATATTTCTGGAACAAGCTATGCTCAACCACATCACTCAGAATTGAATTCTAGATTTGTCGAGATGCTTTCCGAAATGGGAAATTTAGGAGACGTTTTCGACAGAGCAATCCATCTATTTTTAATTATGGCAAGAACTCAATTTTTTTACGATGTCAATAAACGAATGGGTCGATTTATCATGAATTTATTTTTACGTTCATGCCTGGATTCTACAATTATTGCAATTATGAAAGAGTAAATCTCTATAAAGCTTCTTGGTATGCTTTCTTAATTCTTTCAATTTCTTGGTCTTTATTATTGATCCAATCTAATAACCAAATTCTATAAAATTTCCAGCCAAGAGAAGCTAATTGCTGTTCTCTCAAGCGATCGCGTTCTTTTGCGGTTGGACTGGATGCATAGTATTCCCCGTCGCATTCAATGGCTAATACGTATTCATCTTTAGTTG
Organism: Leptospiraceae bacterium; assembly: GCA_025360185.1. Classification (GTDB taxonomy): domain Bacteria; phylum Spirochaetota; class Leptospiria; order Leptospirales; family Leptospiraceae; genus UBA2033. Next base: position 10,820 of record JANYCR010000266.1, on the reverse strand, counting down.
GATGCTTTGCAACCATGTCAATTTTATATTGAGAATATCCAAATTTTGAAGTGAGAGGAATTCCATTTTTTTGTAAGGTATCAAATATTTCTCGCTCTATAGGATTCAAACGATCATCATCATTAATACTTTGCGGTTTACCACCGTAATTCGCATAACTTAAATAGAACTTCAATAATTTGACACCTTCCGAATTTGATCTTTCTAAATCTATATCACGATCTTGAAAAGAAGAGACCACGGTCATTCGTTGACGAGCTCGGGTAATTGCGACGTTTAACCGACGTTCTCCGCCCTGGTGTGTTAAAGGTCCAAAATTATGCGGTAAATTACCATTCGCCTCTTTTACATATCCAATGGACAAAATAATAGCATCTCTTTCGTCCCCCTGCACTTGCTCTATATTTTTAACAAAGAAGTGGTCAGTATTTTCCTCATTAAAGAAAGCATCTAGATCTGATCTATCTTTTAAAACTTCTTCCAATGCAGATTCGATCTTTTGGGCATGTGCAATCCCCATTGTAATAACGCCTAACGTCTCTTTCGAACGGGTACTTGCATGATCGATAATTAATTCAATCACTCTACTTACTTCCAGTAATTCGCTCTCTTCTGAGGTTTGTCCCAAAGTAAATGGAACCAATTCATGATTAATAACTCGTGTATTTTTAGGACTTGGGAATGTTATTAATTTATTTGCATAAATACTTTCATTTGAAAATGCTATTAACTCTTCTGATCTGCTACGATAATGCCAGAGCAATTGTCTTTCATTAAGAAAACTCGCTGTCCTATTGAGTAGGCTTTCAAAACCTTTTGTATGAGAGACTTCCTCACTTTCTTCTTCCTCTTGATTCGCCTTAAAAAAATCTGTCGGAGGCAACTGTCTTGTATCCCCAGCAACTACTACTTGTTTACTTCGCATCAATGCAGGAATAGAATCGGCTGGAATAATCTGGCTCGCTTCATCAAAGATAACTACATCAAAATATTGCTTCTTCGCATCAATTAACTGGCTAATGGATAACGGACTTGCCATCCAACATGGACGAAGACTGGTCAGGACATTTGGTGTTTCAGGCAGTAATTTTCTGAGGGAAAGTCTCGCTGACTTTTTATTTGTTTCAGCTCTTACTAGATTTTCTTCATCTCCATGCTGGCTCATTTGCTGAATTACCCACCTTGCATGCCTGTAGTGGAGTCTATCCTTTGTTAGCTCAAGCCTCTTTTTATCTAGTTCTTGAAATTCACTTACTATTTCACTTTGTGTTTTACCATGAAAGATTTTTAATTTTGATTCCTCTCTATATGCCTCTTCCAAACAGGAATACAGCCATGCATATTCCAATTGTCGAACCCAAACATTTGGATCAGATTTACTTTGTTTAATCTCTATTAAGAATGCTGTCGCATTACGAGCATTAAACTCTCTTTCAATTTCTTTAACACTTCCAAAAGACAAAGCTTGCGAGTCATTATTTAACTCTTTGAAAATTCCTGAAATTTCTTCAAGGGCGAATCGTTCGATTTGGTTCTGATTTATCTTTGATTTAGCTGCTTGAATTTCTTTTTGTAATTCTAAAAAATATGTATTTATATTTTTCCAATCTCTAACCGGCTCTGGATAAATTGTAGCGCGATGCTGTGCTTTCCACTCTCTAAGCAGTCCATTTATCTTTTCAATTTCTGAAAAAAATTCAGAATCAGAATCGGGTAGGGGATTTCTAGAATTTCTAATAGATTCATAATTCTTCCAAAATTCGGTTGTTGCAACCTTTGTAAAAAATTCATTATCTCTTAAAAGTTTAATGGTTTTTTTATCTGGAAATAGACTATTAGGGAAAAGTTCTTTCCATTGTTTTACTTGTTGTAAAATTTTTTTAATTTCACTGAGTAGCTCGTCTCTTGAAACGTCAGCAGACACACGAATTTTTTTCAAGGAATCAATCGTAATTTTTAAATCATTATCAAAAAAATTAGAAAGCCATTTCTTTGATTCCGCGGATTCTAGAATTTCAATACACTTTGACAGATCTTCTTGGTATATTTTATCAGAATATTTATCTACTGTGCGGCTAATATCGGTTAGTAGGTTTACTTTTTGATTGATTAAAAGAGGTGTATTGAATTCAGAATTATAAAGTTGTTTTAAATAGCCCATTCCCTGGTTTAGCTCGGTACCAACCTCGAAAGCATTTTTAATCTGGAGAAAATTCTTTAACTCCGCTTTAAATATTTCTGAATTATCTGTATATAAATCATACATAAAATTTATTCTTTCCATTAAATGAATCATGCCTTCAATTTCTTTGAAATTTTTCGAATCATTTAAACCGTACGCGGCAAGCTTAGAAAGTTCTTGCTCAAATAATTGAAGTTGTTTATAAATCTTATTAACGGAATGTAAGAGAATCGTTGCATCTTCTACATTAGAGATATTCGTTGTTTGCCATGGTGATGCTTTTGTATCTAAAAAAAGAGAGGCTAATCCCGGTTTGTGTAATTCTTCTAATTTTGCTTTTAAACTATCTATCACTTCGGGAGATAAACCCTGTAGTTCCTTCCCTGTAAACTTAGTCTGACTTTTCTCCTCATCAGAAAAACTTAAAAGCTCAGATTGGATTTCATAAACGCTTTTATTCGATGGGAGTCTCTTTTTGTGAAATTGCTCTACATGTGCATTTAGTTCTCTACGCTTTCTGGCAAATTGTTTATGAGTTTCTCCAACTTCGACATTTCTAGAATTTCTAATCAAATCCAAACTATCTTTGAACTGGTCCAATACCATTTTTCTAGAAATTCCTGTTCCATGTAAATCCAGAAGTAAATGACCTAATTTCTTTTGATCTAATCTTCGCTTCACTACTTCTAATGCAGCTCTCTTCTCTGCTACAAATAAAACTTTTTTGCCATTAGCCACTAGGGTTACAATTAAATTTGCTATCGTTTGACTTTTGCCGGTTCCAGGTGGACCCTGGATGGTGCAATTTTCGCCTTTTAGAACAGCCTGGATAACACTTTGCTGGCTCGAATCACAATCAAATACAATGAAGTCATCTTCAGGCACAATGAGATCAAATTTTTTTGGATCAATCTCACTAATATTTTCTTTGAGTTTTCTAATGGAAATTTCATTTCCTGCCATAGCAAAAACTAGTTCGTTATTATTATTTGGATTTTCTTTTTGGTATTTAATATCCTCAACCATTGACATTTTTTGAAATGAGAAGTTACTTAATATTAACTGCTTTTCTATTTGAAGTGTTTGATTTTTTTTACTGGCGAAAGTCTTTAATTTTGAAGCAACCTTTTCTAAATCAGGAATTGCATTCTCAAAATCTTCTTGCCCTTCCTCGCTAAGTAACTCTTCAGAGGTTAACCTAATATTATGCGTTTTATCTAAATAGGCAAGTAACACTGGATTAATAATTGCCTCTCCACTTTGAGATAAATAGATTTTACTTTTATTGTCAATGGTGACCGGAATTAAAATCAGAGGTGCTTTTGGAGGTATACCACCATCATCTACTTCCCAGGAAACAAAGCCATAGGCTAATAGTAATGTGTCGATACCTCTTTCTTCGAGGTTCTGCTTTGATCGTTTATGAATGATTTTTATCTTTCTATAAATCTCTGGGTTATTATCTTTCAGCGAAAGTAAATCATTAATAGAAACCTTATCACCATTAAAAAAATCAGTTAAAAAGCTCTCATTGTATTTAACCAATTCAAGTGTTCCAACTTTCAAATCCTTATAGTATAATAAATTATTACGACGGGATAGATCTGTTAATTCTTGTATCCATTGTTCGCAGGCTTTTTCAATCAATAATTGTGAGTAATTCATAAATGCAGCAAACCTATTAAAAATTCTTTAATCGTTCAATCCCGAATTTTTTTTGAATCTTTTCATCAATTCCTTTCAGAGTTGATTTATCTAAAACAATTTCTGTTCCATTCTCTGTTTGCAAACTCACGAAGCGTCCGCCAACTGAATCAGGAAAACTAGATTCAGAATTTTGAAAAGCCAAATCCAATTCCCGTATGGATTTAAGAGGCTTTCCATTTACAGTCCTTACAATATCAAAACTCATAGAATGATAGCCATTATTAGAATCGTCAGGAAGAACTTGCACTAAAAGCACATAACGACCAGTATCCCCTTTCTTATTCATTCGGCTATAGTCATTTAAGTATAACAATTTTTTATCAATTCTCGATCTCCAGCTAGCACCAAATTCTTTCATCAAAAATTCAGAGAGCTCTGCAAATATGAAACCGCCTTTAATTAAATATTCAGGCTCTTTACCTTCATTGTTCATATAAGGAATTTTTACTGATTTATATGGAAATGCTTTGAGTGGCATTGAAATCATTTCTTCTTTTTTATCACGCAAAATCTTTACAGGAATTTTACTCCCCATTTTAAATCCAAATTCTTCCCCGCAGTGGGCGAGAAAAGAAATGTATTGTTTGCCATATATGGGATGTTTAAAATAACCCTGTGAATCAATTTTCATACCACCGTATTCGAGGATAATATCATTTAACTGCAAATGAGTACCTGCAGAAGAGTAGGGGATGACCTCTGCAACAAGGACCCCATCTATTTTTTTATCAAGTCCGAAGTATTCTTTTGTAGTTTCGTCTGGAATTGGTCTAAAGCGAAATCCTTTAAAAGGAAAAACAGTGTTCTTTGTCTTTTCAAATTTTTGTTTAATGAATGTATTGATTACAAAACTAGGAATTGCTTTTCCCGAATTCTTTGAAGAGGTAAATCTATATAATACGCCAACGGCTTTATCATTGTCTAAAATTAATTCTCCATTCCCATCTAATTTTTCATTTGAATTTACATGCAAGTAGGGCAATTCAGTGTAGCCCATTGGATAGTTTTCCATGTCAATTCCTGTTAAGCGACCTTTAGAATTTTGAATAGATCCGGAATTATCCAATTGTAAAATAGATACTGCTTTGAAAGGCTCAATCTTTGCTTCGAAAGAAATAGGAACAAGATCTTTAAAAAAATCTGGGTCACTCACTTCTAAAACACTTAGATTGGATTCATAATCCATCTTAATTACTTTTGCCGGAACAGAGGTATAAGAGGAAAATTTCTTTACTTCAATGGATGTATGATAGTCGATGAGCGAAGTAAATACTAAAATTCTCTTGTTGCTAATGACAACTCCGACTGCACCGCTAGTCTGTGGCTTCTTAGGCTGCCAGGGAAAAAGAAAGTTAGGTAATTGAGTTGTAATCTTAACTTGAACAACAGAATTTTTAAACTTATCTTCAATTGTTTCTAAAGAGAATAAGGAAGAGTATGCGCTAAAAAAAATAAAGCCTACAATAAATAAAAACTTAGATTTCATTTATTTCCTACCTTATAAACGGCTTGAACTTCTTTGTCGGCTTTTTCTATTTCCTCTTTTTTTAGAATGAGCGGAACATCTACATCTCTAAATTTAATTTTTAGAAAGGAATAATTTTTTTTGCCAATGATTTCTTTTAAATGTTTGATGTTTTGTATTTTTATATCATTTACAGATTCAACAACCATGTTGAGAAAAAAATCTGAATTTGTATTAATCGGGTGCGCAAGTTTTCTATATAATATTACATCGGATTCAACCTCCTTGCATAGATCGTCATCGATAAAATAAAAGAAACGGTAAAGGAATTGACTCCCACCCTGTGTTTCGTTATTTTTATTCCACTCTTGGAGTAAGTCTCTAGAAATTGGTTGAAAGACAAGCCCGCCTAATACGAAGTAGTCGAAAGGCTCATCGTATTTGTGTCGCATATAAGTAAATTCATCCATTCGCTTAGCTGGAAAGTTAACAGTAATTAGCTGCCCATCACGAAGAATTCGAAAAGATATTTGCTCGCCTGAATGTTTATTGTCTACTATCTCAACGAAATCAATCCGTGCATCTTTATCTAAAACAATAGTTCCATTACGTCCGATAGGAAGCCCATCTATTTCGAGTAGCAGGTCATCTTTCTTTATATACCCTTCTGCACTTCCACCTTTTAATACTTTGGTCACGAATACTCCATTTAATTCTTTTGGAATTTTTCGAAATTCACGCAAAGTAGTATTAAATGAATTCAAAGTTCTAACGCCTAATTCTACATAGCCGTCATACTTTCCATCTTCAATGTCTTTTAGAAAGTATTTTATAACAGTTGTCGGAATGAGATAACCGATGTTTTCCCCTCGACTGGCAACTTGAAAGGCTACGCCTACGACTTTATTATCCTGAATAGCAGGTCCGCCCGAATTACCAGGATTAATCGCTGCATCTACCTGGATCACAAGATGACTGTCTACCTCCGAGTGTGCGTAAGTAGACTGCTCTTTTCTAGAAACAATACCGCGGCTAACAGAGATTTTGTCTCCACCAATAGGATAACCGACTACCGTGATTGAAGAATTCAAATCAGGAATTGCGCCTAGTTCAAACGATGTAGCATCTTCATAAAATGATTCATCTTTAGCTTTGAGAAGAGCTAAATCGCAATCATGCGCGACAAACAAAATTTCCACTTCATACCAAGTTGTTTGGTTATATCTTTGCACTTGAATGTATTTTGCATTTGAAATTACATGGGCGTTTGTCATGATTTTATTTTTATCGATGATAAACCCTGTTCCTCCGCTTGCACGCACCCCCGTCGTTAGCCAAGGGGAAAATGCATCTAGCCCCTGTGAATACGTGCGAATTTGAACTACGCCTTTTCGAACCTTATCAAAGTCAGAAATCTGTTCACTAAAAATAGAAACGATCGGTAGCGTCAAAAAAAAGAAAGTCAAAATATATTTCATAGATTTAAAGTTTTCTCATTCGGTTTAAATTAGTTATTGCTAGAAAAATAGATGAGATTAGAATATGCGTCATAATTTACTAGCTGAAAGTTAATTAACTTGCGCATTCTATAGAGTAAAGATTATTTTTTTGAAATGAACCTAATTGTCGAAATAATATTTTCTATCCTGACGATTTTAATCGTTCTTCTATTATTTTTAGTATCTGTATTTCGAGTTCCAATTACCTCTACAAAGATTGCTTTCTTCCTTTTTGGATTTGCGTTAAGCCTATGGAATTTTATGGAGATTTTACACAAATTTCAACTCATTGGATTTGAATCCTTTCACCTACAACAAATCGTATTTTCAAATCTCACCGTTTACTTACTTGTAATTTTCGGACTACACTTTCCATTTTATCGAAGAAGAGAAGTTATGATTACCATCTACACTGCTTTTGTAGGTGGAGTAGGCTATCTGATTACGATTCAGACGATTTCCATTCCTTATATCAATGCATATTTTCCTTTAGAAAGTAGATTTTATGAGAATATAAATTTTTTCTTAACTAGGGCATTCTCTGTCTTTGCCCTTCTTTCATTTCTCGTAATTGTTATCTATAAGTTAACGCATGCCAGCAATGGATTAAAGAAATTTCTCTATCGTTCCCTTTCTTACATCATTATTCTAACGATTTTCATACTGACGGTAAACTATTATTTGACCTTGGATTACAAGGTTCTTAAAGCAAATATCAATGTTCTTTTGATTGATATTCTTTTTCTTTCTGTTGTTTTACTTTCCCTCATTCAATTTAAGTTTATTGCATTCTATCCTGGATTTCTTTCTTTTTTCATTTATCGAGAATTGCCGCGACTGGTCATCCAAAGCATCGCGCCTTCCAATTTGCAAGGCGCTCAATCTCTAAAAGAAGAACTCTGGAAAATCTACGAATTAGAAAATTGGAAAAAATTTTTAAATGAATTTTGGTTTAGCATTATCATTGATGAAACTCTAGACAATGCAGTAGAGCATGGGGGCAGACGCTCCGATGATGAAGTGACAGTTCAAGTTTTCGAAACTAGTAAACTCTTAGATATTTATGTAATAGATAGTGGAAAAGGATTTGAGCCTGAACTTGTTCCTGATCCAGCAAGACCTGATAGGATTAATGTTCCAACGGGTAGAGGAATTCATATTATGAAAAAATTATTTCATGTAAGTTGGAATTTTCTAGGAAATGAAATTCGCGTTCGAATCTCTAAAAACCCCGCAGACAATCCTGAAGAAGCCTAAAAAAAAGAAAAAAACAGTTTTCACAGAGCCTAGAGAGGATATTTTGAGTAAAAATCCAAGAAAGGAACTGAATCGAATGAAAAAAATTTTAATTATCGCTATGCTACTTGTGGCATCTATCCTATTTTCTAATTGCAAAGGAGATGTTGTAAGTGCTGCTGAATGTGGACCTATCGTTGACCAAATGTTTACTGTTTTAGTAAAAGACCTGAAACCTGAAGAAGCTGAAAAAGCAAAGTCTATGGAAGCTGCTATGAAGCCAAGTGTAATCAAAGAATGCACTTCTGGAAAATACAACTTAGATTGCTTAAAAGCAGCAACTAACATTGCAGCTTTACAAACTTGTAAAAAATAATATTTAAATGCCATGCTTCGACACGGAGACACAGTGAAGATTTAGTGCTGAGTTTCCGTGTTCCAGTCAACACAAATGAAAATATTTTTTATAGTAGGTGCGCTGTTTTTTTTATTTATTCATCCCAGCAAAGCGGGAAGTTCCGTTGAGACAGATTGCGAATCTGCTGTTACTCGAATGTTCGCAAATTTGCTAAAAGAACTCACGCCGGAAGAAGCAGAGAGATTGAAGGCAATGGAAGCTTCTATTAAACCAGGTGTCATCAAAGAATGCATGTCTGGAAAATACAAAGTAGATTGCTTGAAAACAGCAAACAACGTCGCCGATTTACAGACTTGTAAAAAATAAATTTTAAAAATTCGAGGGTGACGGAATTCATTTCAAAATATAAAACCCTTTTGCATCTGTATAACATCCATGCTCACGATAAGGTCCACCTTCTTTCATAAATAGAATTCTCTGGGCATAGCGCTCTTTCTTCTTCATACATCTTAAGCAAATATCAAAGCGAATCGACCATTCACATTCCTCAGGACGAAAAATAGGAAACACTCGAAGTAGTGGTTTCGATTCTTCTTCACTGGAAAATTCTTGTGGGTAAAGAGAAAGTCCGAAGAGGATTAGAAAAATCGAAATGCCGATTCTTTTGCCATTGAAATATGGTTTCGAATTGGTTACTATGAACTCCGGCAAAGAGGATTTATGAATAGCATTGCGCATAATTATAGAAAAAATATATCCCCATTTTCACAAATCACTTTTTCAATATATGACACAGCGCGGAATACATTGCATCAGGATTTTTCCACAATTCACAGATTCAAAAAATAGATGATGGCTCAGCGAACCCATTAACCAGACTTCCTACTGTTACATTTCGATACAAGAGTTGGGTAGAGAAAGATACACGAGAGAAAAGTTTTGATGCAAAGCCTGAGCATTGTCCAGATTGTGCAAAGAAATCCCCTAACCCCTTTACAATGGGCGAAAAAGTCCGCCATAAATAATTTTGAATTATTGTTTTTGAATTTTGAATCCTATTGACAATTTATAAAGCCAGATCTTTCTTGGATACTAGAGGAATATCCACATCACAAAAAGCTTTCAAATTTGGGCGCAAAAATTTTACCCCGTTTAGTTCAAAACATCTCTTTATGAATGACACGCAATCCAATTTTGCTTTAAGCATTTCATTTGAAGGATAGAATGGGAGAGAATTATGGGAGTAGTGGAATGCAAATTACTAGAAAGACACAGATACTGATAGCGATGGAAACCCTGTTGTTAACGTGCAAAAAATGTTAGCTGTTCATCTATACTATGAATTTCAAAAAAGTAAAGGATCTCCGACCTTTATAAATAATATAAGTCGAAGAGATTTGAACGCGTTCCTAGTAGCGGATAATATTTTAAATAACAGAAGCGATTTAGCAACCTTACTTACTTGGTACTATATGACAAATAAAGTGGTTACTCCTGATAAAGGTGTCGATCAAGCATCATTTTATCATGATAAATATTCAGGTAATGTAGGAGATCCAAATAATCGAGATGGGAATAAACGTTGGATTAAAAATGCTTGGAAGCATCCACATGGTCCCGTTGATTATGCTGCCGCAATAACAGGTACTATTTTATTTAGCCTAGTGACTTGGGTTAATGATGCTCGATACGTTAAACATTCACGATATGACCGTACTGCCCCAAGTCAATGGCATGGGACAGGGCAGAAATTTAGTTTTTCGGGTTCATATTAAAAATGTTTTAAAGGAAAATCCTTCAATGAAAAAAATTATATTAGTAATGCTAATGGCATTATTTATAGTATGCGCTGATATTAATCCAAGGGATCAATGCGAAACGCGTAGAGCTAGCAATAGTAATGATAAAACAGCAGACGACTGTGCGATGTTGCTACTTATAGCGAATACAGCATCGGTGACCTCAAAGTCGAATAGTCCGAAAACACCTGAGCAATTAGAATCTATTCGTGTATTTAGGGAGCAGCTTAATTCGTGGATATGGACTCAATGCTACCAATCCTCCATAGAAGCTGAAAAGTGTCGAAAGATCAAGCCGGGGTTTAGTAATCGCTAGAAAATATAATCTAGTTTACTAATAACGGGTAATTTATATTATCCGTTCAATGCAAAAGTAAATTACTGAAATAGGCATTGAATTTAATTTGAAAAATGGAAATGGTAATGTTTCTCCTAAAAATACATGTGACTGACGCTGCGAAGCTATGTATACTAATGAGAAATGTTTAATGCGGAATGAAAGATTTAAAGAATAAAATTCAAAAACGATAAAGATAAAGCCAAACAAAAATGAATTGCCTAGAAAAACCTAAAC
>JANYCR010000235.1 GCA_025360185.1 Leptospiraceae bacterium | reverse complement strand
CCCATCTTCAGCGCTGGGCACGCTGGTCGCTCACCTTGCGTAAGGTGAGTTAATAAATTATATAAAGGTGCTTGACGGATATTTTCTTTAGCTTAATTATTTGATCTAGTAGCAAAAAATATTTCTAGCTAATAAATTATTTTTAATGAAGTAAATTTGGTTTTATCTTGAATTGCAAAATGAATTTTTATTTAATCTTTTTCATAGCTTTGTTATTTCCAATTAGTTTTCGCTTATTAGGACAAGAAGCAACAAAGAAAGAATTTTCAAAAGAAAAAGAGAATTTACAAAAAGAAATAGAACAATTAACTCAAAAGAAAAAAAAGCTAGAAGAAGAAATTCAAAATCTAGATCGAGAAAAAGAAAAAAATTCTAATCCTAAAAATTCTCATGTAGATACAATCGTAAAAGAAGAAGAATTTTTTAAATTAGAAGACCGTATTGTAGTAACTGTTTCTCGAAAAGAGCAAAAAATATCGGAAGCACCGGCTGCGATTTATGTAATTACAGAAAAACAAATTAGAGCTAGAGGATACAGGACATTAGTTGATGCTTTACATGATGTTCCCGGATTTGATTTTCAACATACCTATGGAATATACCCCGAGCTTATCCACCAGCGTGGTCTTGTAGGAGAAAATAATAGAACGTTATTGTATATAGATGGGGTGCCGGATAATAATATCAATGAAAATGCTGTTCTTGCGGGAACTATTCGTTTTCCACTGAATAATGTTTCACGGATTGAAATCGTTTCCGGTCCGGCTTCTGCTCTTTATGGCGCAAATGCTTTTAATGGGATTATTAATATTATAACTAAAGATGGTAAAACGAACCCGGGCAATCATATTGATTTTACTTACGGTGGCTGGGAAAAGAATTTAGCAAATCCCGGATACGGTGCAAGTTTTTCTGCAAGGGGCAACTCGGGAGTAGACGCAAGTAATATTCAATACAGTGTAGGTGGATACTATTACAAAACAGATGGTCCTAATTTTTCTAATACGGGAAGATTGGATAGACCTGGATATGAAAATAGAGCAAACCAAAATGATATAAATTATGCAGCCGAAACGAAAGCCTGCGGTGAGGTATGTCTACCGAATCCGAATTCAGTTGGAAATTGGTGGTCTCCGACGTATAATAATTCTAGAGAGGAAACTTATAATATGACCGCTAAGTTTAGTAAAGGAGGCTTTCGATTTCAAACGGTTAATTGGCAGTATCTACAGGGACAAGGGACATTTGGAAATGGGACAGAGCAAATTGATTCCAGTCAGAGAGGACTGGATACCGGTAAATTTGATTCTCGTAATCTCGCTAGACTTTATGGAATTCTAAAAGATCCGCAGAACATAGGAACAAATGGCTTTGTAGGTTCTCATTGGGATTTTAAAAATAATAGTGTAACGGCGGGTTATCTCCATAAGTTTTCTGAAAAGTTAAATTTAGATAGTGAGCTTGTTACCCGCTCTACACAAGTTCTTAGTTCTAGTAATGAATTTTATCCAAATACAACTGATTCATTTGCCTACTATCGTCCGAACGATGTAGCACCAGCCGCAGGCTCCAAAGCAGTTCGCGGTACATCTGTTTATTCGCGACCGGATAATAACTATCAACTCGAAGAAAAGCTTCAGTTTCTACAAAGTGAAAAATTATCAACGACTGCGGGCGTTGTGATCAGGCAATTCATTACACCCAAAGACTACGACAGCTACGAACGATTTACCTACAACACATATTCAGGCTACATCCAACAGTTATATAAACCGGTAGAAAAAATTGCAATCACTGCCGGTGTTCGCCATGATATTTCAACTACTTATGGTAATACTACAAATCCCAGGCTAAGTTTGATATACAAGCCTAACAGCGATTTGACGCTAAAGTTTCTTCTAGGGACTGGTTTTAGAGAGCCGTCCGCAAAAGAGCTATTTACCCAAACCGCTCAGAGAAAACCAAACCCCACACTTAGACCTGAAATCATGAGAGCTCATGAAATTGGTATCGGCTATCGCTTCCTTAAGAATTATTATGTATCGGGACAAGGCTATTATAATCGAGTCACAAATTTGATTTTGGAATTTGCTACAAATGATACTTCTATCATAAATGGAATGAGCCCAAAAAATCCATGGCAGCAATATCAAAATCTAGGAATTGCAAAAATTTATGGCTTTGAATTAGAAAGCACAATGCATATATTAGATCAATTGCAGTTATTTATCAATTATACTTTCACTAAAG
>JANYCR010000208.1 GCA_025360185.1 Leptospiraceae bacterium | reverse complement strand
AGACAACGATTATAGAATTGGAAAGACGCTAACGAATAAAGAGTTTACATTGTATTGTCAGCTTCTAGAAAAGATTTGGAAGAAGCACTTAAAGGCGTGTTACTGTAAAGATGGAATCAAAAATCCAACTCCCGGAATTGATTGGACAAACCCTCCTTCTTCTCCTGAAAGTTTAGGAGCCGATTGGATAGATGTAACTCATCCTATTGCAAGAGAAAAAAGTAATAGGATAATTTTCAGAAATAGAAATACTGGAGAGGAAATTGCGTTTGAGATTGGACGAATGAGAAAGGATGGTTCAAGACTTCCAAATCACTGGCACAGACCAAATCCAGAATCTGTGGATGACAGTGATTATTACCTGGATGAATGTGGAAAACCAATTCGTAAATCGCATGATGACTCACATATTTGGATTAAAGGACGAACACCTTATGGAGAATAACATTTTAAAATCACTAGATGAAATCGAGTTCCATGATTTGGCAATTAAAAGTTTAACTCTAGACTTTGAAACAAAATCGTGTAAATTTATCTTTGAAGAATATGATTCCGTAAAACAAATATACTGCCCTCTAGAAATTAATTTCTACGGACTTTCCAAATTCATTTCCCAATACCCACCCGAATTTGATTTTAAAGTTGGAACTTGCTATAGCATGAAATATGAAAAACAAAACAACTCTCATTATGAATTGGAATTTCTTTTTGAACTCACCAGTCTTCAACCTGTCTACTCTATCACTCTTGGTTTCACATCTCTCACCGTCAAACGAACATTATCCGACAAGGCGATTGAATTTAAGAATACGAGTTTCGATTCTAAAATGGATGAACGTTTGTGGTTAGAGAAAAACGGTTTAGCTGTGTAGGGGTTTTATTTTAAATTCGATCGGTATGAGTTATTTGTAGAGATTCTATTTTACCACTTCTAAATCCTGATTCGCCAAATCTACATTAGTCTCAATACAGATCAGCTTAAACTCGCGGTTCTCCCATTCATCCCCTTCTTCAGCAGATTTTGCGAATTCATGGAGATCACCGCCGATGTAACCTTCTTCGTCATCCCATTCTAATATATCTTTTGTTTGGATATTATTATTCGTAATACCCCGACCTGTTTTATCTTTCCATAAAAATTTTTGCATTCTCATCTCTCCTATTTCTTTTTCTTTCTTTTTAAAACAATAGTTAATCGGTATTCTTGCAATAATCGGATAATATATTTTTGTTGTGACAAATCGCCCCTATCCGCTTCCAATACCTGATACATTTCATCGTCTAAATTTAATGTTATTTACCTGTTAACCTACAGCCATTTTTGCGGAATCCTTCCAAAGGTACGGAGGCATAGGAATCTTCAATTTCCAAGTGATACTCATAGGTTTAGAACCATAATGTTCGATATATTCCCCTTCTCCTAAAAATACATACGACATTGTATTTCCAAATTCATCTTCATTACGCTCTCTAACAAAAAGTAATATTTTTTTACCTAGATTTACGTGGTTAATGTAAGATAACCCCTTTCCTCTATCAGGACTTGTCGCATTTTGAGATTGCCAGTGAAACAGAGTATCACTTATAGCATAATCTTGATACATTGTCGAAGGTGAAAAATCTTTTTCAGACTTAATTAAATCAATGAATAGAATTTCTGTATTTAGTTCCTTGTTATCTGCGACTCCTTCTCTGTTGGAAGATTTCTTTTCAAAAGAACTAAATCTAAAAGCGGCTAATACCTGTTCTCTTGTGTATCGGCTGTGAATTTTTAACGGTTGCAAATAGGGAAGAGATATTTCTAATTCCAGAAAATCAGTTTTGTCTAGTAGTATTCCCATAACTTCCTGAATTTCTTCCACAAGTATTTTATTTTTTCCAATAGCTTGAATACTTTCTTCTAGTGAATTAAATCCACCCGCATTCTGCCAAACATCGTAATGAAGCATTAAACACATATACTTTTCAATATCAGATAATTCATTGAATTTGAATTGAAAGTCTATTTTAACTAAATCTAATATGAATTTAAAATAAGAATTCGAATTACACGAAAGCCACTTCTTATTAATGGCTCGGTGAATTTCTACTTCATTTTCTTGCGGATAATCTTCTATTTGCTCTACTAATACACACAATCTTTTCCAATTTCCTCTTTTATAAATATATTGCAATGGAATATGATAGAAGTTTATAAAATTTTTTAATGTAAGTGGTAAAGCCGTTTGGTATTTATAATTTCGTATTTTATTTAATAGTTGGTTTTTGTTTAGATTCGTTGCTGTTTTGATATTTTGAATGATATAGTCTTTTGCTTTTCGCTCTAAAATGATTGTGCAGCCGAGAGGCAAATGTGGGAAATCATCTTCAATTTCTTTTTGAATTGAAGTATTTGTCTTACCAATCAGTGCTCTAAACTTTCCTTCAAAATCATACTCAGGTCTAGAATTCCCAACAAAATCCAATACCGTCAAACAGTCCTTACCCTCTGCTAAGCGTAACCCTCTTCCTAGTTGTTGGAGAAATACTGTTAGACTCTCCGTTGGTCTTAGGAATAAAACCGTGTCGATATCAGGAATATCAATTCCTTCATTAAAAATATCTACTACGAAAAGATAATTGATTTCTTTTTTCAGAAACTTTTTCCGTAATTCTTCCCTGGCATCACTACGCGAACTTACCAAATAATCTGATTTTAATCCTGCAAGAGTAAACTTCTCAGCCATGAACTCTGCATGTTCTTGTGTAACACAAAAGCATAAAGCTCTAACATCATTTATATCTCGCAAGTATTTCTCTAGACTAGAGATAATTTCACTGACTCTTTTATCATTTTGTGTATAGAGTTTTGTGAGTTCACTTGGAAGATACCTTCCATTCTTCCACTCTATAGTAGACAAATCAATATTATCCGTAATCCCAAAATATTGAAATGGGCAAAGTAATTTCCGATTCAATGCTTCTGGTAGTCTTATTTCTGCTGCAATTGTATAACAAAAATCTTTTAGTATATCTTCTCCATCCATTCGTTCAGGCGTGGCTGTGAGTCCTAAAAGAATCTTAGGATTGAAACGATTTAAAATAGGGCGATAGCTATTAGCCGCAATATGATGGACTTCATCTACAATGATAAAATCATAAAATGATTCAGACAAATTTAAAGAATTGATTCTATTATTTAATGTCTGAACAGAGGCAAACACGAAGTCATACTTTTCAGGCTCTATTCCATCCACTAAAAGTTCTCCAAAGTTATTATCTTTGAGGATTCCTCGGAATGTAGCCATTGCTTGTTCTAAGATTTCTTTTCTATGAGCGATAAATAAGAGTTTTGCGTTAGAATGTTTTCCTGAAAAATTTTTAAAGTCAAAGGCAGAGATAACAGTTTTTCCTGTTCCTGTAGCAGCTACAATTAAATTCTTATAACGGTTATGGAGTTGTCTTTCTGTCTGTAGTTTTTCTAATATTTCTTCCTGAAAAGGAAAAGGTCTTAAATCAAAATACGAAAGAGAATTATTTCTATCAGAGCTTTTTTCTTTTTTGAGTGCTATCCTTAATTTTTCGGAATGCTCTCCTACTTTAAATAACTCAAACTCTTTGTCTTGCCAGTAAGTGTGGAAAGTTTTTTGGAATTTATCAATGATATGGCTTACTTCTTTAGTTGTTACTTTCATATTCCACTCGAGTCCATTTGTTAACGCAGAGCGTGATAGATTAGAAGAGCCAATATATCCAGTATGGAATCCAGTATTTCTGAAAAACAAATAAGCCTTTGCATGAAGTCTCTCATTGTCCGTATTATAAGAAACTTTAATTTCTGTATTCTGTAAGCTAGATAAATACTCAACTGCCTTTAAATCCGTTGCTCCCATGTAAGAAGTTGTAATTATTTTTAATTGACCGCCTCTGTCGGTAAACTCTTGTAATTCCCTTTCAAAAATTCGAATGCCTGTCCACTTAATAAAAGAAACAAGAAAACTGATTCTATCTGACGATAAAATTTCTTTTTTGATTTCACTCTCAAGAGATATACGTGCATTATTCCCAGTAAACAATTCGCTTTGGGATAATCGAGTATAAGGCGTTATTTCTTTTAGATGCTTTTCAAAATCAGAAAATCTAGCATCCACTTTAGAGAATACGGCAGAAAGTATTTTTCCTTCGATGGAAATTATATCTTCGTCAAAGTTCTGTTCTTGTAGTTCATTCTTTAAAAGTAAAATAATTTTATTTGAAAGTTTTATTTGTTCGTCAAGGCTATCATCGCCTGAAATTTGATTTAATGCAATTTTGATTATTTCAGTTAAATGTTGCGTTAGAACTCTTGTCGCTTCACTCTTATCAATCAGAGTCTCTTTGATATAAAAAGTATTTTTATCTAGATTACTAATTTTAGAAGAAATTAATTTATCAATTAGTTTTTCATATAGTCCTAGTTGTAGCATTAGTTTAACCTACTTCCTTAGTCTACCTCAAATTTTCTATCGAAAATTTAAAGCAATCCCATCACGATATCTTCAGCCCAATTCAAAACACCAGATGCTAACTGAATTGCTTCTGTATACTCATCTTCTGTTATTTCTTCATAATCACCAGGATAACGCATATTAACCGCATAATCGGCGAATCATCATTTGCCATAAAGAAGAATTCCGTCCTTGATGGCATTACTATAAATTTTGTAAGAATTATCTAAATTTTTTTGGATGATAGAAGGAGTTGCGACAACGAAATCACAAGGAACTAATTTACTTTCGACTTCCTGGTATAGTTTTTGCGCCGTTTTCCTACGATGCTGATTTTCAGGAACCAATACTAGAAAATCTAAATCACTATTTACTTTATTATCCCCACGTGAAGTAGAGCCGAATAGATAGACAGATATTGGTTGAACTGATTTTACAATCTGCTCAACGATTCCTTTTATAAACGGGTCATCTTTTAACTGAATACTTTCGGTTATGCTCATACGAGTCTTCTCGATTAATATAATCATAATGATTCAAGGTATAAAAGCACAGTCAACATAAAATTAATCTAGTGAATATTACAAAGCTATTCTGACTTGATTCAACAGACGAGCTTTGTGAAGTGTTAAGCGAATGGAGGGCGGACTTCCTACGGAAATGCAAAAATCCCTTCACCCCTTCATAAGCGTTACCAAAAAACTTTCATAGAAAAGCGTCACTTCGATAAAAAATTTTTACCGCTAGCGTTCTCCAACAAAAATTTCACTCAGTGACCGACTCTACTCCGTACATAAAAAGTAGCGTGACCAAACTTGACTCAACCGACGTAGCATTCCAAAGCCATCAGACGAAAGGGAGGACGTCAGTAATTAACTTTGTGAAAAGGTAGTTACTAGATCGGTCTGTTTTCCTTTAAAAAAGGAGGTGATCCAGCCATATTCGAGCGACCGAGCGAGAATGGGGTTTTGCCACGCTATCTTTACAGCGTGAGCAAAACGGGTGGACTTCCGATACAAAAACCGAAAAGCCAACTTCACCCCCTTCATGAGTATTACCTTAGTAGTCTGCCTACTAAAGCGAGTTAGCTGAAACCACTTCGGGTATTCCCTACTCAGGTGGTGTGACGGGCGGTGTGGGTAACTTGGGCGTTGCGCATTTTTTTGTTTTTATAAAA
>JANYCR010000204.1 GCA_025360185.1 Leptospiraceae bacterium | reverse complement strand
AAGCAATTGAAGATTTAACTTTTTGAATAATTCCAGTCCATAACGTGTGCTTTCATCAGAACCCCTCCCAAATGCTTCATCGATTACTACAAAACGAAAGGTATTCGATCTTGTTTCATTCCATTCTAAACCAAATTGGTATGCAAGTGCGGAGGCTAATACGGTGTAGGCAAGTTTTTCTTTTTGTCCTCCCGATTTACCAGAACCATCAGAATACGATTCCTTTTCCGAATCATCAGAAATATGTTTTTCAATGGCAATAAATTTATACCAGTAAGTTACATCGGTAACTTTTTCTCTCCATTTTCGTTCGATTTCTACTCCGCTACTCAGTCTGTCAATGATTGCTTTCACTTTTTCAAATCTTTCTTCATTATAAAATTCTGTATTAGCTACTACCGAATCGGAAAGGCAATTCTTTAGACTTGCTATGAACTTATTTATATCGTCATCGTTTGTTTTATCCAAATTTAAAATAATATAGGTTCCTCGGTTGTATTCAATATCTTTGAGAGAACGATTGATTTCTCCAATTTTTGTTTTAATATCACTAGCCTTTAGTTCAAGAAATTCTTTGAATAGAGCGATTTTTCCAATTATCTCTTTATTTAATTTCTTTCTAAAATCCTCTTCATATCTCGGCAAATCTTCTTCCTTTAATTTACCAAATAATTGTTTGAATTCAGGAATCGATTCGATAGAGGCATCAAAATCATTTGTCTCAGTAGGATAACTTCGTTTAAAATTTGCCATGAGCCGTATCAAATTTTTTTCAATTTCTCGAATAGAAGCATCCCATTTTTTTAATTCAGAATCTATTTCATTTCTTAGTTTTTTTTCTTCCTGCTCAATCAAATGAATTTCCAATGTATTAAATACAATTCTACTTTCTAATTTAGGGAAGTAAATATCCTTCTCATTCTTAGTCAGAAAGTTTAGATAGGTTTCATTATCAAAAAGTTTTTTGTTCAACTCTTTGATAGTCTCATCTAATCCACCAAATTTTCTGTCTTCAACCGTTTTTCTTTCTTCTAAATCTTTCAGTTTAATTGTAATTTCGTTTAATAATTCGGTTAACGTTCTTAGTTTATCAGAGGAGTTCGTAAATTCTAATAGTCTTTCTTTTAAGGCTTTAATTTCATTAGATTCCTTTTGCCAATTTAATTCATAATAATCTTTAAATTCGAGGATATGTTCTAAAGATAGTATTCTTTTTTCAATTCTCTTTTGACCTTTTTCTCCCTGTGAAATCTTGTCTTCTAAATCTTTATTCTCCTCTTCCATTTGAAGTAAATCTTTTTCCAGGCTGTGAATCTTTTCTTTATTATTCCATCCTAAAACGTAATTTGATTTATCATTTATATTTCTTCTGTCATCTTTTTCATGTCTTGATTGGCTATACTTGATTTGCCCCTCACGGGTAATGGCTTTTGATTGCTTTTGAAAATCCTCTATGGATTCAGTGCAAGAATAATTATAACTTTCTTTAATCTCAGCTTCGAGCCAATTCAGAAACTCAGTATCGTCTTTGATCTCAATTTTTTCGTAAAGAGTATTCTTGGAAGAGTGGTACTCGCTTTTTCTTTTAATTGTGGTAATGCGATAGTAAACAACTCTACCTTTTAATGAATTCTCATTTATAAATTTACTGAACCCAGGATAAATCTTATCCGGGACAAGAATACTGAGCGCAAAATTATGTAGTAATCTCTCGATTGCACCTTCCCATTTTTTGTCGGTTACTTTCATTAATTCACCGACGAAGGGAATTTCTTCGATCCTTATACCAAGTTCATTAGAAATAAATTGTCTAATTCGCATATTCTCAATCGGAATTAAAGATTTTCTTTCTCTTAAAGAATTTAGTTCAGTCTTAATATTTTGAATTATCGTGTTATTTTTATCCAGTCGGATTTTAAATTTAAGCTGTTCTTCTTTCAATGAATCTAAATTCGTTTTTTCTTTTGGTAACAATGTATTTGTTTTTTCTATCGTGTCGAAAAAATCTTTTTCTTTCATATCAGGAAATTCTAAAAAGTTTAATTCCTTTGCAAATTGATTGTATCTATTTGCAGATTCCTTTTTAAATGCCATATCCTTTTTGAGAGACTCTAGTTCAAACTCTAACCTTTCTTTTTCTCTAACTTCGTCTAAGGAACTGATTTGTGATTTGATACTTTCTTTATTATCATTATATGTAAAAATTTCTTTTTTAATCTCTTCGATTCTATATTCAATCTTGGTTTTTTCTAAGGATTGTTTTTCAATTTCTAATTTGTAATAAATAATTTTCTTTTCAGCGAAAAAAGAGCGCAAACTATCAAGTAACTTTTCTGACTCAAGAATTTCAACTTGAAGTTTGGAATGCTCGTCTGATTTTTCAATCACTGGCGTTAATTCTTGAATTTGTTTTCTTGCTTTTATAATTGCTTCATGGGAAAGGTTTAGATCGTTAAAGTGATTTTTTAAATCCTCAATTTCGTTATTGGTCTCTTCTAAATTTTTCTCGAGCATATTTTCTCGAATAAATTCAGTCAGGTTGCTGATAGTCTTAAGTGAGACAGTTTGATAAAATAAATCGAGTGCCTTGTCGGAGCGAATCCCGAAATATGTACAAAATCTTGAAGAGTAGTGTTTGTAATCATCTAGAATCTCAACGCCATCTATTTTTTGAAGTCGTTTCCTAAGTTCAGAGATTTTAGTTCCAAAGGAAGTAAAATGCTCTTTGATTTTTAAATCAGTGTTAGCGATTAAGAAAAATTTTTGCACAGAGTTATCCTTTAGCCAAAAAACTTGTGCTAAAGTATATCTTTGGTCATAGCCAGAATTGTAAAAGGAACCAAGTAATACGGAATAGGACGAATTGTCGCGGAGGTACTGAGGTTTTGGATTAGAAACTTCTTCGCCTTTTAAACTTCCATACGCACCTAACACATACGATTCCAAGGTTCTTTCTTTTCGCTCGGCTCCTGCTGCCTTATTGTAGGTAATTTTTTTATTCTGAATGAGTAGAGCTGTAATTCCATCGACTAATGTGGATTTGCCCGATCCGATTTCTCCAACTAATAAAGAATTGAAACCTAATGGTTCAATCTTCCAAACTTTTTGATTGAACGTTCCCCAATTCAGAACTTCAAACCTATCCAGTCTGAAACCAGTTTTGGAATTATCTTTTGCGAATTCAAGTAGCTCGTTTTGCATATTCAATTAATTTCTCTTTGATTTCATTTAATTTTGTTGCATCAAGCACAGCTCGTAAAATTCTCTTAACTTCCAATAAATTCTTTTTTTCATTATTCCATTTTAAAAATCCATACTCTATTAACTTATTTATATCCGTAATTATTTTATCGTTTCTTTTGGCTTCATTGGATGATTCTGCTGGGTAAAAATTTTGAACTAGGTCAATAATCTCTTCCCTGGACAGAATCAATCTACCCGACTCACTCGTAGATGCATCAAACTCCAAAAGTTTTTCTCTTAGTAATACACAAATGACTGTCACCGAAAAAGTTAATTGTCGTTTTGCGACTAGTTTGATCGGAGAAACATCTTCCTCCGAAAAATCTTTTTGCTTTAAAAAAGCATAACCTTCGGTATCATCCAAAAAAAGTTCAAGACCAATCCCAGAAAAATAATTTCTAATTTCATATTGATTAACGTTCAGCTCCGTCCACTCCTTATCATCACTGTAAATGATTCCTTGAAGGAGTCGAATAATAGCATTGGCATAAGGCAAAATAGTATTAGTCATTGTGAAATACCAAAGAAGGTACTTTCGCTTGAAAGTATTTTCCAGATTCTTTATTCATTAACAGCACTGTATCATAGTTATTTTCATCAATTGTATGAGGTAGTCCTTCGCTTATTAAAGAAAAATAACCAAGCACATCCAATAAACCTTTTTCTGATGGATGAGCTTTTAAAATTTCTCCCATAGAAACTTGTGAGTGTTTTTTGAGAAGATTTTTTATTTGTGTTTTTAAGACTTCTTTGTCTATATAGATTCTCTTATAAAGTATTGACAACTCTTCTTGCGAATACTGTTTATCATCCCCTTCGCCAATTGTTATATCATGAATGACAACTTCCTCTGTCGGAATGAAATATGGTCTTTCCATAATCAAAGAAATCTCCGGCTTTTCTTCTATCTGGATAAAAGCTTCTTTCTTGGTAGAAAGATTTTTTAGACCAATAGCCGCTTGCTTAATTTCGCTTAAAATTTCTATAATCCTTTTGTTTTCAATATAGGTTTTCTCAACAATAAATTTTTTCAAACCTTCTGCTATTTTGGAATTTGTTTTTCCAACTTTCTGACATTCAGTGACCATGAAGTATTTTAAGCTTCTAAAAAAATGATCTCTATCAATTCCAGTCGAATCTTTTTTTACCTCCTTTAAATCTGGAATCGAAAGCATAGTTTCAATTAATTGGTTTAACTCTTCTTTTCTTTCTTCGGAAATTAAAAATTCTAAAAATGCCTGAAAGCTTTTACCTTGGTCACTTTCATATAAAAAATTTTCTTTTTCAAATATTTGATTTAAAAGATTACCACGATTGGAATCAGATAGGATAGCTTTCTCTCGAATCATTAAATCAATTTCACGAAAATTATATTCTACTTCTCTAAAGTCACTCAGTAGTCTTCTTGCAGTTTCATATAAGTCAATATACCTTTCTTTTAATTGTGTGTTTGTAAATTTTTTTAGCTTTCCATTTTTTATTTCCTCTATTTCCATTTCAATTTCTGATTTTTTCTTTTCCAATTCAGAAATCCTTTCCGATGGGCTATCAGAAGAACGAAATGAAATTTCTTTTAAAAGTTCAAAGATTTTTAGAAGCCTGGATTCGGTACCTATAAATTCTTTCTTATTGCTATCCTCTAAAAAAAGGAAAATTTTTTCGATAGCAGGAGTTAATTCATACTCTCTTTGTGTTTTTCCGAATGGTGCAGTTCTTCTTAAAAATCCTTTATTCGACCATTCATTTAGGATGGTTGAGGCATCCTTTATATCTAAGTTTTCTTTGTAATTATTTTGGATTCCTTGGGCGTAGAAAATTAAATTCTGCTCTAGATTTTCTTCATCAATCACAACTCGACCGTTTATCTTAAATTCCCTGTAAAGAAAGCTGATGGGCAATGCCGGATTATCCATTCTGAAAATTTTAAAAACTGGCTTTTCTAAATATTGCTTTATATCAAAGTAATTCATTTTAAATCGACGATCCAGATTTTATATTTGAAGTCAATAATTCATTCGGAGCTTTTTTAAGTAAAGTCATATTATCTATTAGCCGCCAGAATAATTACATTTAGTTCCGAAGCAAGTCAATGTGTTAAACAAAGAAAAGAAAAACAACTCATCACTTTCTCTGTTTGACTTTGTCAAATCAATTTACTTCTTCTGAGGCGGCACATCAGTGCAAGTGCCATGTGCAATTTCTGCTGCCATACCGATAGATTCGCCTAACGTCGGGTGTGGATGAATTGTTTTTCCAATATCAATTGCATCTGCTCCCATTTCGATTGCGAGACAAACCTCACCGATTAAATCACCAGCATGAGTTCCTACAATTCCACCACCAATAATTCGATGTGTTTCTTCATCGAATAAAAGTTTTGTGAAGCCTTCATCGCGGGTATTCGCTATTGCCCGACCACTCGCCGACCAAGGAAAATGTCCTTTCTTGTATTTGATTCCTTTTTCTTTGCACTGCTCTTCTGTTAGCCCCGCCCATGCAACTTCTGGATCAGTGTAGGCAACGGATGGAATTTGCTTTGCATCAAAATAAGACTTCATTCCAAAGGCAGCCTCTGCTGCTACATGTGCTTCATGGACAGCTTTGTGTGCAAGCATTGGTTGACCAATGATGTCGCCTATCGCGAAAATATGAGCAACGTTTGTTCGCTGCTGGTTGTCTGCTGGAATAAATCCTCTGTCAGTAACGGCTACTCCCGCTTTGTCGGCGTCGATTTTTTTACCGTTTGGAGTTCTACCTACCGCGACTAAAACTAAATCATAGGCTTGTGGCGAAGAAGGAGCGTTATCCCCTTCGAAGGAAACATGGATTCCATCGGGCTTTGCTTCCGCTTTAGACGCGCGGGTTTTTAACATGACGGAATCAAACCTATGAGAGTTTTTTCTCTCCCAGACTCTCTGTAAATCTCTGTCTGCACCTGCCATGAGACCATCCATCATTTCAGCGATGTCGATTCTTGCGCCTAACGTGCTGTAAACGGTAGCCATTTCAAGACCGATAATTCCACCGCCAATAACAAGCATTCTTTTGGGAACAGATTTTAAAAGTAGGGCACCTGTGCTATCTACAATACGCGGATCGACAGGAAGAAAAGGAAGCTTTACAGACTGACTTCCTGCTGCGATGATTGCTTTTTGAAAACGGATAATTTCTTTTTTACCTGTAGTCTTTTGCCCGGTACCTTCTGTGAGATCGACTTCAATATGATTTGCGTCGATGAATTTTCCGTATCCACGGATAATCTGGACTTTGCGCATCTTAGCCATTCCAGCA
>JANYCR010000194.1 GCA_025360185.1 Leptospiraceae bacterium | reverse complement strand
GTTAATGAAGGAATTACCAAAAATGAAATCTTTAATTATATTACTTATGTTACTTTCAATTTCCTGTACGTCGAAGAAAGAAAACCAGGAAGAAGAAATTTTAAAAACGATTGTGAATACAAAGAAAGAAATCGAAAACTATAAAGTAGGAAACGAGACTTTATGCGCAAATAGTAAATGTTTATTTCTCGCGTTTTGGGATTTTGAAAGGATATGTAAAGGAATATAAAGATCAAACGGGCGTAATTGCTTTACAAAAAAAATACCATGAACTAGAATCAAAAAATACAAAAGAGGCATATATTTATTTGCCACAAATTTTTGCGGGTAATGATGAGCAGGCGATGCAAAGCGTTGCAAAAGAGTATTTCCAAACTGTATTGCAAAAATACTATTTCCCTTCGTCAGTTCGTATTTTAGAAAAGCTAACGGAGGCAGGTGTTAAATCGTACATTATCTCCGCAAGTGCAGACTTTTTTGTAAAAGGTAGTATTGGAACAACTCCAGTTGAGGCAGATTCTATTTTTGGAATCAAGATGAAAATTGAAAATGGAAAAATTACATCTCAAGAGGTCCCACCTATTACATACGCGGAAGGAAAACGCAAAAGAATTGAGTTAGTTGTAGAAAATCTTCTAAAAGAAAAAAAAGCAGATCATGTTTTTATATTAGCTGGATTTGGAAATAGTTTTAAAACTGATGGCGCATTTTTAACCCATATAGCAGAGCAAAAATTACAAGCAGGTAAACCAATTTCTGTGATGATTAACGGTGGTAATCCGCCCGATATATATAAAGGAAAATTCAAAGAAGTATCGTTTGATTTGAGAAAATAATGACAATTTAAAACTTGATAATCGTTTTCTTTAAAGATAGACTTGCGGGATAATGAGTTCTTTAGGTGTAGGATTACGCCTGTAATGCTCATCTCTTTTTCTTTGCGGGAGTTTTACTTTTTTAGTTTTTATTTCTTTATAAGGAATTTGGGAAAGTAAATGGGCAATGCAATTTAAACGAGCCAATTTTTTGTCGATGGCAGGTACTATATGCCAGGGAGCTTCTGAGATATGCGTTTTTTCGAGCATCACTTCTTTAGCCTTTGTATAATCTTCCCAGCGAATTCGTGACTGTAAATCCATGGGACTTAGTTTCCATTGTTTTAAAGGGTCATTGATTCTACAGTTGAATCTGAACTCTTGTTCTTTGTCGGAAATAGAAAACCAATATTTGATTAAGTGAATTCCTGATTGGCAAATCATTCGCTCAAACTCAGGGACTGTGTTAATGAATTCCTGGTATTCTTTTTCAGTGCAGAAGCCCATTACTTTTTCAACACCGGCTCGGTTGTACCAACTTCTGTCAAACATTACAATTTCACCTGCAGCCGGCAAATGGGATATATACCGCTGAAAGTACCACTGTGTTTTTTCTCGCTCGGAGGGTGCGCTTAGAGCTACCACTTTACAAATTCGGGGATTTAATTTTTGTGTTATTCTTTTAATTACACCACCTTTGCCGGCGGCATCTCGTCCTTCGAAGATGATCACTAATTTGTAACCAGTTGCCTTTACCCAATCCTGCAACCTTACAAGTTGAATTTGAAGCTTTAGCAATGCTTTCAGATAAGATTTAGTGTGATGAGTTATATCTCCACCCACTGGAAATTCTAGAAGCGACTTATTAGTATGCGCTAAGTTATCATCATCCAATGACTCTAACTCTTCTGTCATATCATCTATAATTGCATTATAAATTTTTTCATAATCTCCTGAAAAAGATTTAACTTGTCTATCTTTACTCATAAGGATTCCTTTGCAGTTTCATTCTTTTACTTTTTCCGATCGTAAATCAAACTAATACCCAAGATTTCTAATCTCGCTTACGCTCCTTGCAAAAAGTAGAATTTTTGATTTTCATTTTATTAAAACAAATGCGCTACGCTGTCTCACATTAGTAATATTATCATAAAAAGCGACTTTTTGCAGGAACGTTAGAAGTTATTGTTCGACTAATTCTTCAGGCTCATTAATTTTAGAAGAAATAGTAAAGGATGGTGGAATTGACTCTGGTGCTTTTGCTTTCTTCCACGATAGTTCTATATATATTTTTTCCTTTTCACTCTTTATATTTGTATCTATTTCCAATGATACTTGACCGACAGGAAATAATTGTACAACATCGCTTCCTTCTGAAATAACTATACTTCCCTCTGAAAATGCATCTAATAAAAGTTTTAATTGTGTTTTTACTTCTTCAATGGAGCCAACCATTTTGCATTCTAACTCTTTCTTTTCCTTTGACATACTTGCCTAACCTTCTGAAGACTATTCTTCAGCTAATATAAAATTACCTTCAGCCTAGAAATCGAATTTTTAACAGTCAAATAAAAAATGATTTTTTATAATAAAACAGTGTTACAATTTAGTTACGCATAATGTTAAATAAAATAATTAACATCTATTATCCATCGCTAACCAACAGCTGACAATACATTCCATCGTTTAAAAATTTA
>JANYCR010000161.1 GCA_025360185.1 Leptospiraceae bacterium | reverse complement strand
TGGCGCTCCGCTTGCAAATGCGAATGTGAGTTTTCGTTTCTATGAAAATAAATTAAGGGATACGAACACAACCTATTGGTGGGAAGAAGAGTATGAGTCAAATACTTCTTATAACCAAATCCGCATGGAGGGTGACAAGGAATTAAACGAAAATGGTCTTGCACTATTAAAATTTAAACTTGGAAATTATCCTTACGATAGACAAATTACACTCGAAGCAACAGTCATTGACAAATCAAACGTATCCATCACTTCTCGCAAAACAATTACTGTGGGACGCGGAAAGTTTTATATAAAAATCAATCCAGTGAATTCTTTCTTTTATACAAAGGATAAAAAAGAATTTGAAATTAAAACTTTGGATTACGAAGGTAAGCCTGTTACGGCTAACGTCACTTTACAATTCTTTCGTTATATATGGAAGCCATGGCAAAGAGTCTATGTACATGAAGAAAAGCCTGTATTTATTCAGAAAATTAGCACGGATGAAAAAGGAATTTATAAATTAGAGTTAAATAGCGAGTTAGCAGCCGCAGGAGAGTTTGATATTGTTGCGACTTCGTCTGATGCACTCCAAAATCAAATCACTGCTTCACGGGTAATATGGCTTTACTCTGGAACGAATGACCGGATGGAATCCAAATTTAAGAATTTAGAATTGACTCTAGATAAATCCGCAATCGACAAACCGGGGGAAATCACTGTTCTCCTCAAAAGTAAATTCGTAGACAATTATGTTTGTGTGACTTTAGAAGGGCGGGACATCTATGACAGGAAGGTCGTCAAGATGGAAGGAAATTTACAAGCAGTAAAATTAAATATCAAGCCGGAATACGCGCCGAATTTGTTTATCACGGCAACCATGCAGAAAAATCGCGCGCTCTATACTACAAGTCAGAGTTTGGAATTTCCGCATGTAGATACAAGAGTGATGATTAAAGTCAAAGCGGATAAGGAAAAGTATCTGCCAAGAGAGACTGTCAAAGTAGAAGTGACAGCGACAAACGAAGAAGGAAAACCTGTAGAGGGAGATTTTTCTTTAGGTGTAGTAGATGAAGCGATTTACCAGATTCGTACAGATCATACGAGTGCCATGAATCCATTTTTCTATTCTAAGATTTCTAACTGGGTATCGACTAATTACTCTTACCCGATGACTCTTCTTGCTGGAACAAGTAAAGATGGACGTGATCCACTTGTGCGGGAAAATTTTAAAGACACTGCGTTTTGGAAATCAGATGTTAGAACAGGTAAAGATGGAAAGGCAAACATTAGTTTTGAAGTGCCCGATAATCTCACCGAATGGCGACTAACGCTTCGTGGACATGACATGGAAGGAAGAGTAGGTGAGACTACTAGTGCTGTGCTTGTAACGCAGGATTTGGTTACAAGAATTGCAAAGCCTCGCTTCCTTACTGAGTCTGATAAGCTTAGTATAATTGGAATTGTAAATAATAATTCCAAGGAAGGAATGCAAGAAGTTAAAACAGAAATGCTTGTCAATGACAAAGAAGTGAAACCGGAAGAAAAAGATAAAGTTAGTCTTCCTCCTTTCGGAGCGTCAAAACAACATTATGCGATAACAGTTCCAAATGAAGATTCTGTTAAGATTCAATTTAAAGCCATTGCAAATGAGAAAGCAAAAGACGCAATCTTGCACAGGCTTCCAGTTTATAAAAATGGAATTGCATTTAAAGTCGCAGACCAAGGAGATATGGGAGAAAATTCTACAGTCAAATTACCTCCTATTAAGAATGACAAAAATATTTCCGTATATGCAGAGGAATTAGAAATTTCTGTGAATCCAAGTCCGATAGAAAAGATTTGTAAGGCGAGTGAATTTTTGGCTGAGTATCCTTATGGTTGCGTGGAGCAAACTTTGAATAAGTTCTTGCCGGCTGTAGAAATTTGGTATTTAGATGCAAAGAAGTTTCCATCCATTCCTGAAGATCCAAAGTTAGTTGATAAAGTAAAAGAAGGGATTAAGCGTTTAGAGGAAATGCAAAATGATGATGGTTCCTGGGGTTGGTGGAGTGGAGATGCGGGTAATGAGTATTTGACCGGCTATGTAATGGCAGGACTTCATAATCCATATCCGCGAAGTGTAATATTTGAACTGGAAGTAAATGAAAGATTGAATCTTCTTTTTCAGCCAACGGAGGCAGTGAATAAAGGTAAGGTTGCTATCCAGAGGATGCTTTCTAATCCACAGAATATGGAGGACGATGCACGCGCTTACTTGTTATATGTCGCTAGTCTTTATGAGCTATGGAGTCTGTCTTCTTATGAAAAGTTAATGAAGAAGGAAGATTTGAGTCCCTATGCTAAATCCTTTTTGTTAAAAGCATTAGTCAATGTATCACCAAAAGCATTTACAAAAGATGGAGATAAACAAGTCGCTGAGTTAAAAAAGCAAATTCCTACACTTCTTGAAAAGTTAAAATCTGCACAAAAGAAGGATGGCAAAGGTGTTTACTTTGAAAATTCGGAAGGCTCGTATTATAGCTGGCAGGGGGGTAATATAGAAATATCCGCTCATGTTCTTTCTGCTCTTTTAGATGCCGGGGATAAATCCGCTTTGCCGGCAAGCTTAATGAGTTCCATTCAGAAGAGAAGTAGTGGAGGACTCTGGAATTCTACAAAGGAGACTGCGACTGTAATTTCTGCAATTACTAAATACTTGGGAAAGAAGGGAGCAAATTTTTCTTCCAAGGGTAAAGTAGATTTTGCGCTTAACGGAAAGCCTGTTACGAGTATTGAGTATGATACTACGAAGACTTCCCGCGAGTTAAAGAAGTATATACCGCTAAAAGAAACTGCAAAGAATTATGCGGTGACAGCAACTGGGACAAAGTCTTCCGATCTAAGTTTTGATTTAGCTCTAAAGGGGACTTTGAAATTTAAAGACAAAGATCTTCTAGGCTCTGAAACGCAAGCAAGCATTGACTCTTTAAGAAATGGATTAAAATTGAAAAGAAGTTTTCATTCAGTCAAACGAATCAGAGATATGAATAACCAGGAATACTTAGTTCCACATACTCTTGTAGGCGGTAAATTGCAAGTAGGCGAAGAGTTACTTGTAAAAATTCAATTTAAAGCTGATAAGGATTACGAGTATTTGCTACTAGAAGACTTTCTGCCTTCTGGTTTCGAAGTAACAAAGACAGATGCCTATGAGGGAACAAGCTATTATACTCATTCAGAGAGAAGGGATGAAAAAATGGCTTTCTTCTTTAGTAAATTTAAAAAAGGCAAAGTCTATGAGATTGCATATATGATTCGGGCAGAACTCCCCGGAAGTTTTAATGTAAAGCCTTGTCGTATGGAGTGTATGTATGCTCCAGAAATTCAAGGGTTTAGTTTACCGGAAAAACTTTTTGTGGAGAAGTGATTTTATAACGATGGTGATTCTCGTTAGTTTAATATATATGAATTAGTTAATGAATGTGTCATCCCCGAAACTTGTCCCCGATAAAATAGTTCGGGGAAAAGTTTCGTGAATGATGACAAATTGAATCGCTTTTGAAAGAATTACCTGATGAAGTAGTAATGGATACTACGGATTAACCCCTGTTATAATTCCAACTCCAAAAACTGATGCCTTGCTCCAAATACTTCTTCGCGAAGATTCGAAAGACGATGCCATAATGCCCAGGCATCCTTAGCTCTCTTCAAAGGACTCGGCTCTAAAAATTCCAATAGAAATTTAGAAATTCTTTTATCAACGCTACGAGGAAACTTATTCTTATCCACATTTCCTCCGAGCAGAAATAAAATGGATTTACCCAGAGAATAAATATCAGAGGCTGGGATTGGTTTTTTCTTTACTTCGACTTCCGGCGCACTGTAAGACTCGTTGAAGCAACCGTAGGTTTCGCTTGTATTATTTGCATTAGGAATAGCGAATAAAAAATCAATTAAAAATACATTATGGTCTTCGGGTCTAACAATGATATTCCCCGGCTCTATATTTCCATGAATAATTTTATTATAATGTAAATAGCCTAATACACTAAGCAAACGCTCTAAAATCCAGCAGGCATGTTCCTCTGGCAATCCTTTCGGATATTTTTCTTTTATACTGATAAAATCAAAACCTTCTATGAATCTTTCGATTAGACCGAGTTCTCCTTCAGTCGTTCTGAATTCATCAATATATACAGGCAAAGATTTATGTTGAATGGATTTTAGAATTTGGATTTCGTTACGGAGTAAGTCGTTATCCGCTTTATCTCGAATGATTTTTACACAAATTTTTTCTGCCATGGCTTGCTTATTATAGAATTCGCCCCTATAGAGATTCGCATAATCTGCTTCCATGAAATGCTCAAAAATTATATACGTCCTAAGTTTAGTTTTTATTTCAAAGGAAACTTCATTCTTGGACAAAGCAATTTCCTTTCCGTAAATTTCTCTTTCGATTTTTTTCTTTGCCTGTGAGTTGAGTTCATTTAGAATTCCACTTATCTCTCCGGTCAAATAGCGAGTATACGCTTCCGCATTTGCAAATTTATCCGGATGAAATTTTTTAATTAGATCTTTATAAATTTCATTTAGAGAATGAATCTTCTCATTCTTTGAATCTCCTTTTAACTCTCCGAACAATTCTTCTGGAGAATTCATTTGCGAAACCCTGGAATGAAATTCTGTTATCTCATTTAGATTCATTACGATTCTTCAAATATTTATCTATTTCCGGGCGCAAAATTTCGATTAGCTGTTTATAGATTTCTTTTTTAAATTCTACAACTGTATTGCCTGCATTTTTTAATGGAAAGAATTGAACTGTTTCAAATTCTCTTTCGTGAATATCAAGCTTACATTTACTTACTGGATAATCCCAATAAGCCAAAAACCATTTTTGTGTCTGTCCTTTAAACCCCTTCATATGTGGTAAATCTAGATTTGCCGGAAAATCATAATTTAACCAATCGGGAACTTCATATACAAACTCTGCATCATTAATTCCTACTTCTTCATAGAGTTCTCTCTTCGCTGCGGCTAATGGCTCTTCTTTATCATCCATTCCTCCCTGCGGAAACTGCCAGGAACTTCGATGGGAAATTCTATTTCCAAGGAGCACAAATCCTTTTGCGTTAAACACTACAATGCCCACATTCTTCCTATATTTTTTCATGTAATCCTCCCCGAATATATTCAATTCTTATAAGAGACAAATCATCGTATAACTCACCTATTTTTAAAATTTCCTTGTGGATATTTTTCAAATCCGTTTTTGCATTTTCCACATGGGCTAGAAATAAATCAAAATCATCATTGATCTCTCCATCTGGAAGAAGAATATCATCCCGTCCATCCGAGCCGAGAAGCAAAACATCCTTATCCGCAAGCGTGAACGAATTCGTAAAAATTTTTTCTTCCATGAGAGGAGAGCCTAATTTACAATTAACCTCCGGGAAGGGTAGAAAACTTGCTTTCTCATCCCGAAATAAAACGATTGGCGGATGCTCTGCATTGATATAAATTAATTTGCCTGCCGAGTCATCTATGATTCCCATGTTAAGTGAAATCATCATAGATCCCTCAAACATTAGAAATACATTATGCAATTCAATAAATGCATTTACGAGCCAACTCTGTGGTGATTGATCTGCAAAACTTCCCACCATATTCGTGCGCTTCACAATGCTTTCAAAAATTGAATTTAGAACCAGCACTCCACCAGCGCCTTGCATTGATTTGCCCATCGCATCTGCATTTAGAAAAATGGTAACACGTCTACCCTGCAAGGAAACGGTATGCGCAATACAAGTATCACCGCCTATCTCATGGTTATTTTTATTGAAAGTAAATTTCTTCTTCTGGCTAATCAAGAATTCCACTTTGATATTTGGACTATCAACAGCCTTAACGGATAACGGTTCGAGTAGCAAATACGTTAAAAAATAATCTCCGTCCTGGCTCAGTTTTAATTGGTTTACTTTCGTTAATGCAGTTTGTAATTCTGTTGTTCGATGAATTACTTTTTTTTCTAAGTTTAAATTTAGATCTTCTACTTCCACATGCACTCGCACAAAACGATTCGAAAGAATAAACGCAAGACTCAAGATGAAAATAAAAAAACTATACTCAGTAATTCTTTCGAAACGAATGAATTCTAAATGAATTAGAATATCATTTAGAATGCCGCCCATTAAAATAAGCCAACCGGCAAACATTATTTTTGCGTCAATGTCTTTTAGAAAAAATGCGTTATATATAACAAGAGTGAAGATAGAAATAAATAACGGAGGCCAGAGAAATGGAATCAATACTTGATTCAGAATATCATTCCAGAGATCAATATTAGAAGTAAAAAGTATAAAACAAAAAAATAAAAATTGAAGTAAAATAGAAATTAAATTTATATAATGCAAATAAGTTATAAATTTCTTCTCGCGTTTTACGAAGTAGTAGCGAAAGAAAAGATAAAGCGATGGGAATAGCAAAATTAAAATTGCATATTCAGTTTTTTTAAACGCATAATAACTATACGAAAATTCAAATCGCCATTGACTCCTGAGAAGCTGGTAACAGACAAAGCCAATAGCAAAAAAGCCAAAGAATAAATTTTCTCTTTCTTTACGTCTACGTAAAAATAAAAAAACAAAATAAGCCCCTACCGTAAAGTAGCAAATCAAAAAAAACATTGGTTTTAAAATCGAGATATAGTAGTCTCTCTGGATACTCTGACTCCCCCCCAAGAAAACATTTTCACCCCAGATTCCGACGCTATCTCGAAAGTATTTTTGAACTCGCACCAAAAGAACGTTAGGCGCATTTATATTGAAACTTTCTTTGGGAATTTTGTATAATCTACTCTTATCGTAGCCCTGAGCTTTGTCCGAATCCCATTCTCCCGTTTTCCCAATCAAGACTCCGTTTAAGTAAGTCAGGTCTCTATCTGAAATTCTTTTGAGATAAAGGATTTGATCTTCCGTAGGAATTTCTTTAACGTAAAAAACTTTTAGATACCAGAGGGAATTAACTTCTACACTCACGATTTTTTCGCCAATCGGGTTTCCAGGAACGAGAGCCGGTTTCCAACCATTATCCGGGGAATCTTTTTCCATCTTCTTTGTCAGTAGATACTTTGTGTAAGCCACAGGGTCTACTTCACTTGATGTCACCCACCAGGTATGATCTTCATTCTTGGGCGAGTTTAAGTCTTCTATTTCTTTTGTTAAATCTAAAATCTGAAAGTTAAAATCCTTTGGACTAATCTCAATAGAAATGATAGCAAAGAATAAAATGATTATAGTATTTTTTAGAAACTTTGCCGGTAAGAATTTCATAGTCACTCACTAAAACAGAACATTCTTTTTTGTAAATAGCAAAAAAGTTTTCTATTTCAAATCCCAGCTATCATACTTGACACCCTTGCCTTCCGATGTGAAATTATAAACCCGTCTAAATTCAAAACTATACACTTTATTAACTTTGACTTTATCTAAAGAGCTAATCTTAATTTCATATTCTACCCCCTTCACGATAGGACACTCATTACTAGCACTGTGCCCACCTGAAAACTTTGCAGATTGAACAAGAATGGTAAGATTCTTTTCCTTATCTTCAGGTGTAAATTTTACTACTTTTGCTTCGATGTCACATGTAATGATCGCAGAAGCATTTAGCTGAATGAAACTAAGGACAAAAAATAATATGCTAAAATATTTTTTCATAGTAAGTGCAAATTACCTTGTAGATTTTAATAACTTTATCAACGCAGTGCTTTTATTTTTTTGTGCAATTTCTAAAGGAGTATTTCCGTTTTTATCTTTTATATTTTTACTTGCACCGGCGGATAACAGCAGTTTAACAATTTCTAATTTTTCGGATATAACCGCAAGGTGTAATGGGGTGTAACCGTCGTTAGCTTTTTCGTTTAATTTTATATCGTTTGCAATTAAAAATTTTGCAGCTTCTACATCTCCTACTTTGCAAGCCCAATGAAGAGCATTCAATCCATCCTTATCTTTCTTATTACTTTCTTCTTTGAACTTACGAATACCCTCTGTAAACTTACCTAATCTTATAGCGTCTCCTAGAGTGGACGCAGCCTCCTCTTTGGGTTTATCAGGAGAGCTTAAATACAAAACTATTTCTTTATGTTTTTTTTTCTGTGCCAATTCTAGCGCCGTTTCATAGGGATAATTGATTGACTTAATCGTCTTATCCGCACCTGACTCTACAAGAAGTTTCACTACCGACAAATGACCATTTTGTGCTGCTAGCATTAAAGCAGTTTTATTTTCTGAATCTATATGATTAATCTTTGCTCCGGAATCGAGTAAGAATTTTACAACCTTATCGTGACCTGTTGTAGAGGCAATAAGCAAGGGAGTATATTTATTATTATCCTCAAAATTTATATCCGCTCCTGACTTTAAAAGTATTTTAATAATTTCTAATTTACCAGTAAAACTTGCCTGGTGAAGAGCGGTTTGTCCCTCTTCATTCGTAGTGCTTACATCTGCCTTTTTATCTAGAAGAAATTGAACTAATTTTAAAATCCCAGTTCTTGAAGCTATCATGAGACTTGTATTTCCTGTTGGATCCGCATCTTCAAGGCTCGCATTTTTCGAAAGCAAATAGCTTATCAGTGGCTCATAATTACTTTCCAATGCATAAAGCAAAGGCGTATTACCCATAGGACTCTTGTCGTTTATATCGGCTCCATTTTCTAAAAGAAATTTTACCATTTCAAGACTATCTGACCTGGATTTGTCAGCTAAATGCAAGGCTGAATTCTTTGTAATGTGAAGAAGTGCGGTTAATCCATCTTCGTCCACGGCATTGATACTCGCACCCCGCTTCAAGTATTTTTTCATTTCTTCGAGATTCCCATCCTTAGCCGCTTCAACAAAATACCTGTCAGCTAAATATAGCGGACTATTATCCGCACCTTTCTCGATTAAAAAATTTACAATTGGTAGATAACCCTCATTAGACGCCCATCGAAGAGGTGTCCAGCCCGTCTGATTTTTGGAATCTATTTCGGACTTGTTTTTAATTAAAAACTTTACTAGTTCTAAATTTCCCACAGACGAAGCATTGGCAAGAGGTGTATCTCCATTTCCATCCTTCTGATTTACATTGGCTCCTTTAGCAATTAAGAATTTTGTCAGTTCTAAATTGCCTTTTAACACTGCAATGTGAAGTGGAGAGTTGCCTCCTTCGTCAGCAGAATTGATGTCTATCCCACTTTCTAATTCTCTCTGAACTAGCGGCAAATCTTCTTTACTCACTGCATCAAGTAAGCCCCGTGCTACATCTTCTGTCTTTGCCTGTAAAATATTTTGTAATAAAAAGAAAACACAAATTAATAAAATTCGTATCATAGTAATCTCCATCTAGCAGAGATTCTATTTTTTTTAATAATCCTTTTTAAAGCAACCCTTTAATATAATACGTAGCTATGAGAGTGTTGATTCCTTTTACAAAGATGGATACTTTTAAAAATAGAATTAGTGGTTAATCTATTTTTATTCATTACGTTATTTAGGTTATTTTGTTCTAAGGTATTTTAATATTTTTGTATGCTTATTTCTCTTTGCCATATCAAAAGCAGTCCAACCAGATATTGTTTTATCTTTTAAACTGGCTTTTTTTTGAACGAGTAATTTCACTATATCTAAATGTCCTGCTTTAGCGGCTTCCATAAGAGGAGTCCATCCGAAATGGTTCTTTGAGTTCACAGTAGAATCGTAACCAAGTATAAATTTAACAAGGCTAAAATTTCCACTTCTACTTGCTAACAAAAGATTTGTATTTCCAATTTTAGTTTTTAGCGTTTTATTTGAATTATGCGCAATTAAGTATTGAAATAACTTTATATTTCCTGTGGCACTTGCAATAAGTAATGGGGTATATCCCATATTATCCGTAACATCTATATCTATTTTAGTCTCAATTATGAATTTCACTAATTCAAAATTATTTTTTTCGCAAGCAATATGAAGAATCGTTTTTCCATCTTCGTCTTTTTGATGCAATATATCTTTTGTCAAAATTGATTGTATCTTATCTAGATTTCCGTTTTCGACAAGCAGATGTAATTCATTTTCTAATTCAGTAATGTCCGTTTTTTCCTCACTCAAATCAAATTCATTTTTATAATTGGTTGAAGTGTTTTTAGGTTTAGCTTTTGCACCTTTTGTTTTTAGAAAAGTAGAAATAGTATGAAAAAGATTATGCTCTGCAATTTCTAAAGAAGTATCTCCATCATTAGTTTGCGTATTAATATAAGCCCCTTTAGAAATAAGAAGCTTTACAATATCTAAATTCCCAGACCAAGTTGCTAGGTGTAATGGAGTGTAACCGTAAGTAGTCTTTGCATTTACATCCTGTTCTTGCATGAGTAAGAATTTTATCATTTCCAGGTGTCCCTTGCGACATACCCAGTGTAGAGCGGTAAATCCGTCTTTGTCTTTTTCGTGGATTTGTTTGACTAATTGTTTCTTTAGATTTTTTAAATCACCTGATTTGGCAGATTGCATCCAGTCGGAAAGTTTTTCTTGGGTGGGCTCTAGTGATTCTAGATATGCTACTATTTTCTCATGAATGGTGTCACCATAGCCTTTTGCCAATTTCAAAGCTGTGAGATTTTGATTGTCTTTAATTGTTCTATCGGCACCAGATTCAACTAATAATTTTACTACTTCTAAATGACCACCATCAATAGCACAGTGAAGGGCTGTAATACCAAATTGATTTTGATGATTCAATGTTGCGTTATTTTCTAAAAGCAATTGAACAATGTCGATATGCCCTTGGGCAGCAGCTTTGATTAAGGCTGTATTTTTATTATTCTCTTCATGGTTCACAGCTACCTTTTTGCTTAAAAGTAGTCTGACCATTTCTGAATTCCCATATATAGCTGCAAAAAGTAGCGGAGACCAACCGTCGTATGACACAGCATTTATATTTGCCCCCTGCTTAGTAAGATATTGAAATATTTCCAAATTTCTTTTTTGCGCGGCAATCATAATTGGAGTTTCTCCATCTGAATCTTTCTCCTCAATATCTGCTTTACTTTCCAATAAATATTTTATTGCCGGTAAATCTTGGTTATCCAATGCATAGAATAAAGCTGTCTTGCCTTCTGGGCTTCTATCGCTAATATCTGCTCCCTTCTCGACTAAAAATTGAATGAGTTCTATTTGGTTTGTATTCAATTGAAAGTTCTTTACAGAATATATTAAAGCGGTCATCCCCTCTTCATCAACTGCGTTCACACTGGCACCTTTTTTAAGAAATGTTTTCATTTTTACGAGGTTGCCTTCTTTAGCGGCTAATACAAATTCTCTGTCAATTAAATAAAGCGGAGTTATATCAGCACCTTTCTCGGTTAAAAAATTAACAATGGGAAGATAACCTTCATTAGACGCCCACTTGAGCGGAGTCCATCCATATTGGTTTTTTGAATCTACCTCTACACCTTTATCAATTAGATACTTTACAATTTCCAAATTGCCCAGGGCAGATGCATTAGCCAGAGCAGTGTCACCGATTTTATCTTTTTGATTTAGATTTGCACCTCGCTCAACTAAGAATTTAACCATTTCTAAATTGCCATTTATTACAGCAAAATGAAGCGCAGTGTTTCCATCTTCGTCTATTGTATTTATATCAGCGCCATTCTCTAATTCTTTTTTAACAAACGGCAAATCTCCTTTAGTCGCTGATTTAAGTAAACCCTGCTCGTCATCATATACCTTTGCAGATAGACTATGAGATAGTATTAAAACAAGAATGAATAGAATTAATTTCATAAATCCTAAGTTTGGAAGAAGGCTTTTCGAATTCAAGAAAATAAATTTAGTTTACTTTTTAATCGTATTTCATAAGCTAGGAATAGATATTTTAGTTTGAGAATGATATGAAAGTTCTAGATAAAAAAATTACAATAGATGATTACTTCGAAAAAGAAAGAGTAAATGAAACGAGAAACGAATTTATCGCGGGAGAGGTTTATCCATTGACTCTTTCTAGTTTTATTCATAATTTAATAGTGTCGAATTTGAAACTCGATATAGAAATTGCAAGTATTTACAATCGTATAAAAAACATCTAAACTATTTTGACATCCACAGACGAATTAGAACAAACTCTCCACTTACTTAAGATCGAACAAGAATATGAGCGTAGCGAATACGAAACATTACTTTCAGAAACAAGCCCTGCCGAAAGACAAAGGAATGGAGTTACCTGGTATCCTGTTCAAATCGAATTAGAAGAAGTCACATCTAATGAACGACTAATCCTAAGTATTCGCACAAATTCAGAGAAAGCAAAGAATCATAAATTTCATTCGGGTAAGACAGTTTCCATTTTTACAAATAAGGAAGGACTTTCGAAAGAAGAAAAAAAAGAATTTCGCATCTATGGAACGATTCGAAAAATAAAAGACGAAACAATGCTAGTGATGATTTCCGATTCGGAAATGCCTGACTGGTTTGACGAAGGCAAACTCGGGGTAGACTTATTTTATAACGAAACTAGTTATAATGAAATGAAATTTGCTTTGTCAAAAGTAATTGGTGCAAGTAAAAATCGTCTTGCTGATTTAAGAGAAATTCTACTCGGTTACAAGGAAACGTATTTCGAAAACAAGAAATTTCCCACTGTGCCAGAATTAAATGATTCGCAAAACAAGGCTTATTCGCTTGCACTTAACGCTCATGATTACGCACTAATCCAGGGACCACCGGGAACTGGAAAAACTACAACTCTAGTGCGGATAATAAAAGAAGCCGTAGTAGAAGAAAAACAAGTTCTGGTATCTGCGGCAAGTAATAACGCAGTAGACTTACTTGTAGAAAAATTATCAGGGCTTGGAGTAAATGTTTTGCGAATTGGAAACCCAGCCCGTGTTTCGGAAAATTCAGAACAATATACATTTGACGCTAAATTACTTTCTCATCCTGATTATGATACAATTCAAAAGTATAAAAAAGAAGCTTTGCAAATCCAGAAGAAAGCATTCAAGTTCAAAAGAAATTTTGGAAAAGCAGAAAGAGAAGAGAGAACCGCACTTAGAAACGAAGCAAAAGAACTATTCTCCATTATCCGCAATCTAGAATTTGCAATTCAGAAAGATATTCTAGAAAAATCAGAAGCTATTTGCTCTACCTTCGTAGGTATCACAAATTCCCCCGCAAGTAAAATGCATTTTAAAACTGTATTCATCGACGAAGCGACGCAAGCACTAGAGCCTGCTGCCTGGATTGCAGTTATGCGGGCTAACCGTGTAATCTTTTGCGGAGACCATAAACAACTTCCGCCAGTAGTAAAATCTCCCGAAGCAGTTCGCGGCAAATTAGATGTATCCTTATTTGAAAAGATTATATTCCGGTTAGAAAAAGACCAAAATGATATTCCTCATGTACTTTTGGATACGCAGTACCGAATGAATGAAGAGATTATGGATTTTTCGAATGAATTATTTTATCATAATCAATTAAAAGCTCACTCCTCTGTAAAAGAAAAAACTCTCGACCAGGTTTGTGGCTATTCAGAAAGAATTTCTCCACTTTGTTTTATTGATACTGCGGGGACAGACTCGGAAGAAGAATTGAACGAAGAGACGTTAAGTATTTTCAACGAGAAAGAAGCTGAGCTTTTACTAAAGCACCTAACGCTTTGTTTAGAAAAATGGAATTGGGACAATAAAAACAAGAGTGAAATCAAAATTGGAATTCTTTCTCCCTATAACGACCAAATCAGAATCCTGCGAGATTTATTCGATAAGACAAATTTACAAAAAGAATACAGTATCGAAATATCTACCATCGACTCTTTCCAGGGAAGAGAAATGGATATAATCTATATTAGCCTCGTTCGATCAAACGACCTGGGCGATATAGGTTTTCTCTCAGACATCCGCCGTATGAACGTAGCCATGACCCGCGCCAAATTTCGATTAGTCGTTCTGGGAGATAGTGCGACTATAGGCAATCACGAGTTTTACAAGAAATTTTTAGAGCATGTAGAGTTACATGATTCTTACGAAAGTGCCTGGGATTATTATTGACCAGTTCCCGAAATCAAAGCATGAGTCTGCACCTTATAGCTCTTAGCCTTTCCACCCATGGAATAAGCATAGGCGCTTACTTTGAAAGAAGAAGTTTCACCGGGAGCAAGTTTGGTTTGATTTGCAAAACCGATAGCAGATCCGACAAATTTTTCATTTTGATCAAATAGACTTAATACAATCTTGGGATAAGTGATATTATACTCAGTGTCGTTCTTTAGAATTCCGGTTAAGGAAAATCCTTCTAAGCCACCGGATTCCTCTTTGAATTTTTCAGAGAGAATTTTAAAAGGAGTAAAGTTTCCGTAAAATCGTGCTTCCGGTTCAAAGAAAATCTCATGACTTCCATATTCGGATGGATAAACTGGTTTATCCGTAAAGCACTGGATAGTATCGAGGAAAGAATTATTTTTATCTTTGAGGTTAATATAGAGTTTGCTCCCAGAGAAAGGAGCTGAGCTAGTGTTTTTTAGGAGCCCGATGAAGCGACCAAAGTTTCCACTTCGCACAAGTTGTAAATCCTTTACTTCCCCTTTAGGTTTTTCTGTCGGAGTAATTGGCTTATCGCTATTATCCGCATTCGAGTTCGATGGGTTTGATGCGGGAATAGGTTTTGGGCTAGAACTTCCCGATGACAAATAAGAAACCCTGCTAGAACTCCAAATTTTTACCGGTCTCAGTATCAACGATTCGAGCTATAATAGTAGTATATTGGTTTTCCCGGATAACCGAACCGACCACAACTCCTTCGGCAGAAAGAAGTTTTCCAATTTTCATGGAATCATCCCGAGAAGTAATTCCTTTTTGGTTACGAGATTGCTCTTTTAGAACGCGGTCTATTTTACTTCGTTCAACTACTTGGTAATTTCCTGATTTCACTAATTCATGCGCCAGTTTTTCTAAAAATGAGGAAGGATCAAAGTCTTTGGGATTTCCCTCAAATGGTAGGACGGCAACCGTCTTTTGGTTATTTTGGCTAGAAAGTTCTTTGGCAATCGTGGAATATACGCTTTGATTTGTGCTAGCACACTGGCTAAAAGTCAATAGAAAGCTTAAAAACAGTAGTTTCATGTTGTTTAAATGTCCTACTAATTGATTTAATTTCAAGGATAAAAAATGAATTAAGTTCCATTTCAAACCATCAAAGAAAAACGATACAGGTATTTTATTTTGCAAAAGAAACCAATCCGTTAAAAATTTCTTGACACGCTTTTATTCTATTTATATTCTTCTGAATCTTTGTCCGACCTAAGGCGGATCACACACACAAAATGATTATAAAAGCCAGTTATATAACAAACTACGGGAATTTTAGAATTAAGAATGAAGACAGCCTCCTTGTTCAAGATGAGATTGTGTATGAGAAAAATATGGAGGAGCCTGAAAATAAAATTCTGGAATCCAAAAAAGTAATTCTCTGTGTCGCCGATGGAATGGGAGGGCACTTGGGAGGGGAGCTCGCCAGCCGCAGCGTGCTTTCTTTTCTACGCGATAATTTTATGAAAGTTTACAATGCTCGGACTATTAAAAAAATTCTTTTGAAATCTAAAAATATTCTAAACACGATAGCCAGTGAAACTCGCTCCTATGGTCTAGGCACAACTATTTCGGGAATGCTTCTAAAAGACAAGAAAGGAATTATTTTTAATTGTGGGGATAGTCGAGTTTACCGCGTTCAGAAAATGTATCTAGAGCGGCTAACGATTGATCACTCTGTAGTGCAGGCAATGTATAATTCTGGATTAATTGATGAAGAGGAAATGCGCACCCATCCAAACAAGAATCTTTTGACCTCAGCGATTATTGGCGATTATTCGCAAAATCATCCAGTCATTGCGATGAAAGAAATTTCTATTAAAGAAGGAGACCAGTTTTTTATTTGCACGGACGGACTCTGGGAAAGTATGAGTGTAGATGAACTTACTGAATTATTTTTTTCTTGCGAGACTCAAGACGAGAGGGCACTCAAGCTAAACCAACTTTCACTTCACAACGGTGGCAAGGATAATATCACAATGATTCTTTTTGAAATTCTGGAGTTATAAAAAAGTTTTTATAATTACGCAATTCGACCAAAGAAATAATGTTTCCGAAAATTCAACTTAAAAGAATGGTAAAAACGGAGACATTACTTTGGAACAAATTCTTACAATCATAAAAAAATATTGGGGATATCATTCTCTAAGACCTCTTCAAGCTGAGTCTATCCAGGCTGTTCTAGATAAAAAAGATTCTTTGACCGTGCTTCCGACCGGTGCGGGAAAATCTCTTTGCTACCAGGCACCCGCTGTTTTGCAAGAAGGAACGACTGTGGTTATATCACCGTTAATCGCACTGATGAAAGACCAGGTAGATAGTTTGCGTCAATGCGGAATTTCTGCTGCCCAACTTGATTCTACTATGGATGCGGAAGAGAAGTCTGCGCTTCAGTTTGACCTTTTAGAAGGAGGCATATCGCTATTATTCGTATCTCCCGAGCGGGCAATGATGCCTGAATTTATCAATCTATTAAAACAAATTAAGTTAAATTCTATTGCCATAGATGAGGCGCATTGCGTGAGTCAATGGGGGCATGATTTCCGTCCTGAATATCGTTCTCTTGGTAAATTTAAAAAACTATTTCCGAGTCTTCCAATTCATGCCTATACTGCGACTGCTTCCGAGCGAGTGAGGGAAGATATAGTGGAGCAGCTAACACTAAATAATCCACAAATTCTAGTAGGAGATTTTGACAGACAGAATTTAAATTATAGAATTCTTCCGCGCTCTAATGTTAGTAGTCAACTCATAACGGT
The DNA here is from genome assembly GCA_025360185.1 of Leptospiraceae bacterium. Taxonomy (GTDB): domain Bacteria; phylum Spirochaetota; class Leptospiria; order Leptospirales; family Leptospiraceae; genus UBA2033. The sequence continues at coordinate 992 of JANYCR010000161.1, read as the reverse complement.
TATTGACAAACATAAGAACGAAGCAGGGATAATTTACTGTATCCGCAGAAAGGATGTAGATGAATTATACTCCGTATTAACTAAGAGAGGTATATCTTGCTTACCCTACCATGCGGGCATGACAAGTGAAGAGCGAACCAAAAACCAGGAAACTTTTATGTCAGAGAAAGTTGACGTTATAATAGCGACTGTGGCATTTGGAATGGGAATTGATAGAAGTAATATTCGCTATGTGGTTCATACGGGAATGCCTAAATCTATCGAGCATTACCAACAAGAAACTGGGCGTGCTGGAAGAGATGGGCTAGAAGCAGAATGTATTTTATTTTACTCTGGAAGTGATGCGATTGTCTGGAAAAAGTTATTAGGAGAGCCGGACGAGAATGCGGGTAATCTCGATTTTCTCACAACGAGTTATTCTCATATTGAAGAAATGGGAAAATACTGTCGAATGAATGTTTGCCGTCATAAATTTCTCAAAAATTATTTTGGTCAGGAATATGAAAAAGATAATTGTGGAGCCTGCGATGTTTGTCTAGATGAGAAAACGATTGTTGAAGACTCGCAGACTTTAGCTCGAAAAATAATTTCGGGCGTGGTTCGAGTGAATGAAAGATTTGGAGTAGGTCACGTGACAAGTATGCTGCGTGGGGAGAATTTATCGAAGCTGCGGGAACTTGGTCATGATAAATTATCTACCTTTGGACTTTTAAAAGAAAATTCAAAAGAAGAAATACAGGATTGGATTTACCAACTCGTTTCTCAAAATCTACTTGTGCAAGAAGGAAGCCCTTATCCAATTTTAAAATTACATGCAAATTCAAGAGCAGTCCTGAAGGGAGATTTGCCTGTTAGCCTCATCGCCCGTCCAAATCAAAAAGAAAAAGAATCTTCTTCTAAGAAAACAAATCTCGAATCATGGGAAGGCGTGGATAAAAATTTATTTGAAGCACTTCGAATCTTTAGAAAGAATCTGGCAGCAGCAAGAGGAG
>JANYCR010000159.1 GCA_025360185.1 Leptospiraceae bacterium | reverse complement strand
CCGTTACCCGCTATTTTCCTATGTTTGTATTTTTCTTTTCTTTACCATCTTAGTCGTTTCACCCCTTATAGTAAAGGTTTACCCCTTGGATTTGCTTAAACTTTTTGATAGCTTCTATCGAGTAGGCTCCCTTGTATTCGGCGGTGGACATGTCGTATTACCCTTACTCAAGCAAGAAGTTGTTTCTACTGGTTGGATTTCTAATGAATCGTTCTTAGCAGGTTATGGAGTCGCACAGGCAATTCCCGGACCTCTATTTACGTTCGCTGGCTTTTTGGGAGCGGCTTCCAGTTTATATCCAAATGGTTGGAGCGGAGGATTACTTGCATTAGTTGCTGTTTTTCTTCCATCCTTTCTACTTGTATTAGGAGTTTATCCATTCTGGGAAAACTTTAGACAGAATAAATTTCTTCAGAATGCACTCAGTGGGATCAACGCATCAGTAGTCGGTTTGCTCTTAGCCGCATTCTATAATCCCGTCTGGACTAGCGCGATTTTCAACGCAATAGATTTTGCGTTACTTAGTTTTTTATTTTTACTGCTTATGTTCTGGAAATTTCCATCATGGAGTATAGTGATAATTTCTGCATTATTGGGGATTTGGATTAGTTGAAATTTATTCCTCTTTCTTGCCTTTAGAGATTGTTTCTGGGGCAGCAGGTTGCTCGCCGAGGGTAATGGAGAATTTCCCCGTTGAGCTTCCCTTTTCCGCAGTTTCTAATCCGGGAATTGCTTCGACTGTCCATGTAAAATTTCCTACATCTAATTTATCGAGTTGGGTAAAATTGTAGTTAGGCGCAGTTGTCTCTGTTTGTAAAATAACTTCTCCATTTGGTTGTTGGACAAATTTCAATGTATAAGACTTTGCTCCAGCAACCGCACTCCATTTAAAAGGAATAGAATCTAGCTTATTCATATCGACGACTGAATTAGAGCGTGGAAATATTAGACTGGGATTTGCAATCTTATTGGGAGGACTTTCTTTTATTTTTAAAGGATTTTGATTTACAGGCTTATTTGTATTATCTGCAATAAGTTTCGGTTTATCTTCTTCCTTTTCTATCTCGTCTTCCGAAGTAGAACTTATTTGCTCAGAGATTTCTTCTTTTTCAATTGTAAATGTATAGATTCCCGTTTTTGAATTTGCTCCCGGTATTGAGTCTACAGCTCGCACTCGCCAATAGTATTGACCTAGACCAAGCGGGATAGAAATTCTTGTTTTAAATACATTTCTAGAAAGAATTAGATTTTTAAAAGAGCTGTCATTCGAAATTTCGAAATGATACGATAAGGCTAACTCTCGTTTGCTCCATATAAAGTTTACTAGGCTTTCGCCTGTCTTAGTTTTTATTTGCGCGTTTTCGTTTGGTGTAATCAATTTAAGAGGCGGGTTTTTTATGATTCTAAATTTTCTAATTTCACTTACTTCTCCGTTTCCAGACTTTAATTTCCAGTAGTAAATTCCTTCTGTAAATTCTTTTGCAATTTTTTTCTCTTTTGATTGAAGTTGTGTCACTTGCGTTTTAAATTGCCTGTCAGGAGAAACTTCAATTTCAATTATTTCTTCTTCTTTAGATTTCCATTCGAATATAATTTCTTTTGTATTTGAATCAATGAAATAACGTGTGTTATGCGCTGGCTGCATATCAAAATTATTCAAATCAATTTTAGAAAGTTTTTCAGTATTGAAATCAAAGTTAGCTTTTTGTTTTTCAAAGACGCTTTCCGTAATTTGACCGCTTTGAATTGCTGTACTTCCTTTGTTTGAAACGACTTCGATAGAGTCTAAATTTTCTAAAACTTTAAATTGTCCATTATTGTCTTGAAATTTTAACTCTGTATTTTTATAACTCAGAGAAAAGTCATTTGGATTTGTAAGAGTTTTTGTTGTTGATAATAGAACTGATCCTTTTTCTAGTTTAACGTTAACTACTTTGTCATGTATATTTAATACAAACATACTATCAGGATCTAATTCTATTTTGACCCCATTATTTAAAGTGACGATTGCCTCTGATAAAAAGTCAGTGCGAATGGAGTCGTGGTTATAAATAGGAAGCATTTGCTCCACATCTTCCCAAATCATACGCGATGGAAATTTTCTTTGTGCGACTTTGTATTTAAATGTTATGTACCCCTGTTTTTCTGCTCCGCGCATACTGGGCTTTGCATTAAAATCTAGATACAGGTAATAGAAACAAGCCGCTAAAATCGAAGCGGAGATAAAAAAAACAAAGTAATCTTTTAGTTTGAATTTCACGGTTATTCCTGCGAAGGTATACCGACCATTTGCCGCAGATCCTTCAAACTCTTAGGACAATTTGGGTCATGCTCTTTTCCTAGAACTGCATACATTTGTTGTGGTTTTGACTTTCCCCTTATTTCTACAGCCGGCATTTCGACTACTTTGTATTTGCCTCTTACATGCTCATAGGAATCTTCTGAAATTAATATATCCGTTCCAAATTCTTTATTCATATATTCAATTCGAGAAGCCAAATTCACCGCGTCCCCGATGACAGTATACTCTAATTTTTTTTGAGAGCCGATTTGTCCTGCGACTACCTCGCCTGTGTTAATCCCGCAACCAAATCGAAACTTAGGACGATTCGGATGCTCTGGATCACTATTGAAGTTAATCAGTGCTATTCGCATAAGTAGAGCGGCATCTATCGCGTTGCCAGTATCATTCCCATCTGTGTATAACGCTCCCCAATGTGCCATGATCGCATCGCCTATGAATTTATCTACGATACCGTTTGTTGTATAAATGCATTCTACCATTTCTGTAAAATATTCGTTTAAGTAAACAACCACTTGCTCTGCTTCCATCTTCTCAGACATGCCGGTGAAATTTCGCAAGTCAGAAAAAAAGATAGCGCAATTTCTTTTTATTCCGCCTAATTGTAATTCGCCGTGAAGTGCCTTCTCTGCAATCTCACGATTTACAAATTTTCCAAATGTATTTTTAATATTCTCTCTTTCCTGTAAACCTTTCGCCATTTGAATAAAAGATTTTGTGAGAAGCCCTACTTCGTCTCTGGTAGAGGGAGTTATTTTGACATTGTAATTTCCTTCTTCAATTTGTCTACTGGCAGTCACCAAGTCCGAAAGCGGAACAGTCAGAGTATTCGCAAAAAGATAAACAACGATAAAACTAATTGTCAAAATAATAATTGTTATGATAATATTTCTTCTCTGGATTTGATAAATCGCTTCGAAGACTTTGTCTGATTCAACTGTGGATACTATTCCTAATCCGCTAAAATCTAAAAGCTGGAAGGAACCTAAAAACTCTTCTTTGCCGACTGTATATTTTTGTGAGCCATTGTCTACATTACTAGATAGCATTTTTTTTACAATGGGGACATCTGACTTATTTCCCATCGACACAGTTTCTTTGTCATCCGAATGAGCGATGACTTCTCCTTTTTGGTTTACCATGAAGACCTGAAAAATATCTGTCTGGAGTGCTGATTGAAATGTTCCCATGATTTCTGTCGGCTCCAAGTAAAGAATAAGAGCTTCCTCTGAATTTGTTTCTGCGGGAACGACTAGAGCCAAAACTGGAAAATTAAATTTAGAAGAAGCATTTACTACAGCGCTAGTTCCATTAAAGGATCGAAGTATCTCTTCTTTAATGACTTCGTGAATAATAGGCATTAAACTCATTTCTATTTTATTATCAGTAAATATTTTTTCCTGTGTAAATTCGTAGAGAAATTTGTAATCCGTTTCTGTTTTCTTCGCCACTCCTATAAAAAGAAAGCGGGGGTTCTTACTGAAAAATTGATTTACTTTTTCTTGCAAATCTTTCTCGGAAATATTTTTTTGGGTGATAGAAGAATAAAACGCCTGCATGCGGTAACTTGTATTCTTTAAATTAGACTCTACCTGAATTCCAGCGAGCCGAGCTAAACTCAGATTGTATTCTTGAATTAATACTTCGCTATTACTTTTGTAAAAAATTGTCACGAGGAGGATAATCGATGATAGCCCTAGAATAATAATTAATGATACAATTAATAAAAGTTTATAACGAATGGAAAATTGAATCGGTCTGGATTCAACTGGTCTAATCTTTGTCGCAGTAGAAATATCTATCATAGCAGAGTGCTAAAGGTATTCTATCAACTACTTAAAGCAAGCAAAAAAAGGAAAGCTATCGTATTTTTCCAAAGGTTTCGGATGGAAACAAAGAGAAGGTAAATGCCTAAGCTCCTGATTCATACTGTTCTACCTCTACTTAATATCTTGGAAAGCGTTCCCTTGTCGCATTTTAGATTCTTTGCTGCAAGACTAATTGTACCGTATTTTTCATTCTCAACAAGGAATAAAAGTCTTTTCGTTATATCTAGTATTTTAACATATATACTAAAAATCTTGCCTATAATTTTAACTTGACTTAATTTTACAGGTATCGCAAAATAGTCTCGTTATGGAACCAAATTCAAATTCTCGTTACCTTGACCAACAAATAGAAAAAGATTTACTCAGAAAAATGGTCTTACTGTCCGGTCCGAGGCAATGCGGAAAAACAACTACAGCCAAATATTTATTGAACAAAAACAATGGAGACATATCCCGCTATTTAAATTACGACTCTCTCGACGATAGGTTAAAAATTAGAAAAGAAATATTTCCGATGGGACGTGGTCTTATTGTTTTAGATGAAATTCATAAATTTTCCAGATGGAGGCAAGTAATAAAAGGTCTTTTCGATAAAAGAAAAGAGGAAATAAAAATACTAATTACGGGGAGCGCAAAATTAGACCACTATCGGCACGGTGGTGATTCTTTGCAAGGCAGATACCATCTTCTGCGACTCTTTCCCTTTTCGTATTTAGAGATCAAGGATAGACACAAAAATGGAGTATCTCGTCTTCTGGATAACGGTCCTTTTCCGGAACCTTTTCTAGAAAATTCGTCTGTCGAGCCTTTACGCTGGGCTAAGGAATATAATTCTCGCTTAGTCCGAGAGGAAATTAAAGATTTAGAGAGTATTAAAGATATTAGCCTCTTAGAAATTTTAGCAGACAGACTTCCTGGACTCGTGGGATCACCCTTATCAATTAACTCTTTACGAGAAGATTTACAAGTTGCCCATCAAACCGTTGCTAGGTGGTTGGATATTTTCGAAAATACGTATTTGATTTTTAGAATTTATCCTTTTGGCTCTCCCAAGATCAAGGCAGTAAAAAAAGAATCCAAGCATTATCATTTTAATTGGATTTTCGTTGAAGAAGAAGGGGCACGTTTTGAAAATTTGATCGCCTTTCATCTTCTAAAACATTGCTATTTTTTAGAAGATTCTCTAGGTAAAAAAATTGAACTGCGTTTTTTTCGAGACATTGATTTAAGAGAGGTCGATTTTGTTGTCCTCGAAAATAATAAACCTGTCCTTTTTATCGAATGTAAATATTCTAGTAAGGCTAACGAATGTAAACCTCTCCAATACCTTAAAAATAAATTTCCGAATGTTCGATCTTGCGTTGTATATTTTAAAATGAAGGAATCATTTACAGATAAACATGGAATTGAGCATTTGAGCGCAGAAGATTTCTTATCTGAGTTAGCCTGTTAAACTCCTAACTTCAAGGCCTCAAGTCTTCCACGATTTTATTCCTTAAATCAAGGTAAAAATCCCTACCTTCGCGCTTTTCCTTTTTAGTTGCAGCCAGTGGTCGAAATGGTTTTTGAAAAATTTCGGAATAAGATTCAAAATTTACACTGACCTGGTTGCCATCGACTTTTTTGATTCTAGTCGTAAAGTTTGCTCCTTCCGAATCAGCGGAGCGTGTGAGTAGGTCGAAATAATCAGACATGTAAGACTCTATGTCCTGCGGAATAAAAATATTTATTAGCCCCGGTGGCAAAATGTAAAACAATCTTCCACTCACTTTATACTTGGGGTAAATAGGAAATTTCCCCGTCATGATTTCTTCGGTCTCAGAATGTTTCATGAAGAGATGGTATTCTAAATTTTGCACTTGAATTCGAAGTCCATAGAAATTCAAATCTACTTCAAAAAAAAGAGTCAGGTTTTCTAAGCTTTGCAATTCCCCTTTCTTAAAATGTAAAATCTTTGTGAATATTGTTCTTCCTTCTGAATAAATTTCTCCAATCTTTTGTGACTTTGAAAAAAGTTTTACTTTGAATTTTACTTTTCCGAGTGCATCGGATAGTTTTATGTAAAATGTTTTATACTGTAACTTCATTCTCTCGTCTAATGCAAACGATAGCAAAGCCTGGTTATCCCCTAACTCACTATTACACCTAAACTCCGAGCATAAAAATTTGTATACAATAGAGCCATCTAGGATCGCTAACTGCTCTTCATTATTCACAGAGCTGGAAAATACTTCTAGCCAATGAAAAAAATCTTTCATTGTGTAAGTTGGATATTTGAAACTAGTCCTGCGCTTCATCTTGTAAGTAGGTCTACCCTTAAATTCTGATTTAGTATATTCTACATTTGTAAAATACTCGTCATTAACCGCAGGAATTTCCTTTCCGTCAATTTTTGCGAGAGATGAATTATTTTGTTTTGTGACGTAGCCTGATAGATAGAGTTTATCCTCTTTCTTAAATAAAAGCTTTTCTTCTTCAGGCTTTAGCGAACCAAATAAAATTGGATATAAATCGGTATCAGAATATTTTTCTATAAGAAGTTGTTGATTGGAAAAAAAATTATCCCAAAAACTACTGTGATTTGCATTTTTCACAAAACATGCCTCCATGAAAATAAGTATGATTAGCCATATAGAAAAGAATATAGGACTAGATTTTATTTTTGTGTTTGGATTTTTTTTGATATTATCCATGATTATACGCCTCTTCGAGCAAAAATTTCTTTACTATTACTCATATTCGTTAGACCTACACTGGTTCCCTATTTTTTCGTTTTAAAAATAGAACCGACTCTAAATGAGGAGTTTGCGGATACGGGTCAGTAATCAAACCGGACTCGATTTCATAGTTTTGCGAGAGAATTTTAAGATCATCCAATTGTGAATTCGGGTTACAAGATACATATAAAATAGATTCAATCGAAGAATTTAAAATATATTCGGAAAGCTTAATCCCGATTCCATTTCTAGGTGGGTCTAAAATTAAAATCGAATCTTTTGGGATTGCATTCGTGTTGGAAAATATATCTTTGAATTGTATCAAATCTTTTTTCTCAAAAATTATTCTTTTGTCAGGGTAAATGCGCGTTAGATTTTCGATTGCAGTATTGATCGAGCTTTCTACCCAATCATATCCAATTAGATTTTGAAATTTTTCTCCAAATAAAATGCTAAAAAAACCATTCCCGCAAAATAAATCAATCAGTGTAGAGGATTCATTTTCTTTTAGAATATCTTGGATAAACTGGATAATCGGCATAAACCCCTTAGGATTTGTTTGAAAAAAAGAATTAAACGGAACTTGAATCTTCTTGTCCAAAATTTCTTCGGTATAATATGGTTTGCCCCTAACTACTAAAAACTTACCATCAGCCGAAACCTCTGATTGCTTTCGATTGTAACAAAAAACAATATTATTAGAAGAGGAGAATTTTAAAATTCTTGAGATTAGTTCTTTTTCCAACTTGCAATCTTGAAATTCTTCCGTAAATGTTAAGATTGTTATAGTATCAGTTCCATTTATGTTTGTGCGCAAAGTGATATACTTTAAATATCCCTCTCCTGTTCTCCTATCTAATGGCAAATCGGGATATTCCTCAAAAATTAGACTTCTTAATTGCGCCAACTCTTCATTTGCCCAATTGGATTGAATTTCACACTTCTTTACATCAATGATGCGTCTAAAGTTTTCGGCTTGTCTAAGCCCTATGAAGCCAGGGAATACAGCAAAGTCCATCCTGTTTCGGTATTCATAGTGTCTTGTAGCAGGAACTAGATCAGGTACAAATTCAAAATTAGTTTTAAATTTTTCCATAATCTGAGAAGTCTTCGTCGTAAACTGAAGCGGATATTCTAGATGTTGCGCACTACAACCTCCACAATCAGCAAAATGCTTGCATTGCGGGTTATAAGGATTATTCCGTAAAATAGATTCTACTTTTGCAAATTTATTTTTCCCGCGCCCTCTTTGTTCGTAAACAACTTCGTCGCCAATGTTCGCGTAACGAAACGTTAAGTTTGTATCAGGACTTACGCCCTGTAAAAGAGAGTTGAGACTAATAATATTAGTCTTCAAGAGGATTGGGTTTTCAGTATAGGGTTTTTGCATTAAGTATGGTGGAATGGGTTATGCATGTCATTCCCGAAATTTTCTATCGGGAATCTCAACATCTTGAGCCCCCCGATATCGCTTGGCGGTTGCGAGGATAGCGGGTGGAATTTCGGGGGTGACAGATTAACTAGCTGATTCTCTTGAATCAACCTATCCCATTGGATAAGGAATATTTTTAGAGACCTCGTTAATCTTGTTTAACACATCTTGCGTGAGGATAACATCCGTTGCCTTCAAGGACTCATTCAATTGCTCAACAGTATTTGCACCTATCAAAGTTGATGCAACGAAGTCATGTTGCTTGCTCCAGGCAACTGCCATTGTAACCAAACTCATATTAGCCTCTTTCGCAATTTTCAAAAACTCATCTGTAGCTTTTACAGTTAGATCATTTAGAAAACGATTAGACATTTTCTTTTGTCTATCGCCTAATTTGGCGTACCTGCTGAAGCGAGCGTTTTCGGGAGTTTTGCCGCCATTGTATTTTCCTGAAAGAACTCCGCCGGCTAATGGCGAATAGGGAAGAAGACTAATACTTTCTTTCTTACACACTTCCGAAAGTGCATCTTCAAAACGACGGTTTAACATGCTAAAATTATTTTGAATACTTTCATATCGAACAAGACGATTTTTTTCTGATGCCCAGAGGCTTTTCATAAGTCCCCAGGGGGTTTCGTTGCTACAGCCGACATATCTTACTTTGCCGCTACTTACCAGTTCAGAAAGTGCATACATGGTTTCTTCATACATCATATCGGGATCAGGCCAGTGGGATTGATATAAATCTACATAATCAGTGCCTAATCGTCGTAAGCTGCCCTCAATCGCACGAACAATATGATGACGGTCTAATGCCGTTTTGCCGTTACGCACAGGCGGGGTAAACCATCCATGTCCCGGACCACAAACTTTTGTTGCAATAAGAACTGAGTCTCTCGGTTTTGTCTTTAGCCATTTGCCTACAATTTCTTCTGTGCGATGAACCCATTTGTCCTCTGGCGGAACAGGATAAATTTCTGCTGTATCATAAAAATCAATTCCTGCGTCATACGCCTTATCTAAAATCTTGAAACTTGTGGGCTCATCACAGCTAGAGCCAAATGTCATTGTTCCCATTCCGATTTCTGAAATTACCATTGCCGATTTGCCGAGTCTTCTTTTTTTCATAAATTCCTTTAGTCTACATCAATAATTAAAAGTGTAATATCATCCTCTACAGTTTTTCCATCCGAAAAATCCCAGAGTCCTTGTAGGATAAATTCGCAACTAGCTTTACCTTCTAAATCTTTACTTCCGTCAAAAATTTGGTAAAGCCTTTCTTCTCCTAAAAGCTCTCCATCGTGATTCTTGATTTCGAGGAGTCCATCGGTGAAGAAAATAAACCTATCACCTTGATAATAATCTACTACATATTCTTCAATTCGAATATTTTGAAAAACTCCAATCAGTTGCCCTTTGACTTTTAAAGTAATCGAGTCCTTATTCTTACGAATGATATACGGGGAAAAATGACCAGCGGAGGCATATTTAAAAAGCCCACGCCATTCGGAACTTTCAGGATTCAAGAGCATTCCTAAGTTTGCATTGTGCCGGACTTTCGTTTCGAAAATTCCTAGAAAAGCAGTTAAAAAATTTCCCGCCGTGTTCTCTACCATTTGTAAATTGAGTCGCTGCAAAATAGCGGCAGGAGTTTTGTACTGTTCAAAATTATTTTGCCAACTGATTTTTGCCATTGAAGCTATGAACGCGGCAGGCACACCATGACCGGATACGTCAGCAATTAGAACGCCCACTTTATCTACTGAAATTTCATCTGGGTTTGGAAAGACTTGCACATCATAAAAATCTCCTCCGACAGTTTCCATCGGGATATAACTTGCAAAAAATTTGAGACCCATGTTAGAGGGGAAACTTTTTGGAAGAAGATTTTGCTGAATTTTTCTGGCACGAGAAAGTTCTTCGTTCATAGATTTTTGCCTTGCGAGAAGTTCTTTCTTGAGTTCATTCTCTTCGAGAAGAGTATCCGTTAGCCGCTTGACGAAAATTTCATTCATGGTATTCATTACGATGAGAGATTGCTTCTCGATTAGCGCACTTGCTTTTCTTTTGAACTCATCATTCCCATCTTTTAAAACAGCAGTAATCATTTCTGTGCGAATATGTTTTTCTTGTAGATTAAAATTTCCAATGTAGTCTGGAATTTCGATTAGCCGCGAAACTACTTTTTCGATTGTAGCACGCAGCTTTCTATCCATTTCAAAATTAACCGAATGCAAAAAGCTTTCGATTCTATATCTATAAGTTAAAATTAAATTTTTTGCAGTAGTATTTTCGAATTCACCGTCATCCAAATGTTCTAGATAAATCTTTTCAAAAAAAGAAGGTCCGTGAGTGAATTCTCCAATTTCGTTGTGCACGTCTTGCAATTGACTAAGTAGAAATTCTTCATACGTATTCCCCTCTGCCATTTTACGAGAAAGTGTTTCCTGTTTTTTTTTGAGCTCGCGCTCGATTATTCTTCCATATTCTTTGAATAGTCGTTTAAATACCATTTCTCGCAGTGCATGGTCGTTTAGTTCTTCGTTTAAGTTATTCAGGTAGGCAAGGTTATTCATGTATATTCGTTAGACTGTTATTTGCATAGTCCATAAATCAATCCCTGTCCCATTGACGATTATTTTTTAGTTTTCGTAATCTTCCGCTTTTCAGGTTTCCAACACGAATTCGATACGGAATTTCAAGTCCTTCGAGCATTGACTCTAGACTTTTGAGACGCTCATCATCAAGTTTATTTAATTTCTCTAGCATCAAACAGTCATTACCCGCATTGCAGCATTCGCCCACCCTACATTTTTTTTTGAACTTGCTCAGTTCAGGAAAAGTAGAAAGTATATCTCCCTTAGTCAAATGAAGTAATCCCCATTCTTTAATTCCGGGTGAGTCTATTAGAATTGTTGTGGGATTAACAACGATTACACTCGAATTGGTAGTAGTATGCTTTCCTTTTTGAGTAGAGTGGCTAATGGTATTTGTCTTCTGCTCTGAGTTACTTGTAATCAAGTTGATTAGGCTTGATTTCCCTACGCCTGAATTTCCTACGAGGTAAGTGGTTTTATTTTGAAGAGCCTCTAACAGTTCCTTAATAGTTTCCAAACTCGTGCAAGTGATTGGATAAACTTTATAACCTAATGATTCGTATTTTTCTACCCTTGCTTTTAATTCTTCCTCAGGGACTAAATCTTTTTTATTGAAGATAATAATCGGGGTAACATTTGAATGATAACAAGCAGTAATACTTCTGTCAATGAAGCCATCTTTCGTTTCCGGACCGGCGAGAGAGGCAATGATTGCGACAAAATCTACATTAGCGCATAAGATATGTTTGTCGGAGTTACTACTTTGGCGGGTCAAAAAACTAGTTCTTTCCTCTTTAGATAAAATAACCCAATCTGCCTTTTCTGTAAGCTCATTTTCCGCTTGGATCCTATCGCCAACTACAAACGGGTGGCGGTCTTCTGATTTATTCAGACGCAATTTCCCCTTGAGAGTCGCCCGCTTGAAGCCTAGTCTCGGAGAATAGATTTCGTAATAGGCTCCATAAATTTTAGAAACGATAAAATTTTCTTTGACAGTAGAACTTGGTTTTTCTAAATTCATACAGCTTGCACTATCCTATGAAACTGAAAGATAAAATAAACAGCCTGGTATTCGTTACTTTTTTGACCCTTGTTTTTATTACAGCGATCCAATACTCTCTTTTGTTTTTTTATACCAACTATTTGGGATTTCATCCTACCTTTATCCAATCTGGTATCGAAATTTCTATCATATTTTTCTTGAATCTCATTGGTTATTCGGTAACCCAAATTTACCGAAGAAAAGAGGAGAAGAAAAGATTCGAAATCATTTTGCGTGAAGAAAGAGAGCGAATCAAAGAGATTGCATATATCACGACTCTGGGTGATTTAAAAAATCACTTATTTAGAATGAATCAAACGGTTCGAATCAGTGAGGCTCTTAATGAGTTTCTTGTTGAAATTTTTAATGTAGAGCATTCTACTATTTATCTCTGGTCAGATGAGGAAGGTGCGTTTTTGCCGCACCCAATAGGAGAAAATCAAAATCGTTTCGCAGTGTATGATCCTTTTATGCTTTGGCTAACGGATAATGACCAAGTATTAACAAGAGGTCATTTTAAAAAAGCACCTGGTTATGCAAATATTAAATTAGACGCACTAAGAATACTAGATGCTGTGAATGCAGAGACAGTAATTCCTCTTACGCTTAACGCTAGTTTGCTTGGAGTTTTATTTCTGGGTAATAAAAAAGATGGATCGCATATTACATCCGAAGAGTTGGACAGATTGTATGAAATTAAATCAACATCAGTGATGTCTTTATCCAATGCAATTTTTTATGCGAGGTCAACTGCACTTACCGAAAATCTCGAAAATAAAGTTAAAGAAAGAACGAAAGCTCTGGAAGAAGCACAGTCCCAACTCATCATGTCAGAAAAAATGGCTTCACTCGGTGTAATGGTCGCCGGCATTGCACATGAAATCAATACTCCAACGGGAGTAATTAATGGGGCTGCGGATAACATGGAAGTAAACCTGCACCATTTGATTTTACATTTTCCAACAGCGATTGAATTTTTCAATGACCCCGAGTTTGCCAAAAAATATGTTGCAATTCTGGATGCTATTCTTGCGGATAACGCCCGTGATACGCTCGACCCTACAGAGCGATTTAAGAAAAAAAGAGAGATTCGTGAAAGAATTACTCGCCAGGGATTGAGTTCTTTACTCGCAGAAGATTTTTCAAATTTCATTGTAGAAAAGAATTTTTTTAAAATTGAAGACCAACTTCTCGAAATTGTAAAGATTGGTGGATTGAAAATTTTAGAACTACTAAAGCACACAACAGGCATTAACCGCAATCTTAAAAATATAAAGTATGCGATTAAGAATATCGTGCGAATTGTTCGTGCATTAAAATACTATTCTCATTTAGACCAGGCAAGTCACGCTGATGCAGACTTAATTGAAGGAATCGAAAATACTCTCATTATTTTTCATAATCAATTGAAAATGGGAATTACGATTGAAAGAAACCTACAACCAATTCCGCTTGTTCCCTGTAATCTTGACGAACTGAATCAGGTTTGGACAAACATTGTTCAGAATGCAATTCATGCGATGAAGGGAAAAGGAATTCTAAAAATTTCCTCTTATTTAGAAGAGCCATATGTATGTATCGAAATCGGGGACAATGGCTCCGGAATTAAGCCTCAAATTCTAGACAGAATTTGGGATCCATTTTTTACCACTAAGGATCAGGGCGAAGGTTCGGGACTCGGGCTTGGCATCGTAAAGGGAATTATTGAAAAACACAAAGGTAAAATTTCCGCAACCTCAAAGCCAGGCGAGACAAAGTTTAAGATTCAACTACCATACAAAAATTAAAGTTGACTCGAAGTTCTAAAAATTTTTGGATAGTGATTGTAGTATTTACAAGAGGATCAATCTAAATGGAACCATTCATACCCGCTGGCTTTAATCTCGCACTAAATTGGACTGCCGATTTATTATTTCCCGTTCTACTTCGCACTGTCCAAAATATAAACGAAGTAGTAATCACTGACGAAGACAAAGCAATGCTTCGTAGCCTAAAAAAAGACAGACTATTATTTTTTACAAATCACCCAACCACTGCCGAGCCGCCTATTGCTTATCATATTGCAAATGTGATGGGAACAAGGTTTAAGTTCATGGCTTCAAGGCAAGTTTTTGAATGGAGTGGAGGAATGGTAGGAAAAGTCATTTCCGGAATCGGAGCTTTTTCTGTTATCGCAGGTATTCCCGATAGAGAATCCCTGAAAGCGGCAAGAAGCGCGTTAGCCGCTCGTGAAGGCAAATTAGTATTATTCCCTGAGGGAGAACCTACCAGCGGAGAAAATGATAACCTAATGCCATTCCAACCCGGACTTGCTCAGCTTGGATTCTGGGGATATGAAGACGCAAAGAAATTAGATCCAAATGCAGATGTAACTGTGTTACCCGGATTTATGAAATACATTATAGATGCGACTGAAAAAGAAATTCGAAATGATTTAGAAGAATCTGTTCGAAAAATCGAAAAGCATTACAGCATTGACCCCGGAAGAAAAAATATGCTCCGTCGGTTTCTCACTATTGGTCGCTACATGATGGAAGAAGCAGAAAGAGAATATGGAATTCAAGATGGAGACAAACATGATTTTGACTACCGCGTAGGTCGTATTCGTCATGCCATCTTAGACAATTGTGCTGAAAAGTTTCAAATCAAAGGTTACAAGAGAGACGACGATGCAATTCATAAACTCCGTCATCTATTTGCTGTCATGGAAATGGTAATGATTAAATATCCTGACGATACTCTTCCAAAACTTTCTGATAAAGAAATCGAATGGTTCAAAAGAGAATGCGTAAAAGCATTTGACTTCATTGTGATTAAGGGTGATTATCTTGCGTCCAATCCAACACCAGAGCGTTTCTATGAATGGCTTGCACGTTACGAGTCATACATCTTTGGGAAAATTCCTCGTGCTCTCGGAGGGGAAGCTGCCCATTTGCCGCGTAAAGCATATATCACCTTTAAAAAACCATTTCATCTTTCTGAATACTACGGTGAATATAAAACTAAAAAACGTGCAGCGATTGATTCAATGATGGCGCGTCTACGAATAGATTTACAAGAGCTACTTGATTCTTCTATGTATTTGTCACGTCCGCTTGTGAAGCCGTTTGATACTGAGAGTTTAATTTAATACTTAAATGTCATCGCTGAGATGAACATTTTTTCATGGCGGGACAACTCGGAACTATCCGCATAGTCGAATATTGGATCCATTGACCGCCTGTATTTTAATTCAAAGCGAAGCATAGCATATTCATTTGGGATATAATCTAGATTTAACGAAATCGCACTGACCTGAAATCCATTTGGTTTCTTGCCTGGTTCCTTCTGGTATATAGTACTTTGTTTCACAACAGGAACGTTAGCTCCCTCTCTATCTACATAACGTTCGATTCTTCCAGCTATTCTCCATTCATTAAAAATTTTATACATTACCCAAAGCGTTCCGTCATACCAATGTCTGTAAGCACCGGAATGTTTACTATAATAAGGATACGTTTTATTAACGTCAGACGGGATAGCTGGATTGTATACATCAGATGTTCCACGAATTTGATAGCCTATATCAAATGATGCGGCAACTCCAAATTTGTCTGTAACATCATACTGGTATATAAAATTTTGGTAATAGCGGGTATTGCGAGTGTAGGGAGTATAAGGGCTTGCATAATTCTTTATGGTTTCTTTAGAATACATATAGACAGTTCCAATGGCATCTGTTTTTGTTGGAGCAGTTGTTTCATTTCCTATAAAATTATTATAAGTAAATTTCATTTTCTCTGTAATTTTGTATGCTGCTTGCATTCCAAGGGATTTGTCTTTATTATTATCCGTGATATTTTGCCAGCCATTTATTATGTGAAGCTGAACAGATAGCTTATCACTAATTTCATGCGATAGGCGGACTCCCGTAGAATAATAAGGAACATTATCAAGAACAATCGCACGGGTATACACCCAGTTATACGCTGAAACCCATGCTTCAAATCCGATATTACCCATATAAATTCCGGCATCAAGCCAGGTTCTTTTGCCAAGCTTAATTCCTACATAGGCTTCTTGGATATTTCTAACTGAATTTTGATTAGAATATTTTTGATTCGTAGTTTCATTGCTGTAATTTGCATTTACAGAAGTTCCAGTTTGTAAGGCAAGCCTAGCTCTAAACTTTTCCGTATCTAGCTTTCCTTCTATATGAGCGAGGTTAATGGCAAACGTATTGTTTTGAATAGCCTGTGTTGTGTAATTTTGTGAAGTTGCTGTTGGGCGATTCATATTCATATTATAATACCCATCTACGAATACACCGAAGTCAATGGGAAGTTTTGTGCCCAGTTTACTCTGATCTACTTTTATTTCCTGCTCTTTTGCTTTTGGGTTTAACGCTTCATTACCCGTAGAAAGTTTCGTATTTTTTGGTGTCGTAATCTCGGTCGATTTTTCAATTTTGGGTTCTGGTTGTGTTATATCCTTTTCAGTTTGTGAATTCGATTCTTGGGATAATAAAGAATAGCCGTAAATGAATAAACAGACTGCAATTTCCAATCTGTTAAAAAAATAATACTTTGCCATATCTGGCATTTTTTAAATCAAGTATGTCATTGCAATCCTGAAATGAATTATCGCAAACGATTTTAAGTCTTATTTTTACTTGCTAAAAATTTGCCTTACTATTCAGTAGAGCTTAGAAGTTAGCACTACTGAATAGTAAAATTTCACTGGTTTTTTAATTCCAGTATTTTCTCATTGAATAAAGAGGTTATCGTTTGAATAAAGAAATTTCTGATTTACTAAAATATGTAAAAAGCGAAGCTTCCGAAAAAGCTAACGACCATTTAATATTCCCTTT
>JANYCR010000146.1 GCA_025360185.1 Leptospiraceae bacterium | reverse complement strand
ACATCTAAGTTTTTTAAACGATTATACTCTTCATAATTGACGACAACTACAGAAGGCTTTTTACGATTGTAAATCACCTGCGGTTCATTGATTGCCGAGCCAATTAATTCAGATAATTGTGATTTAGCGACAGCTACATTCCAGTTCATTTGAGCCTCCTAAATATGACTATAATAGTCTAAATTAAATATATAAAATAGTCAAGTAAAAAATATCACGTCCATCAATCGTGAGTGACCGTCTTTAGTCTCGTTGATATATAGATTGCTATGAGCGTTGAGACAGCGGCAACAATTCCAACAGTAGGAAATTCCGCAAGCTGTCCATCAGCAGTTTTCTGAATGATAATTCCAGAAAGACTTGCAGCGAGTCCTGATGCAATTTGTTGAATAGACGAAACCATACTCATAAAACTTCCGCGGTTAACAGGATGAACGCTCGCCGTAATCATAGCCATAGCAGGCGTAAACCTTCCGGATACAAAAACAAAAAAACAAGTCGTAACAGTTAGAGTGATATAAAGAGGCACTTTAGGTAAATTCGTCAAAGCCAAAATCGGTAAAATAGAAATAACTGCAACAATTGCAAATATTAGCGGCTTACCAAACTTATCTGCCAGACTCCCAATGAGTCTAGCGGTAAATACAGTAAAACCACCACCCAGGATATATAGATAACTCAACTCAACATTAGAAAGTCCAATGTTGATTACTAGATAAGGAGCTATGAACGGAATAACAGAAAATCCCCCAAACATCATCATGGTAATCAAGCTAAAGGCGATTAAGTGATTCTTGTTGAAAAATAATATTTCCAAAGTCTTGATTGGATGCTTTGCCAATGTAGAAAGATGACCTTTTACAGAGGGAGTATAAATATGAGCAAACACAAGCACAATAGCGCTAAATCCGAATAAGCCGAAGAAAGGTGCATTCCAATTAAACTTTTCTGCCAGATATAAACCAATCGGAACACCAATGACTGAAGCAAGCGAAAACGCAGACATGACAACACCGGTCGCTTTGCCTCTTCTTTCATAAGGAATCAAATCTCCTATGATAGCGAATATAATTGCACCTGTAAGACCACCAAAAGCTCCTGCTAAAATTCGAGCCATAACAAGTAGCGGATACGTATGAACTACCCCGCAGAGAAGCGTAGCGAGAGTAAGACCCGCATAACAAGTATTAAGCGCAATACGACGATCGAACCGGTCAATAAAAAAAGCTCCGAGGATTCCGGCAATCCCCGCGCTAAATGCATATGAGGAAACGATGAACCCAAATTCAGCAGGGCTAATTTGGAATACATCCATGAGTCTTGGACTTAGCGGCATCATGATTACAAAATCTAAAATATTTGAAAACTGAATACAGGCAAGGAGCAGTAGTAACTGCCATTCTTTAATTTTTATTGGTAGCATTAAAATAGTATCTCTTCTTTGGTTTTTTTATCTTTCTCTTTTTCTTTCGATTCGCGCATTGCACTCTCTTTTACAATTTTACCATCCGGAGTTTTTGCAAGAAACTCGATCTTACCCTCTGCCTCTTTGAGTCTCTCGGTACAAACTTTCTTCAACTCCATTCCTCTTTCATAAGCCTTGATAGAATCTTCGAGCGTCAGTTGACCTCGCTCTAATTTTTCTGCAATCTGCTCTAACTCATTTAATGCTTCTTCAAACGAAACATCTTTTTCTTTGGCTGCCATTTATTTCTCCTTCACTTCTACTTTAATCTTTACTTGATCTTTTAAAATCAACTCCAACTCTTCCCCTACCTTGATCTGGGCAGGTGAGCTTATGACTTCTTTCTTTTTATTTCTCGCCACCGCATAACCACGCTTTAGCGTTTCAAGAGGAGAAAAACTATCGACTCTTCCGAGCGCGAGTTGAAATTGATTATCTTTAGCGTTTAATACTGATTTGGCGTAAATTTTTATATTTTCAAATCTTTGTAGTAAATTATTTTTAGAGGAAATATTATTTTTCCCTAAAAGAAAAATTCGATTTATGATTTCATCCACTCTTTGAATTCTATCAGTCAAAAGCATCCGTGGCTCAATAAAAATATGCTTATTCGAAATCAAATGTAATCTATCTCTCGCAATATCCAACTTATATTTCAAAGCCTGGTTAAAACGATTTTCCATATCATCCAGATAATTCTCTAAATCTTCAATTTCTGGAACTGCAAGCTCAGCCCCAGCAGTTGGTGTCGGCACATACGCGTCAGCCGCATGATCACATAGGAGAGAATCAATCTGGTGACCCACAGCAGAGATAATCGGAACACGAGAATTATAGTAAGCCATCACAACGGACTCATCATTAAAAGGCATCAGGTCTTCAAAGCTGCCTCCCCCGCGACCGGCAATGATTACATCCACCTCCCATTTTGGATTATTGAGTTCTTCGATGGCACTTACAATAGAAGTCGGTGCACTATCACCCTGGACTTGACAAGGTGCGATGAGGATATTTAAGTTAGGATAACGCTCCTTAGCTATTCGAATGATGTCTTCTACTGCAGCTCCATTGGGAGAAGTTGCAATTCCTAGAGTCTTTGGAAAGCGGGGAATCGGTCTTTTGCGCTCAATATTAAAAATTCCTTTTGCATTTAGCTCTGCTTTCAATTTTTCTAATTTATAAAGTATATCACCTTTACCGAGTTCTTCGACTCTTGCTACGTTTACACTATAGTATCCGCCGGGCTCATAGAGATTGATGCTTCCAAATACCTGGACTTCCATTCCATCCAGGAGTTTTTTTCCTTTGTAGTTTTTATTTTGAAATGAAAAAAAAGTGCAGCGGATAACACTAGTTGCATCCTTCAGTGAAAAATAAATATGCCCGGCACCAGATGGACTATAATTAGAAATTTCTCCCTTAATCCAAATATCCTTTAATTCTCTTCTATCAAGTAGAATCGACTTGATAGAACGGTTGACCTCACTGACTGATAGTGGTTTAATTTCTGGCACTGGGTTTTACAACTTAAATTCATCTCTTCGGTAAGCCATCCAAAAATCCCAGAGGATTACAAGGAGGGTAACAGCGATTGGTCCGATAACAAGACCTACAATTCCAAATTGTTGAATTCCACCAAGTAATGCGAGGAATAATAGAAATGGATGTAAGTTTAATTTCTTATCCAAAATATTTGGCTTCACTAGATTTTCTAATACCATGTAAGAGGTAAAAGATAAACTCATATAGATAATGGCAACAATCCAACTTTCTTCAATGAATCCAATATAAAGACCAGCAGGAAGCCAAACAACAGCCGTGCCGATCACTGGAATCAAAGAAAAAAAAGAAGCAATGCTTCCATATAAAATAGGATTTGGAATACCCGCAAAAAAAAGAAGCATTCCCGCAACAAATCCCTGCAAGAGGGAAATGAGTATATTCCCCTTCAGAACAGCTTTCACCGCTTCGGAAATTCGAAGTCCAATTTGTTTTTCAATTTCTTCTGAAAAGGGAAGGTTGTTCATTAAAAAAAGTTCTAGCTTATGACCGTCTTTATAGAAAAAGAATAAGAGCATGAAAGAAAAACAAATATTTACAAATATTGCAAGTGGAATTTTGATTCCGCCTAAAATTAAAGAGGTAGTATTACTTAAAATTCCATACAGACTATCAATGTTTAGAACATCACCATAAGAACTTACAATCTCTCGGTACATGTTAGGAAATTGAACCCAAAAAAATTCGGAATCAGTAAAATAGTCTGTGATGAGGTTAATACTCATTAGCGTTGGAATTATTCTATCCTCACTTAGATTTACCTTCAATACAAACAAGAGCGAAATCAATTCATCAAGTAAAGTGCGTATGATAAAAAAGCAAGGTATGACAATGGTGATGAGAACGATAAAAATCATAACGCTCGGAGCAGAGCCTCGAATTTTTTCTGGTATGCGATTTTTTAATTTTAGATAATAATCTCTAGATCCCACATAGAGGATAAGCGAAATAAACCCCGCCCAAAAATAAGATTGGTAAACCATGAAAGCAAATGTGCTTGCAATTGAAAACAGAACAATTAATACAACGGGCAAAACATATTTGCTATTTTTTAATTCTCCACTACTCATATATTAAAATCCAGGTTTTCGGTAGAAAATTTTTATTGTTCGACTTTCTTTATTATCCCGAATCAATACTGTCATAACTTTTTTCGTAGTACTTTCTCCGAGAATTACAGACTTGTTTCCTTTACTGTCCTTTTGTAAAATTCGCCAGTCACGAGCTTGCATTACAGATTCATAAAACTTCATTAACTCTTCCGTACTCTGGGAAGATTCCAAGAATAACGCTGATTCTGGAATTACACTGGCTAGATTTGTAAGCTCAACCGACTTAGTAACGATAGAATCGGATGGAATAAAATCATGAGATATAACAGATCTCGGTGGTGTGCTGGGTTTTTTTATGACCCGCAAATTTTCAAATTGGAAGACCTCTTCCTTAATTTCTTCAGAGACAATTGGTAAGAGTAAGATAAAAAATAAAACTAAACTTTTGTTCATGCGACACCTTAGGCTAATGAGATTAGTATTTTTAGAATGACTCAAGCAAGCAAGCAAAAATTAGTAATCAGGGAAAAGGAGTTGGGCTGTTTTGGCAAGAATTGACTGGTCATTTTCGTTTTTGAACTTCACCTTTGCCTGTGATAGAATTTTTTTAGCAGTCTTCTCATCACCCGAATAATAAAGCGAAACTGCATAACGAGTAAAATCAAAAACGACTGGTCTAGGATGATTTTCGACAATAAACCTAGAGTCAGGCAAAGCAGACTTAAACTCCCGCAAATTATAATATGCTTCTGCCCTGAGTCTACGAATTTTTAAATAAAGAATTTGCTCTTCGCCTAATTCTGCTTTGCCTTTAATTTTAATTTTATCGGCAGTGATACCAGATTTTTCTAATTTATTACCTTCGTCTACGGCGCGTTTATCTTCTTTGGTTTCAAGGGCAGCTCCCATAGCGAGGTAAATCGTTCGTAACTTCTCCAAATAAAAATCCTTCGGATAATTCTCTTTATCCTTAAAAGGAACATTTTCTTCACGCAGGTCTCGCAAAATTTCGTCCTGCGATTGGGAAAATACCTGACTCATAAAGAAGAATAAAATTACTAAAAAAAATTTATTTAAGTATACCATCTCGATCTGCTTCATCTAATACTGATTTCGTGACAGCTTCCATTGCTGAGCCGATTTCAGCTACCGGAAATTTAAATGGCATAAGTGGAATCATAAATAAATGAATCCATGTATTAAAAGTCACACGCCTTTTATATTCCTTGATTACAGTATCCTTCTTGTCTCTAAAAGAGTATTTAATTTGGATATCATCTTGTGCATAAGCAGGAATTATAAGCAAACTAAGACCGGAAAGAAACGCTAAAAACTGATTAGCCTCACCTGTATTTTCTGATTCAATAGTTAATTTAATATCGCCAGTATCCAAACCTGTTTTTACTTCTTTAAATAAAAAAGATTCTTTACAAATTTTTGCAAATCTTTCCCGAGCGTTTTCTTCTGATTTTGCGTTCATTTCCCTGGGACTGCCGTTGATGGTTACCTTTTGCTTAACATTAATTAGGAGAGTTTTAGAGGCATTACCATTATTTTTAAAAGTAACCTCTTTCACTTCAGGATTAAAATCTGTAAACGTAGCGCAGTTAATAGCGATTAGGCACAAAAATAATATTGATAAGGTCGATTTCATTTTATTTTCCTTTGTTTTTTATATTCTTCTAGTATTTCTTCAATCAATTTAGTCTTAGTTTCCGCTGCACTTGGAAAAATTCTTTCGTTCGAATAAATATTAATATCTTTTTCTTCTTTCTTTTCTTTTTGAATTTGATAGACAATTTTATTTCGATCATCTTTGACAATTAAAATACAATTATAGTGGGCTTCATCAATCGTCACAGTTCCACCGAACCAGATATAAAAAGTTAAGGTAATGAAGGCAAGCGGGAAATACCAGGGGTCAGGTCTTCTCTCATGCGAAAATTTTGAAAAATGGAATTGAAAGCTCTGGTAACTTTTTAAATCAGAATCTTTCTCGGTGAAAAGAAATACTTTATCAAAATAATTTCCTTTGACCAAGAATTCTTTTAGATTCATAGTAAGATTATCTTCCGTAGCTTTTTTGTATCGCTCTGATAACACAGGAATAGTCGTTCTTTCGACAACAACAGTCTCGCTGATTGGACTTTGTATCTTAGGCTCAAGCAAATTAGAAGTAGGCGGCAGAGAAACGCAGCCAATCGCCATTAGACTGAAAGTTATAATTATATTCAATTTAATTTCCATAGAGTATTCAACCAAATAATCTAATGAGAAGCTTCCTGTCAAGGTAATGTTTTACAGTAAAAAAGAATGAGTAAAAAAAATCTCTTTTTATGCAGAAATTTTAAAAACCATAGCCAAGCGACTAATCAAAGTATAGCCCTTAATTTTATTAGACGAGTCTAATAGTAAGTAACCTCTCTATCAGAGCATTCTGAATGAAAGCTTTCAAAAAATCGAAAATATCTAATGATTTCTTGTCTTATATAAAGTATAACGCAACGTGAAAGTAAATTATTTTGTTTCATTTTAAATAAGTATTTGGTTCTTTTCTAATTGTAAGGAATCTAAATAGAAAAGGAAAAAATATGGCACAAGTTAAAGGAAAGTTTATAATGTTGTCTTGTAGTTTACTCGAGACAAAACCAAATGCAAAAAAAGAAGCGTTAGACGCTGTTAAGAAGATGACTGGCAAAGAGTTCAGTGAGTTAGATCCAGAAGGATGGTATGATACAAAGGTAATGCAAGCAGTATTTCAAGCCATTGAAGATAATACTTCGCCTCTTCTATCAAGAGCAGCAATTAAACTCATCGGGCAAAGGGTTTACCCGACGATAGAAAAGACA
>JANYCR010000118.1 GCA_025360185.1 Leptospiraceae bacterium | reverse complement strand
AAAAATTGCGAATGGCTGAATCAATTTCTTCTGCCTCTGAATCTCTATGAATCGAGATAATAGCGCCTAACGCACGATTTTTCAACTTGGTATTGTATTTTAATTGAAGAATTTGTTTTTCGGTTAACTCAGGATTATCCTTAATTAAGCTTTCAATTACGGAAGGCTCTTTATACCTATCGTACAATGCTTTTAGATTTTTAATTTGGTTTACCATGGGCTATTTCTTCTTTACAAAAATCCAATTGGTTGAAGACGCTTGATCACGATACAATTGAATGATTACATTGGTTGGTTTCATTTTGTATGTAAATACATAATTAAAGGATACATCTAAGTGTCCGCTCGCTACTCCATCTTTAAATTTTCCATAAAATAAACGATTATTTGTGCAAATCGCTACTTGTGTAAAAAAATTCTTCCCTTCTGCAGTTGCAACAGTAACTCCTGCAAGCTCTGACTCATAACGGTTATAAAGTAAAATTTGACCATGATCATCTACCTTCACGATACCGAAATTTGCACCATCTGCCTGATCACGAGAAATGTATCCTAAATTGTATAAAATTCCCTTTGCAAAATCTTCCATTTTTATTTTTCTTCCTTAGTTTGTTCTGATTGATTATTTTCTTTTTCGCTATATAAAGACTTTAATTGTTCTTCCATTCCTTTGGCGAGCTTAACAAGATCCGCAATCGAATTTACACCTTCAAAAGAAAGAATAGCTTCTTCTTTTTCCTGATATAAATCTTCGACTTGATCTTCTAAAGATTGAATGTAACCGGCTAATTGCTTTATATCGCTCGATTTTTTTAGAAAAGGGTCAATGTCTTCGTAGACAGACTCTAATTGCTCTGTGACATTCTTAGAATAACTTACGAGACTTTCCACATCCGTTGTTCCGGGGACACTCGCAGAAATATATTCGTTCATCCAATACACCGGTGAATTTTGCGCTTTTAGCTTTTCTAATTTCATTCTTTCGGAAATAGGGAAATGAGTTTCTAGTTCTTTATTTGTATACAGCATAGCCTTACGTTTTTAATGAACATAGTTTTTAAATCAAGCGAATTTCTATTTTTTAGTGGATATAAAAAAATAATTTTGCATTACAATTTAAATCCATTTACTATACTTAGGAGCCCATCGGATTGAGATTTTAGATTTTCAGAAAGTTCTTTTAGTTCTTCTGATTCTTTTAAAAGTGATTGAAAGGAAGCAGAAAACTCTCCAACAGAAGAAAGCATTTTATTCGTAACTTTTTTCTCTTCATTTACATTTTCAATAACCATTTGCAAAAACTCTGCCAATGCTTTTGAGCTCTTAGAAATTTTAATTGTATTATCTTCTTGTTTTACAATTTGGACGTTTATTTTTTGAGTCGAAGACTGAACCTTTTGTACATTTTGGATTAATTTTTTTAGACTCTCTGAAGAATCGTTTACACACGCATAACCATGATTAACCGTTCTGATAGTATCGTGGATTAATGCCTTTACTTCTTTAACGCTGATCATTGTTTTCTCAGCAAGCTTAGTTACTTCCATGGCTACTACCGCGAAGCCTCTACCGTATTCACCGGCGCGTGCTGCTTCGATACTTGCATTTAGTGAAAGTAAATTTGTTTGGTCGGAAATCTCTGAGATAATCGACGTAAATTCCGTAATCTTATTCGTTTTTACTTTGATCTGCTCCATGGCAGACATCGCGTCACTAATATTTTTTTCACCTACTTTCCCTTCATCGAAAGACATTTTCGCAATATTAGAAAGATCATCCATTCCTTTTAGAATTTTTGTTCCCGCTTTCGCTAAGTCTTCTAAATTTGTATCTATATTTTTAAAAGAAGATGCAGAACTTTCAAAATTTACACTAATCAATTCCAAAGAAGCATTCATTTCTTCTAACCCATGCGCAACTTCACTAGAGGCTTTGGATTGAGAGTCTACCGATTTGGTTAGAACAGATGCAGATTTATTAAATAATTTTCCCTCTTCTCCAATCTGTTCGCCGGTAAATTTAATCGAAGTAAGAATCCCACTAAATCCTAAGATTACATTATCAATGGACTTACTAATCTTTCCAATTTCATCTTCTCGTTTCGATTCGAGTAAATCAACTTGTAAATTATTTTCAGCTACTTTTGCAAGCAAATCAGAAATAGCCTTCACAGGACGAAAGGTTCGCGTTAAAACATAATATACCGCTCCAATACAAAGTAAACTGACAATAACAAAACAGAGTCCGATTTTTATTATAAAAGAAAAAAGGTAATTTTCCTTATCGCCTAGTAGATTATGTAATTTGCTAACTTCCCCAATTGATACAAGAGAAAGAAACGTAAATCCTAGAAGTAGAGCTAAGGAAACAACAACGAGTATTTTGAATTTTGCGCTGAGAGATTTGTAAAATAGCATGGGTAAATTCTAGCTTTCTACCATTTAATGCAAGCACATTATATAAAATATTCAAGAGGATTTTGAATTGAATCGAGAATTTTACCAAAACGCTCATCCACTTGCTTTACAATTTTCGAGTCTGAAGTCAAAACTGGCGGATACCAATTTTTCAACCGACAATCAATTACGATTGGATTTTTATAAGCGATATGATTTCGCAACACAGAGTAATTTCCAGCCACATCACCTGCTGGTTCAAAACGGGTAAATATATTCCAAATAAAATCATGATCGGATTTACACGCATCTTTCGCATCATCCACAAGGAATACAAAAAGAAATTTTTGAACCGAGTCTTCTTTCAGCAACGCCTCGAGAGCTTTATCTCCTGCTTTATACTTAGGACCGGAGACAACCAACGCGCCGGGGCAAAAGACAGTCGGCGAATGGAAGTTCTTATTCTTCAACTTTCCTGTAAACGTGGGGATAAGATCATTTTTCTTTTCACCAATTCCCAAAAGAATTAACTTGCTTCCAGAATTTACCTTTGGTCCGGTATAATCAAGAGTATCCTGTGATATATTAGAAAAAATATGAACATCTGTTTGTAAATTGATTCGCTCTAAGATAGTAATAAATGTTTTTTTAAAATCTTTTAGATTGATAATTTCATTTGTAACAAATAAACACTTAGACAAAGAAAGATGACCTTCTCCTAAAATGCGAAGTGCTGCTGTAAATGCTTCTTTGTGATAACGCTCTTTTACTACAGTAGCGGCTAACGCGTGAACGCCGGACTCTTCATAAGCCCAAACAGATATTGCTTTAGGCATAACGAGTGGAAACATGGGAGAAAGTAAATCTTGTAAAAACTCTGCTATGAAATGATCTTCCTGTGGAGGTCTACCGACTACCGTTGCAGGCCAGATTGCATCTTTACGATGATGAATTCCATGCACTTTCATAATCGGATAATCATGTTGCAACGCATAATAGCCGTAATGGTCTCCGAAAGGTCCTTCTGGTTGTCTTACTTTTGGAGGAATTTCTCCAATGAGTAAAAAGTCTGAATCGGATACTATCGGTAAGCTACTAAATTTTTTATTCCGGGTAATTTTTAGACGCTCACCCAAGAGTAAAGAAGCAATGATTAGTTCACTCAATTCTTCCGGCATTGGAGCAACAGCGGCTAACGTCATCGCTGGCGGTCCACCTACATAGATATGACAGGGAAGACTCATATTTTTTTCTTCTGCTTCGAAATGATGAAATCCTCCACCGCGATGAATTTGGATATGCATACCGGTTGTATCTCGATCGTGAAATTGAATTCGATACATTCCAAGATTTCCTTTTCCATTCACAGGACTTTCTGTATACACAAGAGGCAAAGTAATAAATCGCCCCGCGTCCATAGGCCAGGATTTAAGAGCGGGTAATTGCATTATATCCACAGGTGTAATCGAAGAATCTAAAACTCTAGGAGAGCTTTCTTTTTTTAATCCAACTTTCAATGCTTCAAAAGCAAGATGCCTTGCTTCCCAAATTTTCTTAGGAGTCGGCGGCATAATATTTTGTGCGGTATGAGCAATCTTACGAATCAAATCAACAGGACGCGAACCAAATGCAATATGAATTCTTCGCGCTGAGCCATACAGGTTAGTAGCCACAGGAAACTTAGAACCAATTACATTTGTAAATAAAATTGCCGGACCTCTTCTAGCGACTACTCGCCTTTGTATCTCTGCAATTTCTAAATTTGGATCAACAGAATCTTCAATGACTAAAAGTTCTTTTTCTTTTTTTAATTCTTCTACAAATTCGCGTGTGGAGTGAAGGGGTTTATGGTTCATGCTTTTCCTTTTTTTTACCACCGATTAGGACGATGAACACCGATGGTTTTTCATTTCTGATTTTCCTGCTAGATTCTTTTTGATTTAAGTGCATAAAGATCAAATACTTCAGTTCTAAATAGAAAAGCTTTTTAGACCTTCGATAAATTTAAAATCCTTGGTATTTCGAGTAATTAATACTGCTCCAGATTCCATGCAAGTCGCGGCAATCATTGCGTCTAATATTAATAAGCCATGAGTAAGAATATTTGTATCTAAAATTTTCAAGAATGCTTCCTAAGTGATTGTGTCTTTCTTAAATTCCTCACATATTGGACACTATCTTTCATATCAGGTCGATTTTTCCACATACCAATAAAAGGTTCATCCTTGAGGGGAGATTTTTTTTTGGTTGCAGGAGTTTTAAATTTATATTTACTCTCAATAAATTCAATAAAATCAAGGATTTCTCTTTGCATATCAGGAGAATAAGACTCAACTTTTTGTAATATCTGTGCGGTGTTTGATTGCATCTTTTTATTATTGAAATGCTTCTATAAATTTCAACTTTTTTAATTTTTGGGGTTTTATAATATTCTTATTGGTTTAAAATATAAAAAGATTCTTGGAGAAAATTTAACAAGAATCATTCATTTTAATCCTTCTAAGTATTCCAGCAACTGTTGATTAACCGCTTGAACTTTTAATTTTGAATTCTCTATATCGCTTTGAATATCTTTAATTTTGTTTTCATTCTGAATTAATTCTTCGACTAGGTTTGCTCTATGCTTTTGCTCTACACTGTTTTCTTTTAGAGCAGTGATATTTTTCCGAATATTTTCCTGTTTCTGAAATAATTCTTCTTTGTCTGATTTTAAATTTCCAATTTTTGTTTCTAGGTCAACAATTTCTTGTTTGAATTTGAATACAGGAGCAACTATATTGTAGATTTCATCGGTAATAATTTTCTCATTTAACATTTTTTGAAAATTTGTATAACGAATATTTACAATCGATTCATTTCTAGAAATCAACTTTCTTTCTTTGACAATAAATTCCAATGCTGTATCAGTTGGAATGTTGATCTCAAATCTGTATTCATCTAAAGTTTCTTCAAAAGGCTTTACCATATCAAATAATTCTACATTTTCCGATTTACTGTGTTCAATTAGAATCCGTTTCGTTACTTTACTTTTATTAACAATGGTGTATCTTGTCATAGAAATAGAATACTCATGAATGAATAGATTTCCTTTTTCAAAGCTGATGGAATGAAATTCTCTTTGAGAACTATTTTCTACTTTTATCTGAACAGTTAAATCTACTGCATACGATAAAGCAGAATTAGCCCCATCTGGGTTGATCCGTAAAATGGATTCTCCTGAATACTTTGCGTTTTCGAAAATGGTAACAGGTCCTGTTTCTAAGATTACCCCTGTTTGATTGGTAAATCGAATTACAAATATTGGATGAAGTTTATATTTTTCATAGTTATAGATTAATTCTTTTTTGTATTCCATCTCCAATTCCAATAAAGGAATCATTGCTGTTTTACTGCGGCTGACGGAGATTTGAGACTTGAGTTTGTATTCGAAGAATTCATCGTTAGATACAGAATTGAAATGAGTAGACGGTTTAAATTCTACTTGTTTTTCATTTGCATTATCTCTGTAAAAATCTGACTCGTAAGAATATTTGCTATCATCTACTAGATGCGGATTTAAAGAATAATGAATATTATCCTCTCCTGATTCCTCCATTACCCTCATTGCTGCCTCTCTCATCATTGTTTGTTGTGCAGCTAAATCTTCTTCTTTTTGTTTTCTATCTTCCTGTGACATCTCTTCTTCGATCCTAACAACAGATTCAAACTCTATTGGAGTCTCAATTGTTCTAGATTCTTCTTTTAATTTGATTCTAGTGGGAGTATAGGATTCATATAGTTGATAGATAAAAGAAATTGGCATTCCTGAGACTAAAGTAATTTCTACATCGGTTAAGTCTTCGGGGTAGGTATTCTCAAAAATACACCAAGCACTAAAGATCATTTTATTTTCACGTAGATCTATTCGATAAGATATTTTCCAAACAGGTACTGGTGATGTATAACTCAATTCTAAATCATGTTCTCCTTCACTTAATCGAATTAAAAGAGTTGCTTCTTTTTCATTCAAATTCACTAAATCGAGAAAATGTTTTAACTCACGCTCTATCTCTTCTGATAAAAATCCAATGGACTCAATTTCTTCTAAACCAATCAGTTCTATTTTTTTCCTATCGCTTAGTAGCGACAAAATAGCATTAGCCGTTAATGTTTTTTCTTGCCATGCGGCGATGATACCTTTCTGAATCGAGCCATTCTTTAATTTTACTTGTGCAGATTGACCGCGAGTGGAATTCCAGATACTTTGCAATCCTTGATCTAGATTATCTACTATATTAGTTTTTTCTAAAATATCTTTTTTATCTTTCGGACTGTCGTAATCTATTCCAAGAACTTTCCCGCCATTGTAATCCTGAAAGGAGAGACTTTTTAAAACATCGTTTATATCTTTCTTATCAAATAATAATGTAATCTTATCACCAGTGAACCTACCTCTTCTGGTAATAAAACCGATTCCGTGTTTATAAAGTAAAAGCTTTGTAATTGGTGTTTTCATCCTAAGCCCTCTACGGTATTATCTCTTGTAGACAATAGATGTCAAAATATTTTTGACGCTAGAATTGGAAAATAAATACTAGAAGAATTATGAATGAGAGAAATAAGAAAAATGACTTCTATTTATTTCTAGCTATGCTAGATGATAAAAGTTTACAAAAAGTATTACTCTTTTTTGATTATTCTCAGATTGTTTATTTTATGCGTAAAATAGATTCAGTTGATTTCTATTTTTTAAATTTAGAAATTGCAGAGTATCTTCTTATTGAATTTAATGAGCTTATGATGATGAACACCGTTTCAATTACAAGAGAAATTATTGGAAAAGCGTTACCCGATAAGCTGAATCGTTATGATAGTCTGGCAGGTTTTTCTGAAAGATATTCCTATACACAATCTCCTATAGATTCTGAAAAATTTATTTTGATTCAAAAATTAATTCAAGAATTACGTTCCAAGCTTAATCAAAAAAAGTTTGCTCACGAAATACTTTTAGTGAATGAGATGACAGAGGATAATATTGATTTATCTTTAGATCAAAAACTCAGAAAGGAATTATATATAAATGCAAGTAATTTGGCAAAGGAAGATTCAATGAAAACGGCTTTGATTCTAAATTTCCTACTTAACGATAAATCTCGATAGCTTGACGGCATCTCGATACAAAAAACCCGAACAAATGGGTTTTTCACTCAATGACCGAACTTTTTAGTATACGATCTTCTAAGATAAAACTGCACTATAAAGTTCGGTCATCGAGTGATTGCGTTGTCTCCATAAAAACCTATTCTATACCTCATAGTTGCAATCGTACCGAGATGCCGGCAAATACAACTAAGCCTGCAATTTCCCCGCAATGGACGAAGGAAACTCCGACTTCAAATCTTTCCCATCTATCCATTTCCATTCTATTTCTGCAGAGGGAATATTAGAAGAAAGAATTTTTTCTAGCGACTCTAAATTTTTATTATCAAGAGAAAGTCTCGCTTGTTGTAATTCAATATCGTGGTGGGTAATACTATGTTTGCCCGCTTTCGTCCAGTCCAAACTTTCGTCCATACTTTGTAAAAGTTTTCCAAAATCAGAATTATCTTCGTAACTTGCGGGAAGCTTTTTTCCTTCAATTAAAAAGGGAAGCGTAAAAATAGTTTTAAAAAATCTTCTGTGTTTGTATTTAACAACGAGTATGCGCTCGTCTTTTTCTAAAAAGAAAAATTTGAGTTTAATGGGTAGCTTTGTTTTCTCTTTACCCATAACTGGAAACTCTGATTGTTTTCCGTTTTCAAAAACAAGACAACCTTTTTGAATAGGACAAAGCATACAAAGTGGAGATTGCAAACAAACCATCGCCCCAAGTTCCATCATCGCCTGGTTGTGATCTCCTGGATTTTCCGAATTCAAAAAAGTATCGGCTAATTCTTGTAATGCTTTGTGAGACGAAGGAAGAGAAATATTTTCCTTAAATAAAAAATATCTTGCGAGAACACGCTTTACATTTCCATCTAATACCGCAAACTCTTTGTTATACGCTATCGACAAAACAGCACGGGCTGTATAAGGTCCTACGCCTGGAATAGACAAAGTTTCGTCAAGAGTATCCGGGAATTTAGAATTAAAATTTTCTTTTAGAAAAACAGCACCTTTTCGTAAATTAATTGCGCGCGAGTAATAACCCAGACCTTTCCAGTATTGAATTACTTCTTCCTCGGTAGACTTAGCAAGGCTTGTAATATCTGGAAAACGTAAAATGAATTTTTCATAAGAAGGAAGCATGGCGGCAACTCTTGTTTGCTGCAACATCACTTCACTAATCCAAATTTTATACGGATCTTTGTTTTCACGGAAAGGAAGCTTGCGTTGGTTTTTGTAAAACCATTGGAGCAGTTTATCTTGGTTAGCCATAGTTATTATTCAATCTTTCGAATCTTATGATTGAGAGTATCAGTTACGTAAAGTGAATTCCCGAAGAAAGCCATAGCCCTGGGCAAATTAAAAGAGGCACTTGTCCCAGTTCCATCGGAAGACCCTGCACTACCAGAACCAACAAAGATCCCACCTACTCCAGTCTCAATATTATATTTATAAATACTATGACCAATATTTTCTGAGATATAAATATATTTGCCATAAACCGCTGTTGCATACGGGGAGGAAAAATTAATAAATGTGCTAACATTGCCACCGGCATTCGTATCAATCTTTCTAACATTATTATTTGTCGGGTCAGTGGCGAAAATATAATTCTGATAAAAAGTTAGACCTACAATATCCTGACTAAAAGAAGAGCTGAGTAAAGAGCTATTAATATTTCCACCGGGAGGGCATGAACTACCACCACCCGCATGTGTTGTCACAACAGCACTTGTCGTAATTTTTCGTACAACACAATTGTCTTCATCGGAAAGATAAAAATCTGTTCCATTAAAAATCATATAACCAGGGGCATTAAACCTTGCGGTCGTCCCAACTCCATCGGTAAGCCCTGATATAGCGGTTAACGCTCCTGCGAAAGTTGTCACGACTCCTGTTGAAGGATTTACTAGTCTAACTGCATGATTATTCCGATCCACAACATAAAGATTTGTTCCATCTGTAGTTATTCCTCTCGGTTGAGAAAATTGTGCTGATGCCCCCGTAGCATTTGTGTAGCCAATCGTTGACCCTGCAATTGTTGTTACTGACTGGGTGATTAAATCCAATTTACGAATTCTATTATTAGTAGAATCCGCTATATAAAGTGCATTTCCGATTGCCGTTATACCTTGCGGCTGATTAAAAGTAGCCACTGAAAAACTGCTATCATTAGTACCCGAACTTCCTGTTCCAGTAAGAGTAGTCACGATTCCAGTTGGACCTGTAGAGCAACTAACGGTTCCAGAAATATTTGGATCCATCTGCACACAAAAAGTAGGGAATAATATCTTGTTATTCGCTGAATCCTTTGCAATTATATCCACGCGGTAAAATTGAAATGGCTCAAGTCCTGTTATAGTGTAGGAAGAAATATTCGAAGTATAATCTAGCTTTAGTGTTCCGTAAGTTTCAACTTGATTGAGAGAAGTCCAATCATCAGGATAGGAAGCAAAGATTTTATAGTAAATAGTTCCAGTCATTCCAGAAGGAGAAGTAAGATTTAAACTAAGTTGAGTGTATGTTTTAGAGCCGAGGGATATGGAACCAGCGGCTACTGGAGTCGTTGTTGTAGTCGATGAAGCCGAAGATGGCTTAGATAAACCAATTGCAGTGAGTGTGCTCGATGGGTTTTGCATATCGAATGGACTTCTCTTTGCCTTTAAGCAATTCGCACACAAAAATACAAAAACAAGAAGCACAATTGATCGCATAAAATAATTATTAATTAATCTAATTTTTCATCAACCCGAAAAAAAAGCCTTTTGATAAATTATTTTTATCGTTTTGTTTAGAGAATAGTAAAGAAATTTCTCTTCCACATACTAAGCGTAATCCTATCCATTGCGCTGTCTTTCACAAATTCTTTAAACTCTTGTTCTGTCATTTCGAAAAAATCCTTTTTGGTAAATGTTCTAAACTCTTCTCTAAGTTTAAATTCTTCATTTAGTGTATAGACTTCTCTCTTCTTCGCCTTCACTCGATTCCAGGGACAAACCTCCTGGCAAATATCGCAACCATAGACCCATTTACCATTAGCCACAGAGTTTGAAAAGGTTTCACTTCTGTCTTCGATTGTATGGTGGGAAATGCATTTACCTGCGTTGATTTTATATGGCTCAAATAAGGCACCCGTCGGACAGGCATCAAGACAAGCCCTGCAAGTTCCACATCTATCCGTAACAGGATTGTCGGCTAATAATTGTAAGTCGGTAAAAATTACAGACAGAAAAAAATATGAACCAAGGTCTTCGTTAATGATATTTGTATTCTTTCCCTGCCAGCCAATTCCTGCTTCTCTTGCAAAAATTTTTTCAGGAACAGGAAGGGAATCTACTCCTTGCCGAAATTTATTAGTTGGAAAATTTTCTCGTAAATATTGTAAAAGTGGCTCTGCCATTTTTTTTAAAACTAGGTGATAGTCTTTCCCGGTCGCATAACGGGAAATCTGAAAGTCTTTGTCAGCGAATACTTCTTCGTAGTCTCTATCTTGGTATAATGCCCCAAGCACAATCACCGAGCGCGGAGTAAAACCTAGATTAGTTAAATTCAGACGTAAATCTTGGTTGCGTCCATACCAATCCATCTTTCCGGATAATCCTTGTTCTACCCAGGAAAGAATATTTTCTTTATCTTTGTCGGGCACGATTGCATTGCTAACGCCAAATAGCGAAAAGCCGCAGTCGAGTGCTTTGGATTTGATTTGGGAATGAGTTATCAAACCTTTTCCCATCTAGCATTTCTGCCTCTACCCGTATTCTTGACTTTCTTTTCTTTCTGTAAAGCTTTCAAAACTTTACGAATGAGTTCAATACTCACTCCGGGTAGATTGTATTTAATGTCGGCTACACTAAATTTACCAATATGAAAACCAAGCTTATATAATTGTAAAAGAAGAATTAATCTCGACACTCTTCTATTCCCATCCCTAAAAGGATGAATACATAAAAAATCAAAATTAAATGCAATCAGTAAAATCAAAGGAGGAATACGTTTTTCTTTTATCTCTTCCTTCCAAAGATCAATTGCTTTCTTTAAATAAATTTTACTTTCTTTTACCCCCTCCATACGATTCGAAGAAATAGAACTTTCAATCAAAGCATGTTCTTTTAAATGCTTTAACTTTTGAGGTGATTGCTTGCTGTATAATTCTTGTTTGCCCTTAAATTCATCCAGAGCCGAAAGATGCCAGGACGTAGCAATTGGAATACTAGTTAGATCTTTTCTTAATTTTTCAAGAGTCTTCATCTTACCTAATTAATAACAGAATTACCTAATTAGAAGAAATAAGCAAGCTTTTTATTCCACCGACTTCACTTCTTCCCATTTGTCTTTAGCCGCTTCTTTGTAAAGTTTGCCTTTGACGAATTTGTAGCGAGCAAGGAGTTTCTTCATTTGTGTGGTTTTGCCGTCTTCGCCTTGCACTTCTTCTATCGAGAAACAACTTAGATACTTGCCATCGAACTCAGGATTACATTCGTATGATAGGTTTGCGATAAATTTAATTTCACCATTTTTAAATGTATGCAGTTCTACACCATCAACACCACCTCCCCTTTTTCTATAACCGCCGATAAACTCTGGGTATCCGTCACCATCTACATCGCCAATAATCGTAGAAAATGCTTGAGCCTCAAGCGCAATTGTATTTTCCAATCCTCCAAATAATTCTTTAAATTGATTCGCTTTTCGTTCAATTATCAGGTAATAAAAATTCCCATCTATCCCATATTGAAAATTAATTAGATAAAATTCTGAACTGTATTTTTTGGAAAAATATTTCCAAAGTTTCAGAGTATCATAATTAACCGCTCCACTATACCGCCATTCAAAAATTTTAAAGAGTTGAGTATCTTTTTTATATTTGGAATTTTGAAAACTATGTCTGGCAAATTCTGTATTCGAGAAAAAGGTTCCCTGTTTTTCTGATACCCAAAAATATATTTCGGAGTCCTCTAATTTTTTTCCACCATATGCTTGTAAGAGAAGCGCATGTCTTAAATTTAATCTTGTTATTTTATAATAACGAATCCCTTCTTTTTCTAAGGACTCCATTACTTCTGAATACATCCCTTTCTTTGGAAGATAATTCCTATCATCTAAATCAACCGACTTTGCCTGTTCTATATTTTCTAATGTCTTAAAAATTTCGGGCTTATCAACCGTAACCTGAAAGATTCCTTTTTTATCTTTTACTTTATTCTTGAGTGATTTTTGAATATACCATTGGAAATATGGAGACAATATCTCTTCATCTAAAATGAAACCTTTAACGTTCTCGCCAAATTCTACTTCCGTCCATACTATTGGCTCGGAAAATCGAAATGAGTCTGATTGATTTCCTGCAAATCTAATATTACTTGAAATCACCTCTAACATACTAAACTCAGGAAGCTTCTTTATCACTTTAGAATCTTTAAACGGCAAAGAGTAAATAGTCGCATTTGGAACTTGGGTGTAAGTATACAGATCAGAATTAGGCGGTTCTAATTTTATAAACTTATTCGAATTATCCTCTTCCACATAATAAACTTTTTCTTTGTAAAGAAGTTTTTCAAAATATTTTTCTTCCTCTTCGTTATTCTTAGAAGGAAGAGAAATTTTTTCAGTCCCAAGAGAAACCAGTTTTGTCTTGTAAGGAACCGCAATTCTCTTTCCAATATCTCTCGGATCGGAAAAAAGAAAAATCCCATTTGGATCTGTGACATAGAATACAATATCTTTAAAAGTCTCCTTCGGCTTATGGGGTGTAACCGTAAGAAGTAAAATGAATAGGGAAAGGAGGATTTGTTTCAGATAGAGCATTTTCACGACTGCCTGCATAATAGAATTAAAGTAGCCAGATAATTATTACCCGTCAATGAATTTTTACACAGTGCCATAATTATCTACTTGTAAATTTTCCCGCATGAATAATCTAGCGTTATGCAACAAATTGCGTTTAAATATTTTTCAAAATTCCTTTTTCTATTACTATTAATTGTTAGCATGACCAGATGCTTTTCTTTTAAAGAAAGTATGGTTGATTTTACTATCCAAGATCCAACTAGCAGCAAAGAGAAAAAAAATCTACACGCGTGGATAAAGATTGTTAGCCTACCGGAGTATAATCACGATACTCCGAAAGAAAATGTAAATGCATTTATCACTTATAAATTATATAAATTCGTAAGAGAACTAAATCAATTCGAATCCGTAAATATACTCTATTCAAAGGAAACAAAACTTCCCGCGAATTCTATCCTTTTAGAATTTCAATTTTCTAAGTTAGAAGAGAAAGATAAATTTCACGCAATGTATTTTCCACTTGGCATAATCGGTCTTGCAGCAAGCAGACTCTTAATTAATAATAATGGAGGATTTCTATTATATACCGGACTCGGTGGTCCCGATAGCGTACACAAAATCAACTACTCCGGAAATTTAATTGCATACGACGCGGCAAACAAAGAAAAAGTAAGAACACCTTTCATATTTCAATCCGAGTTTAATAGTAATATGCTCTATTATGACAAAGCGAAAGAAACAAATTTAAAACGACAGGAAATGTTTTCTACTGCTATGCAAAATATTCTAAAGCTATGGGAGGTCAAATGAGGTTACTTCTTATTTTACTCTTACTCGAGTGCGCTGTCATTCCAAAGGGATCTCCACTTTCTAAGTTTACAAAATCAGAACAAATTACTCCCATTACTTCACCCGTGTTTGTAATTCTAAACCAGGAAGCATACAGCAACGGCTATAAAGGTAAATCCGATTTTAACTACTATCATCTTCTAGATCAAATTAAAACTAGCGGACTCTTTCCAAATGTCGCCACCGACTTAGACAAAGCAGAACAAATTATTGAAATAGAAATTCAAACAAGACGAACGGATAATAGCATTTTACCCTTCGTAAGCGTACTTACTTTAAGCCTCGTTCCCTATTTTCAGAGAATCGAAGTCAAAGAAAATTTTATCCTTCGAAAAAAGACTGGAGAAATTATCTATGAAGTTAAACGAGTTCAAAATAGAAATTACTGGTTTGGATTTTTCTTTTTCGTGAACGGTCTTATACAACTCACAAAAGAAACCGACCACAACCGTTTTGGTTTTGAAAATGAAATCATCGAAAGGATGAACCAAAATGTTTTAGATGAAGTAAGTTTGAAAAAATAAAATATCCTAAGCCAGTTTGTATTGTATTCTTTTCTCTTGCAGAGTCTTTTGAAGGGTATCTAAATTCTTTTTCATTGTTTTAGATATAATTTTCTTTCTAACTTCTGGCAAATAGGAAAGACATTCTTCATTGTATTTCGAAAGGCTTTGAACAAGGCTAATTCCTTTTGCGGTAAATAGCCCTTTGTCGATAGCCCATTGTAAATCAACGAGAGAATATTGAACCATATATGTTTCTTCGGCAAATCGAAAGTAGGCTCTTTGTTTATAGGTATCATCCATATCAAGAAATGTCCATTGTTCTAATCGGGCTATATTATAGAAAAGTAGCGCCCCATAAGAAAAAGTAAACGTAGCATGTAGGATTGCATAAAGTGGACGAAGAGATTTTCTCCAGGGCGAATAGAATATATCTTCTTTAAATTCTTTTTTGATGATTTTATATTTCTTTAAAATTAAATTGAGATGATGGTGTGAATTTTCGTGAATCAAATCATCTACAGATTCCACGATGTCTCTGTCGATAAAGTTGATATAAGAAATTCCCTGTTCATGAAAATGACTATAACTTACAAGTCCACTCGACTGGACAATATGAATTTTATCGGTTAATAGTCTGTATAGCGCAAAGCCTTCTTCCCAAAATGCTTCTAAGTATTCATGCGCTTTTTTTATTTGAACGAGTTTTTCATTTGGAGTTTTTGTCCGAACTGTTTTTACTTTGACTCCCTTGGCGGAAGGATCACCATCTGCTTTTTCAAAATAAGAAAAATCAGACTCTATTCCGAGAAATACATTTTTATCAAGAGTATAACAAGCTTTAAGCGCATCCTTTGAGAATTTTTCTAATAGAGAATGCAGTGTCGAATACTTGGGATTAGCCCTCTCCCAATCTATAAATCGAAAATCTTCCACTCCAAAGTCTGTCTTTAGACTTTCCGTAAATGCAATTTGAAATTCTTTGATTAATGTAGAATCTTTTTTAATTTCTTCTAAGTCTTTACTTGCTTCGGAAAAATAAACGTATTCGGATACTCCATTTACCCACAACTCAAGCCCTGCAATTGATTTTGTTTCTATATATTGCTTTAATAGAGCTTCTGATTTTTTTCTTTCAGCTTTTGGGATATTCGCAAGGGATTTTTTCGCCTCTGCCATAAGACTATTCAATAATTCTAATTTTAATTTTTGCAATTCTTTTAAAGAAAACACATTAGCTCCAGCTTAGAAATAGAATTCGAATCCAAATGCTGAGTGGATTCATAATCCCAGTATCAATAAATTTAACTTCGTTCTTGGAATTTACAAACAAGGTAGTGGGAAACGCATTAATCTTGTTAGCTAGAAGAAGAGTTTGATTTCCGAAAAAGGTCGGTAGAGTCATATTATTTTTCTCTAAGTATTTTTTCACATACTCGGGCGTATCCCCTCCTTCTTCAATAGAAATAAACTCGGTATTATATTTTCCATTCAACATTGCATAACTGCTTTTAAAGAAAGGGAGATTTGTTTGACATACGCTGCACCAGGTTGCCCAAAAATAAATGACCTTATTTTTATTTTGAAATTCGGCTGGAATTCCTGTCTCGGTTAATAGGTAATAATCAGCCGGGTTAAAGTAAAATTTTCGCCCGCCGCCATTAAAGAAGGAAAGTGCAAAAGTAAAACAAAGAACAACTAAAATATAAAAAGAATATTCTAAAATTTTCCGGAATACTTTCATGGAATAGAAGGTATTTTGAAATACAATATTATCGTAACCATGAGAACCCAGACTCCTCCAGCGGCTAACACGCTTATATCGGTAAGTATCGCCTTACTCGGATTATGCCCCATGTTCTTTATGTAAATAATATACAAACTCCTAAAAATAGCGTATATAACAATTGGAATTGTATATACCAGTTTATCTGTCCCCATCTTTTGAATTGTATCGGGGCTAATGGTATACATCACATAGCTAATAAGAGTCATTGTAGATGCAATTGACATCATTAAATCTAAAAACTGAGGCGAATACTCTTCTAAAATTTTACGGTGTGAAGTCGCTGATTTATCTAGAAGAATAATTTCTCCTCTTCTCTTGCTAAATCCCCAGAAGAGAGCAAGCATAAATGTGCATAGTAAAAGCCAGGAGGAAAAACTCACTCCAACAACAACTGCCCCGGAAATTGCGCGAATAACAAAGCCAATGCTAATACTCATTACATCCAAAATAACAATATGCTTTAAATATTTGCTATAAACTAAATTGAATCCAAAATAAAATCCACAAAGTAGGAAAAAGTTTGGATGCAACATATAAGCAAGAATGAGCGAGAGCGGGAGGATAATCACTGTTATTAAAAGTGCAAGACTTGCTTCAATTTTTCCTGAAGCAAGAGGACGATGTTTTTTTTCTGGATGAAGCGCATCTTCTTTTCTATCGAGGTAATCATTCACCACATATTGGCAACTCGCGATTACAGAAAAGAGTAGAAACGCAAAAAAGCTTCGTAAGATTGCCTCTGGGTCAGAAAGTTTATGACCAAAAATAATTCCGGCAAATATAATGGTGTTCTTAATCCATTGATGAACACGCATTAATAAAATATATTGAACTAACATAAAAGTTTACCGGCTATTATTTGAGGCAAATCGTTTTTAGTCCGTAAACTTTTTCGTATTTTTGATATACCGATACGTTAAGATGATTTCTTTTACACCTTTTGTTTCTTCCATCTTAACATAAAACGAAGGATTCGATTTTACAGATTCCATTTCCAAATATTTGCCAGGAGCTAGTTTGCCTGGTTTTAAATCTTCTGTGCAGCAAATTTCATTTGTCTCCGTGTTATCGACCATACCAATATTATTCAATTGAAAACTTCTTTCTTTTAATACCTTCTTATTCTCATCGAGATATTTTAATTCTTTCAATTGAAATCTTGCAAAAACCTGATGGATGAGCTCTACTTTAATATCTTTTATTTCATTTGGCTTAGGTAAAATAAAATGAACCTCTGACCACTCTGTCGATGGATTTACTTCAGCGGTTAATAGATTAGCCTCAATTGGAGTAGTAATCTCCTCATTCATAAAATAGAGCTTTGCAATATCAGTTTTAATGGGTTTCAATTTATTGTATTGTTTTATTCCTGCATTAAGTGCGAGAATAAGAACGATTACACTTACTACGATCTGAATCGTTGATTTTTTTTTGAAATCGTCAACAGGATTTTCGAACTGAGTTTTGTTCTTTTTAAAAATAAACTTTTCTACAGAAAATAAAAGCCCGGATAAGGAAGTTTCAATCTTTTCACTTTTTTCTTCTTCGGTTTCGTAAGTAGAAGTAAGAATAGAATTATGTTTTGTAAACTCGGAAATGATTTCTTCATCTGAAATGATTTTTATTTTTTCAAGCCAATTATCAGAGATACCAATGGAAGGTTGGTTTACAAATGATAGCGCCAAATTGGTAATATCCA
The DNA here is from genome assembly GCA_025360185.1 of Leptospiraceae bacterium. Lineage (GTDB taxonomy): Bacteria > Spirochaetota > Leptospiria > Leptospirales > Leptospiraceae > UBA2033. The sequence continues at coordinate 7,661 of JANYCR010000118.1, read as the reverse complement.
CAATAAGATAATTAGATAAAATAATTGCATCGGCTGACTTGGAATTGCTATTACAAATTTCAATCGACTCAAGCCTGGAATAGCAAGATTCTATTTGGTTCTTGAGCTTGGTTTTTTTTTCTATAATTTGGGCAATCGTTTCGCTTAACTCTGGTTTTTTGAAACTCACTCTAAAATAATCAGCAATTGTCATGTCTTTATCCTTTTATTAATACCAGAGTGAGTATCATAGAATTATAAACAAGTTTTTTATTTCACTAAAATCATACCTTGATTGGTGAGAAATCGGAATATGGAACTTAGGAATAGAAAAATAATTTTTCACTTGTTGAAGAGCCTAGCCATTAAAATCTAAACAATATATGAAACATTTCATCATAAAATTAGAATACAAAGTCCCTATTGAAAAAATAGATAGCTTGCTTATAACACACCGGGAATTTTTAGATTCAGGTTACGAAAGAAAAATCCTTTTAAGCTCAGGTCCCCAAAATCCACGTGATGGTGGAATCCTCATTGCCAGAGCAGAAAGCTTAGAAGCAATGAAAGCATTTTGTAAAGAGGATCCTTTTTCTAAGCACGGTTTCGCTGATTATAATTTCACAGAATTCATTCCCGTCAAATACCAAAAAGATTTCGAATCTTGGTTCATGTCAGAATGATTGATTTCCAATACAAAACACTAGACGATGAAATTCTAGTGACGCTCAAGACGGACGTTACGGAAATCGGAACCTTCCATCGAATGGCGTCGATTATTTTTTTCTTAGGTTGGGATATTATCTCAGGTGAAATTCTAACCGTCGAAGAAAATGGAATAGAATACGCAATAGACACTCTCCGTTTAAAATCAGAAACAAATATGATCGCAAAAAAAGCAGTAGAAATTGGTCTGATGATGGATACGATTTTTTCTAAACGCAAAGGAATTGAAGAGCTTTTTCAAAACCACGAATACAAAGCCCCAATCATAAAGAATTTTTTCAGGGAACGCGCTGAATTGATTTTCCAAGACGAAGCCGAAAAAAAGCAGACTTGTTTTTATATTGAGTCTGACTCAGGCAGAGGTCTACTCTATCACGTTACAAAAGTTTTATTAGAAAATAAAATCAATATCCTATCAGGAATTATCGATACAGACAAAATCACACAAAGAGCAAAGGACACATTCTATTTAGTAGACCACGAGGGTAAAATGTTCGGAACAACACAAAAGGCGGAAGAAATTAGATCGCAAATTCTCAAACCGCTTTTTAATCAGTAAAAAGATTTGCCACAGAGTCCCTAAGGCACAGAGAAATGGGTTTCGTAGCATTTTCTTTGTAATAAATTGGTTCTTTACAAAACCCTTACAATAGTTTTGATTTCTTCATCCCGTGTTCGATCATGTCGGCAATTTCGGTGTAGCCGGATCTTTTGGCAAGTTCCATAGCGGTATATCCATCTTCGTCTTCGATCTGTAAACGCGCACCATTTTCTATTAATGCCTTCGCTTGCCAGTTCATACCTATGGCACGATTACATCAAGCAAATACATTTTCATCTTACCTTTGCCCTTAGCCTCTATTTCTCCGCGACAGGAAAAAGAAAAAATATCTTTGACTACAAGATAGAGCTCTTCGGAGACATTGATTTTTCCAGGCTCTCCGCTTGATTCCATTCTGCTAGCAGTATTGACTGTATCACCCCAAATATCAAATGCGAATTTTTTTTCCCCGATGACCCCGGCAACTAGCGCACCTGTATGAATTCCAATTCGAATATTCCAATAGCTAATGCCTTCCTTTTCTTTTTCTAGCTTGCGGTTTTTTAAAAATTGTAAAATTTCAATTGCCGCATAACAAGAATTTTGCGCGTGAAGTGAGTCGCCAAATAATCCGCCAACACACAAATAGCTATCGCCTATCGTTTTTATTTTTTCTAAATTGTATTTTGCAGTAATGAAATCAAAAGCAGAAAAGCAAATATCCAATTCTCGAATTAAATCTTGTGGATTCATATTTGTTGCAATTTTTGTGAATCCAGAAAAATCAGTAAATAGTACTGTAGCTGAATCAACATGAATAGGAGAAGCCTTTCCGTTTGTCTTTAGCTCCTCTGCGACAGAATCAGGTAAAATATTTTTTAGAAGTGCATCACTCTTTGCATATGCCTCTTGGAGGATACCTTCAAAGTATTCATAATTGCATTTACCCATAAAGTCACTTTGTTCCCAAATGATCTGATAAGCATCTTCCGATGGAATTTCATTTTGCGCAAAAAGGATTTCCCGAATCGTTTCTCGCATAAGAGTTTCTCCGCGAAAGAATAATCCAAAGGTAACTGTTTTTCCAAAGAAACTTGATTTTGCTAAATGTTCTTTAATTTTTTGTCCAAATGTTTTCCTGCTTTCTTCTGTTCCGTCTCTAAGGTCTAAAAGCTTTTTATAATAGATCTGGTTATATAGCTTGTATGTTGAAAGCTCATAATCTAAAACTCCCGTTTCATATTTTTTCCACCTATGATTCCATTTTCTAAAAAAATTAAATTCGGGATCTGTCAAATTTTCCAGACCAGAAAAATCCATTTCTAAATCCTGAATCATTTTTTCCGTCAATTCACGAAAAGGAATTCCTTCCAGAGTGATATGATTTAGTAACTTTTCACTCTTCTTAAGTTCCTCTTTAAGATGAAAGCGAAAGTAGTTGGCAATTAAAAGGGAAAGTTTTTCTCGCAGCATAATTTAGATTTTCAAGAGATAATAAAGCTGTCAAGTGATTCGAATTGAATTTGCAATGGCTTACAGACAAACCCAAGCCAAAATTCTCTTGCCAAAACTTACTACCAAATATAAATTAACTCTGGGTTTGTATTTCACACTTGCTGTGACGTTTAGATTTCAAAAAGATCTTACATTACTTTTCCCTTGAATCGGGAATAAGTATTTTGGCGTTTGCTAAGTATTAACCCAACGTAGGTTCGAATCCTGCTATCTCTTCGGAGATATAGCCAAGTGGTTAAGGCAACAGACTATTAATCTGTCACCAAACAAAACTCCGAGAGGAAGAAAAATTCTCATGCTGACCTTTGCGGCTACATTGCATTTGCCAGCACCGAAGAAAAGACTTTGCAGTAGAGCGGATACCGATTGAATCTGACTTCACCCATTCATCAAGAACCGGTGCTGATGGTTTTATCTTAATCTCTATTCCGTGTTTTTTGCGGGAGGATCTTTCTTTCTCTCTATTTGACATCTTAAAGGAGAACATAATGCTAACACGCATACATAACGACGAAAGAGGACTTCTGTTTAAAGAAGGAAATTATATCAAAACTCTTAAGCCAGGAAAACATCTATTATCCACATTTCTAGGTCATGAGCTCATTCGAATGGACTTGAATAAGCCATTCCTTACAAGCAAGAACTTAAACTTATTCATTAAAGACGAATCTCTATTAGCCGAACTCACTGTCGTGGAAGTAAAAGACTATGAAATTTGTCTTCACTACGAAGATAATCTTTTAATCGAAGTTTTAAAGCCAGGACGTTACGCATTCTGGAATGTATTAAAGATTCATGAGTTTCGATTGATTGATACGCGTAATCCAGTTCCCAATGAAGAATTCCAACAATCTCTATTCACAAATTTAAAGTTGCAAGGTTATTACTTTGCATTTCAAGTTGAGAATCATGAAGCAGGACTTCTATATTTCAATGGAGTATTTCAATCTACTTTAAAGCCTGGCAAATACTATTTCTGGGCTGGAGTCATTACGACTAACGTTGTAAAGATTGATTTAAGACAACAGCAACTAGACATCAATGGGCAAGAGTTGATGACGGAAGATAAAATTACTTTGCGCTTAAATTTCACATCCCAGTATAAAATCATTGATCCAATCAAGGTAATGGAAATAAAAAACTACCAGGAGCAAATCTATATTTTACTCCAATTGAGTCTTCGTGAATACATTGGCTCTCTCAAGCTAGATGAGCTTTTACAAAAGAAACAAGAAATTGGAGACTTTGTATTATCCAAGTTAAAAGAAAAATCTTCTACCTTCGGAATCGAATATACTTTTGCGGGTGTAAAGGATATTATCCTCCCGGGAGAAATTAAAGACATTCTAAACCTTGTATTAATTGCAGAAAAGAAAGCCCAGGCAAATATTATCACCCGCAGGGAAGAGACAGCTTCTACCCGCAGCCTCCTAAATACGGCAAAACTGATGGAAGAAAATCCAACCCTCTACCGCCTGAAAGAATTAGAATACATCGAAAAGATTTCTGAAAAGGTAAATTCCATTTCTCTTTCTTCAAGTGGTGGCATATTAGAGCAATTATCCACGATAGTAAATCTTAAGAAATAGGATTATTCATGTTTCAAGTAGGAATTGGACAATCAGATGAGATTAATACCCTATTAGCCATTCGAATTGCAATTGAGCGAGCACAGAACTCTCTCGGTAGTTATATACCACAAGCGGGAATGGTATTTGCGGGTTTAGACTTCGATCATGAGTTAATGCTTGCTGAAATTAATCGAGTCTTTCCGGATTTGGAATTTGTCGGCTGCACTTCTGGCGGTGAATTAACGAGTGATCTGGGTTTTACGGATGACTCGATTGTTTTACTTCTACTTTATTCAGATGAAGTAAAATTCTCAGTCGGTCTTGGATTTGATTCTAGCATGCAATCAGAATTATCCGCTACACTTGCATTGGATATGGCAAGGCAAAATCTTTCAGAACCGGAAAAACTTTGTCTCGTATTCACAGATAGCTTTTCACTTTCAGGAAATAGAGTCATTGAAAAATTAAATTCATCTGTGACTTCTGGATGTAAAATTTTTGGTGGAGTATCCGCAAGACCATTTGTCACAAATCTTAAAACAAAACAATTTTACAAAAATAAAGTCTATAGCGAATCAGTAGTTCTAATGCTAATGGGTGGACCGGTCGAATACAGGTTTAGTATTTCCAACACCTGGCAACCAATAGGACGTAGAGCCAAAGCAACATTAGTCGATGGCAAACGACTTCTGAAAATCGACGACATGCGTGCACTTGATTATTATCATTATTACCTGGGAGACTTTTCTTTTCCTGCTCCTGAATTTCCTCTTGCGGTTTATGAAAATGACTCCGAGCATTTTTACATTCGTGTTCCGGGTGGATATGACAAAAAAGACGGCAGCGTATTGTTTGCCGGTGAAATTCCAGAAGGGGCTACCGTGCAGTTAACCGAAGCACTCAGGGACTATATCGTCGATGGTTTAGATAAAGAATCCATTCGTCAAAAAGAAATGAAATATGATTTTGAGCCCGCGATGGCATTTGCATTTTCTTGTATCGTGAGAAAGCAACTCCTCGGCACTAAAGTAAAAGAAGAGATTCGCATCCTTAAGAAAAATTTTCCAGAGTCGCTACCTATCTTTGGGTTTTATACATATGGAGAAATTTCTCCACTCGAAGCGGAAAATAGAAGTAACCTGCACAATTGCACGATGATTACTCTTGTTCTAGGAACAAAATCTAGCATAAAAATTCCGCAGGGCAACCTAACGAATACTGAGTATTTGCCTCCAGAGATTGATACGAAAGAAATAAATTTAGTCGAAGAACAAAAAAATGAAATTTTAAAGTTAAAGAAAAAACTAGATCGCGAAAATACGTATCGAATCAACTTAGAAAATGTAAAGGATTTTCACGGTTCCATTCTTAAAACTATAAACAATGAAATAGAATCCGCAAAGCAAGTGATTCAATTAAAAAATGACGAGCTAGAAAAATTATACAAAGAGCTTGGTGCAGAAAAGAAAAAATCAGACGATTTACTTTTAAATATTTTACCAACAGAAGTTGCGGAAGAATTAAAACAAAAAGGTTTAATCGAGCCAGTCTATTTTGAATCGGCGTCTGTGTTATTCACTGACTTCAAAGGTTTTACAACCATAGCAAGTAAAATGAAACCATCCGAGTTAGTAAGAGAATTGGATTTTTATTTTTCTGAGTTTGATAAGATCATAGAAAAGCATGGGCTCGAAAAATTAAAGACGATTGGAGATGCCTATATGTGTGCGGGCGGATTACCGAAAGTATCCACGACTCACGCAGTAGATTTAGTCAATGCAGCATGGGAAATTCAAGAGCTAATGAAAAAACTAAAACTAGAAAAAGGAGATTCAGCCTGGGATTTACGTATTGGTATCAACTCGGGTCCACTAATGGCAGGCGTAATTGGAACAAAAAAATTCTCATACGATGTCTGGGGGGATACTGTCAATATTGCGTCGAGACTGGAATCAAACGGTGAGCCCGGAAAAATTAATATCTCTCAATTTACATATGATCTTGTAAAAAATAATTTTATTTGCGAATACAGAGGTAAGATCGCAGTCAAAAACAAAGGCGAAATAGAAATGTATTTTGTTACAGGTAAGAAATAATGAAATACTGGATAATCCTTATTATCCTTACATTTACAAACTGCGTTACAGTAGATGAAAACTTCGAAGGAAAAACAAAACCAATTTTATTTTCAGTTTGCTTTTGGAATGTAGAAAAATTAACTCCTAAGAAATTAACAGACTGGACTGGAAAGAATAACTACTTAATCGAATTAACAAAAAAATGTGATTCTATTTCTCTAGTAGGACTTAGAACGGATAATGACAATATATCTACAGAGCTAGAAAGTTTTTATGCGAAAGAAAATCTAAATTATTCCTGTGCAGATAGTTTTCCAAGACTCGACGAAAGAAATCAAATTCTAAACCATACAAAGAATACAACCTGTGTAAATAAAGACAAAGTAGTAGAGATGATTCCACTTGAATACCCTGAAGCGAGAAATGACTTTGCTTCTCCGCCTACTTTTTTCTTTTTAGAATTAACCAACGGCGCAAAGGTTTCTGTTCTACCATTTCATGCAAGTGCCGGAAACAAAAGCGAGCTAATCGATTTCGAAAAAATTGTAAATTTTAGCTATCAAAAATATTCAGAGCGAAAAACTTTCTTCGGTGGTGATTTCTATACAGATAAAAAATACCATACTGATAGCTTTTTAAAATCCCTACTCTACTTTCAAATTCTAAAAAACCTAATCAATGAGCCAACCACATTCACAGGTGAGAAAAATGATGTTATCTTCACCGATAAGATTACCCAATTAAATTGTTCTGGAAAGGTTTTGACTCTAGATAAATTTCCAAGTGTAACTTCCGGACAAAAAGAATTCGAAACGGTTACTCCTCATTTGCCGGTTGTGGCGAGTTGTAAGATAAAATGAAAAAGGATACGATCTAAATGAGATTGAAAGAATTATTTATTATAGTTTTAATATTAATTCTTTGTCTTATTTTTGAATCTTGCATATCGATTGCGGGTGAGTTTGTCGGAGATGCAATCACATATAGAGCAAATATTTGTAACGACAACTTTACTATCACGAAAAATTTGGGTAGTGCAGGAGAGTCTTGGGGAATGCTTGGTGATTTAATTTATGCAATTCAATTGTCTATTCAATCTGGTGGACTTCAGTATCGAAACAAATCTGTTTTTGCTTCTTGCATAGTTTGGTATTTCACATGATTAACTTGTTCTACTTTTAGAGTCTTGAAAAAACTTTCTGCGACAGCATTGTCCCAGCAATTTCCTTTTCGACTCATACTTTGACGCAT
>JANYCR010000117.1 GCA_025360185.1 Leptospiraceae bacterium | reverse complement strand
GCAAATGAACTTGCAGGAAGATTCTATTTACAATTAAATAAAAGTATTATTGCAAAAACTTATCTAAACTCTGCACTTTACCACTATCACATCTGGGGAGCTTTTGCTAAGGTAGCACAATTAGAAAAACTTTACCCTGGTATTGTAGAAAATATTTACAAGGAAGATTCAGCAAGCGAGACAGGAGAAACGTCATCCGTCATCACACAGAGAGGAGATTCAGAATCATTCAACCTTGCTAGCATGGTAAAAGTTTCTGAAGCAATCTCACGGGAAATATTGCTAGAAAAAGTATTATCCTCTCTTGTAAAAATACTCATTGAAAATGCAGGTGCAGAACGAGGTGTTTTGATTTTGGAAAAAGGAGAGCACTTGTTTATAGAAGCAGAGGCTTCTTTTAATAAAAATGAAACATCAGTTCTTCAATCAATTCCAATGGAAAATGGTAATTTGCCGCTTACTATAATAAACTATGCTATTCGATTTAGCGAATACGTAGTATTAAACGATGCAATCAAGAGTGAGCGTTTTTCTAAAGATCCGTATGTAATAAAAAATAATTCCCGTTCTATTTTATGTTTCCCAATTTTTCACAAACAGAGTTTATTCGGAATTTTTTATCTTGAAAATAATTTAAGCTCTTATGCATTTAAGAAAAATAGTGTAGAGTTACTTGTGATGCTTTCTTCCCAATCAGCTATTTCCATCGAAAATGCGAGGCTCTATGCTAGTCTAGAATCGCGAGTAAACGCGCGAACAAAAGAATTGGATGATTCCCTTAAGCAACAATATACTCTAAATGAAAATCTAATGAAGATAACGGGCGAACTAAATCAGTCTCTTCAGAAAATAAAGAAAGACCTGGTTCTTGCAAAAAAAATCCAGGATAGTATTCTTCCTAAGAACCTTGAAAATATTACTTCCCTAAATATTTCAACATTCTATAGCCCTATGGATGAAGTGGGCGGTGATTTTTTCGATATTACAAAAGTCAATGAGCGCAAAATTCGCATTTTCCTCGCTGACGCGACAGGGCATGGAATTCAGGGTGCATTAATCACCATGGCAATTAAAAGTGAATACGAAAGTTTAAAACTAAATATTCCCGATCCGAACGAATTGCTATTTGCTTTAAATAATGAATTTCTCAGAAAATTTCAATCCATTAATGCTTTTTTTACTTGTATTTTACTAGACATAGACCCTGTTGAAGGCAAATTAAAATATGCCGCAGCCGGTCATCCGCCGCAGATACTAATCCAGGATGGAAATATTAATAAATTAACATCGACTGGAAAAATAATTGGAATCAATGGAGATGTCAGGTATAGGCAAAATGAAATTCCTTTTACTTTTGGAAATAAACTATTTCTCTATTCTGATGGAATTTTTGAAGAGTTCAATTATGTTAGGGATGAATTTGGAGAAGAAAAACTTTGGGGCATTCTAAAAGAAAATGCTAATATTCCAGTAAGTGAAACTTTAAACTCGGTAGTTCAACAAGTTGATGACTTCCTAGGAAGCCTTCCCCAAGAAGACGATATGACATTTATTGGAATTGAGTATAAGAGCCTGCCTGAAAAGGATATTTGAGGCTCTTCGAACTTGACTTTTATTTATAGAAAAGCATCTTCTAAGACACGCTCTAAGATTGAGGGTCGAAAATTTAGGATTGATGAATAACCACTTCTTAATAAAATGCAATCATATATGTTAGGGGCGATTAAAAAATATTTCACGAAAGAAATAAATATTCTCGGATCAGTGAAACCCCGCTTCCTATGGATAATTGTTTGGATTTTTTCGATTCTTTGCCTGGGTCTATTCTCAATTCTTTTAGCAAAACTCCTCGCCTCATTTGATGCCCAAGTAGCAAACATTTTAGGACTGGGATTGGGAGGAATAGTCTTTATTATTTTTATGATTATTCTATTTCGAATATTCCTGGAGAATCGGCTACGGGGGTATATACTCATTACCCTTTTTTTTAGCGCAATAGCATTCATTGTTGAAAAATATTTTTTAAATAACCAAATATTTTCCCCTTTCACTACTAGGACGACACTACTTCTCTGGATATCTTTTTTAACATTATTTGCATCCATC
>JANYCR010000106.1 GCA_025360185.1 Leptospiraceae bacterium | reverse complement strand
AGCTTAAGTGGACTTCGCGGTCGGGGAGAATTTTTAAATCTTTATAATCGCATTCAGAATCTAGATTCCCAGCTTTACAAAGAACAACAGCAATTACTCGCTAACTACGGTGAGAATGTTTTTAAGACAATTCAAGATAAGTTAACAAAAGCAAAAGCAGAGTCAAGTGAATATGTTGCTCAAATTCAAAAGATTGGACAAGAAGTATTTGAATTTAACAAAAAACAAATAGAAGTATTTACAAAAGATAGAGACGTTGAAATTGAAAAACAAACCAAAGAGCAAATTGAGAAACATAAGAAAAAGCTCGAAGAGTTTAATGCTAGCTTAGATCAGAGAATTGATAACCAAACTGTAATCTTAAAGAGTCAGTTTACACAACATCTTGATCAAATGAACAAAGCAAGTTTCGATCTCATTGAAACTGCAAAGAAAGATATTGAAAAAGCAAAGCAAGATCTAAAAACAGATTTAGAAAGTGAAATCAATATTGCAGAGCTTATGAAGCATGACCTCTTCATGGAAATTAAATCAGAGAAAGAGGTTCTAGAAAATTCTTTGAAGATTGTAACGGAAGAAATTAAGAAAGTAGAAAAATTCCATACCAACCAAGAGGTAATGGATAATCTAACCAAACAATCAGAAGAAGCCTTCTGGAAGATGTCTTCGAATATTGAAATCATCAAGGCGAAAGAAGAAAATATCAATACCTTTATGAACAATATCAACTTGCTCGAAACAGCGATTAGAAATACAGATAAAGAAATCAAAGACCTCGATTATGAAAAAACTGAATTCTTAAATGAGAAGGGAAAGATCGTTCAAACAATTGATACACGCATGAAGCAAATGGAAAAGTTTGGTGAAGAAGTTAAACAAAAATTAATTGAGATCAATAGCTTCGAGCGCAAACTTAATGTTATCTCCGGTGCTCTAACCGAGCAAGTAAAGAAAACTAGAACTGTAGACGACCAACTGGTTAAATTTTCTAAAGAAGTTTCTACACTTGAATCTAAGAAAAATGAACTCGGACATTTTGTATCGCAAGTAGATCAAAAAGTGGCGTTAATTAATAGCAAGACTGCGGATATTAAACTCTTAGAATCTAAATTCAGCCATATCGAAAGTATGATGATTGATTTATCGGCTCGCCATAAACAAATCGCAACGATGGAAGTCAGACTCGATGAAGTTAAGGGTAATATCGAAAAGCTCCTCGTGCAAGCAGAAGAGAAAATGGCACAAATGAATTCTGCTGTTCAATCTACCGGAGCTAAAGCCGACGGAAGAGGTCGTCCTAAAAAAATCCCACCTAAGTTTTCTGGTATTGTCAAAGACTTGAAGGATAACGTCATTAACCTCAAAAAGAAAAGACTCTCTATCCAAGAAATTGCATCAACACTTGACATAGACGAAGAAATGGTATCTTTGATATTAGCAATGCAGTAAAAGATTTATATCTGAAACTTTCTACAGGGATGATATTTGTAAGTCATTCCCGAAATTCCACCCGCTATCGCCGCCACTGCCAAGCGATATAGGGAATCTCTTGTGCGAAGAAGGGTTTGATGTTATTTGAGATCCCCGATAAGGGATTTCGGGGATGACAGTAAGAGGGACAACTTTTTACTTTGAATTCGAAAGGATACCTATGAAGAATATATCAATTTTAGTCCTAACAACCTCCCTACTTGCAAGCTCAGTTTTATTTGCACAAGAGGAAGATTCCTGTAACGCATTTACGAGTAAAAAACAATGTGTCAAGGAAGGCAAATCCAAATGCACCTGGCTTGAGTCTAAAGAAATCTGCAAAAGCAAAGACGCAATCGCCAAAGAAAAAGAAGCTGAGAAAAATCTAAAACGCCCGAAAACAAAAGGGGGAGATGAGTAATAAATTTTGAAGCCGTCATTCCCGAGATTCCCTATCGAGAATCTGTTGTACTAAGAAAGCTTTTTAATATCTTGAGACCCCCGATAGAAAATTTCGGGGGTGACAAATAAGAAAGCGTTAGGCAAGACAAAGATTTGACAAAATCAAATCCATCTTTATTCTTTGCCAATGGCAAAATTTCGTAAATTGTTCTTCCTTGGTCTATTGGTTTTATTTAATATCGTAACGGGCGTAATAGGAGTAGAGACAGGTCTGAGACCTGTCTCTACGGGTACCGGTGAAACAACGATTACCAAACTCGATGATGCCGGAAACAATACCAACGTAGGAAACGGTTTGAAACCGTTCCATTCAACGATAACGTCAACAAAATCCCGCATCGCCTTCCTCGTCGGGATTAACAGCTATAAGGCGACGACTTCACTCAAATATGCGGTAGGCGATAGCAATGCGATTGAAGAGCTTCTTCTTAAAACGGGCAAGTATGACAAGCTGATTAAACTCACCGATCAGGGAAAGATTACGACCGTCTACAATCCACAGAAAGATTCTTATTCTAGTAAAAATGATCCAAAGATAGAACCGACTAAGGCAAATATCGAAGCGACTTACCAAGAAGTTCTAGCGGCAAATCCTGATATGCTCCTCTTTTATTACTCTGGGCATGGATTTATTGAGGGCGAAGGTGGGGAAAACTACATTGCTCCGAAAGATGTGGATGTGAAGTTTGAAAAGAAGAAAGTCGGAAAGGAAATGAAGGAAGTGGCTGTTCCACTCAATGGAATTTCTCTTAAAAAATGGGCTTCGATGCGGCTAAAGTTAAAAAGGTTGTGTTTTTAATTGATGCTTATCGTAGTCCGCTTCCTGATGCAGAGGAAGAAGAAATCCCGATTACAGATGCGGGTAAGAAGAATTTAACCACGAAGAGCACGAAGGAAGAGAAGTCAGCGAAAAATGCTAAGAGTGCAAACGATGCTTCGAGTAAGGATGCAAAACTTGCACAGGACAAAGACTTGGTTCGTAAGGCTATCTTTTTGCGGTCGGAAATTTTACCTAAACGTGTTCTAGAAGCGGAAGGTATAACGATGTTAATCGGTGCTGCGCCGGAGGTGAGTAGTTTGGAAGATGAAGATTTCAAAAGTGGAATTTTTACTCACTTCTTAAAAAAAGCATTTAACGGCGGAGTGCAGGAAGAAAACCAAGAGGAATACATCACCGAAGAAACTCTTTCTCGTTATATCGAAGACCGATTCAAACAATACTATGAACCTCGTAAGAAAGAATCAGAATTAGCCGCAGAGCCAAAGCTTTACAACCTGACGTTTGACCGAGGCAAGAAGGGGGAAATCCTGATTACCTACCACAGACCGATTGAGGGATTAGAGCGAATTGATAAACCAGTTTACTTTGATACCATTCGAAAGCGAGAGGTAAATGGCAAACTTGTATACACAAAAAAGGAAAGCGAGAAGACCTACGATTTTTCGTGCATGATAAAAAACGTGATTTGTATTATCCTGACAGCCTCGACGGTGTTTATAAAATGGAATATGAATTTGAGAAGGATGATAAGGGAGAACTAGAGAAATTTACTTCCACTGAATTTAATTTAGAAAACCAATAAGTATTTAAATACGGAACAAAACTCATCCCGGATGTGGGTTGGGAATATCGAGGGATATACAATAACACCGTAGAGACAGGTCTCAGACCTGTCTCTACATCGGGGGACACTGTTTCTTCTATCAAAACCAAAATTCAATTTGAAGCAAAAATCTATGACTTCGACGGAAACATCATCTCAGAAGAATACTTTGATGCAAATGGAAAACCTTTAGAGTTTGAAGGAGTTTCTAAAATCGTTCGTGCTTACGACAAATATGATCAAGTGAAATTGGAAGAGTTTTATGGAAAGGAAACATTAGATGAATACGGAGATGTTGTCGAGAAAGGTAAACTTGTCGCAAAAGATGGATTTGCCCGCTACAAGGCGAAGTATAAATCAAAAGGAAATTTACTTTTAGAAACTTGGGAGAATGTAGAGGGAAAGATTGCAAACAACCAATTTGGATTTGCCAAGGTAAAGTATTTCTATGACAAAAACAATCGACTTTTAAAAAAAGGTTTTTATGACCAAGAAAATAAACTGACCGGGGATAAATCTGGTGTCGCCACCTATCAGTATTCTTACAATCCCGATTATATTTCATTTTATGAATCCGAAATCAATAAGACAAAAAAAGAAGAAAGATTAAAAACTTTAACGCAGTGGCAATTAGGAAAATACAAACTCTGTCTTGCTACGGAAATTCATACGAATAAGGATGGCAAGCCGGCAAATGACGAAAGTCAAGTCTATAGACGGGAAAGGATTTTTAACAAAAAAGGATTTTTAGTTTCCGAAGAAAGTTTTCGAGCAGATGGAAGAAGGCATTTAGAGAATGGAGTGGCTAAGGTTGTATATGCGCACGATAAGAAAGGAAATATCGTTTCTCGTAAAAATTTTGGAGAATTTGAAATAAAGAAAACGCCTTTTCCTGTCTCCGATGGAAATGGAGTGCATGAATATCGTTATACTTACTAAGAATACTTTACCTATGACGGCAAACCCGTATTAAACGAATGTATGTATCACAGAAAAGAGAAAGGAATTTTATCCGAACCTTACGATTGCGCTTTGAAAAATTGAGCATTTCGGAATCAATGACAAGCCTATTGAGGATAAAAGAAATGTTTATAGGACAAATATCTATTATACCGGTGCATATCAAGTGGAAGCGGATAGACATTATTATTCTCTGGATAATAAAAATTTATGGGTAGAAAAAAAAGGCCATACTTATAATCCATTTGGAAAGGACACTTTAAACGCATTCGACATAACAATAGAAGGGAAAGAAGTTCTGAATACCAAATTCGAATATAAATTCGACGAAAGAAATAACAATACTTTAGAAGCAGTATACATCGGAACAGAAGAAGGAAAAGAAGTTCTTTTTAGTAAAACCGAATCTAAATACGACGAGAGAAATAACGAGACCTTTATTGCGGCGTATATGGGAGAAGACGAAACTCTAAAAGAAAAAAATACAAATGAATATCGCTCTAATTCTTACGCAGCGGTGATTACTCAATATGAGCCGGAGATTAAACAAATCCAAGAAAAATTAGAAAAGACCAAAGACGAATCCGAAAAAAAATCCCTCAACCAAAAACTAGAAGACTTACAAAAAGCCTTCGAATCCAAAAAGAAAAAATACACTCTCACTGAAGAAAAATTTGGCGCAAACGAAAAGCTGGAATCCGCGTCTTACAAGCTACTCTTCTTTAACCCCCGCGGTCCTGCCGAGAAGCGGTTAATGCGCGTTGACCTCGATAGGTTCTATCGTCCTGTGAAGGTGGGGTTTGAGGAGGAGTGATGAATTTTGAATGTTGAATTAGGAATGGAAGATACCTATTCCCAGACTCTTTTGTTTTGGTAAATATTGGGGATAGATAGAACTACCCAGTCTAGTTCGATTAAACTAAATCTTTCAAAAATTCAATTGCAGGGGCAACGCGGATTCCTTCTTTGGATTGGTAATTTTTTTTACCTCGGAAGTGGATTTGCCAGGCGGGGAGTTTAGGATATTTATTGGAAAGATATTTTAGAGAAGGGCTTATTTCTTCGTCGCTTAGTTTCGCTTCGATGAAACAAGTTGGTTTTCGTTTGTTGAGGATAATGAAGTCTACCTCCCGACCGGCTGTGTCTCGAAAATACGCCAAATCTAAATCTTCCCCGAAACTGTCTTGTCTATGATGAACCCATTTGAGTAAGTGACCCGCGATTAGATTTTCAAAGCGATAGCCTTCATTTTCAATCACAGACCAATTCCAATAATAGAGTTTTTGTTCTTTCTTGACCGCGCGAATTTTAGGTGGACTGAAGGGAGTTATGCGAAAGGTGTAATAGAGATTATCGAAGATTGTAACCCAGCGGCTAATCGCCCTATGACTCACTTCCATGTCTTCACGGACTGCGTTAATTGAAAGAGGCGAGCCAACTAAATCGGGAAGTCTGAGTGCGAGTAATTCTAATTTGGCGAGGTCAATGATATTTTCTAAGCTCGTGATTTCTTCTCGGATGATTCGAGTGCGGTATTCTAAATTCCATCTCTTTAAAAAAATATCATCTCCTTTGAAAAGTGGCTCAGGAAATCCACCGAAGTGAAATAAGGTTTCAAGGTCTTTTGCGCTTATCCCTTTCATTTCAGAAAATGAAAATGGATGGAGTCTGCGAAAATGGTATCTACCCTGAAGAGAATCTCCGCCTCGCCTGTAGGCATCGAGCTTGGCGGAGCCTGTTACTAAAATTTTTCTCTTAGGACTTTTTAAGTCGTCGACTAATCCTTTTAGGATTGCTCTCCATGATCGGTTTTTGTGAATCTCATCTAAAACTAGGATTGGCTTTGGCTCGGGCCAGGTTTGCTTTAAGATGACTTCTCGGTCTCTTGGAACATCCCAGTTTAAATAAGAAGATAGATTGGTTATGCCTGTTGCAAACGAAGTTTTTCCGACTTGTCTTGGTCCGGCGACTATTACCATCTTCTCGTTTAGGTCTTGCAATACGAATTTTTCAATATATCGTTCGCCTTTTCCCATTCTGTTATTATTCCCCTACAGGCAAAATTTGTCATGTTATATTTTGCCTCATAGCAAAAAAACTTCTACGCCTTAAACAGAAAATTTATTTTAATTGGCAAAAACCTCACTCGATTTATCAGTAATTCTATGCAGCAAATATTTCTAGCAACAACTTCAGAGCCTTTAACCATCTTAGTTGATATCATTTTCATTGTTGGAATTTCTACTATGGTAGCTTGGTATTTTTATTTTTATCTTAAGAAAGAAATCATCGGCGGATTTGTAGGTGCGATTTTGATTTCTGGACTGGGTGCGATTTTAATTCTCGCTTCTTTGCAAACTTTTGTTCGTGACATCATCATGTGGCTCATGTCACCCAAGCTTGGCACGATTCAATTATCTAATGTGAATCTAATCGTTATTTTCCTCGGCGCTTATCTTTCCTTATTTTTATTAATCAAGATTAATTATAACCGCGGACGAAAAGATTAATGTATGATTTTTTATTAGGGTTTATCTTTGCATAAAATAAAACTTACTTTGTTTCTTTTTTCCACTTTCGGGTTAATCACTAAAGATTAGAAGCTCCAGTCCCTAAGGAGAGAATCATTGTAAACCGCTTGCAAGTTTTGAAAACTTCTTTTGTAAAACGCCTTTATGAAAAGGGGAGATTCTTATTTATTCTAACTGGAATTAGTCTTCCTATATTTTTTTATTCTCTTTTTACAGAGCCCAATTTTACTATATTAGTTTTAACTGGAATTTTTCCGCTTAATCTTCTACTCAATCTTTACTACTTCGTTAAGTGGTCTAAGTATTTTATTCAATCTTATTCTGTCGAAAATGGTTTTTTGAAAATAGAGGTGTATCACTATAATTCGCTTGTATCATATAATTTTCCAGTTCAAGAAGTTCGATTAAAACTAGAAAAACAGAGTCTACGTGGAGGAGAATTGATTTATTTAACGTTTTTGGATTTACAGAATAAGAAAATATTTTCCCAGTATGAATCAAGCCTTTGGAATCCTGATATGCTAAAAGACATGGAAAGAGCTTTTTTACTTGCAAATCAGAATAATTAATTCATATTATGCAAAATAGCTATTATTCTAACAATACCTCTCTTACTGTCGTTTGCAAATCTTCTTTTACTATCATCTCAATATGATGATGCAAGGTCTTTCCCTTTCTTCTGAAAATGCGGGGGACTTTGGCTGCGTTGATATAATTTGTATCTGCAATTTGCGAATGCCAATTGCGCTCTGATTTTATTTTTTTAATTCTATGATGTAGATGTCCTCCAATAGCAGATAATACGCGTTTACTGTTACTTTTTGCATAATCTATTGCAAACCGGTAATCAGTATCGCCCCAATCGAGTGGCTCTTTTGTAAAGTCAGAACTCCATAGACTGTTTGCTTCACTTCCCAGACCAAACGGACCGTTATGA
>JANYCR010000095.1 GCA_025360185.1 Leptospiraceae bacterium | reverse complement strand
GGCTTAATTGAAATTTTACATTCCCATCAAAAACAAATTTTAGAAAGAACTGGAATTGAACTTAATCTAACACAGGTATGTGATACAGATCCAACTCGAGTTCCTTCCTATTTTAGAGGAGAGATTGTTTCTGATTTTAGGAAAATTACCGAAAATCCAAAAAATGATATTGTAGTAGAGCTTGTTGGTGGAACCGGAATCGCCTACGAGATTGTTAAGTCTTCTCTTTATAATGGAAAGACTGTGGTTACTGCCAATAAGGCGCTTCTTTCAGAGAAAGGAAGTGAATTATTTCAGTTGGCGGAAGATAAAAATGCAGAGATTGGCTATGAAGCGAGTGTAGGCGGGGCAATTCCTGTTATCCGCTCAATCAAGACAGGGCTTGTTGCAAATGATTTTATTTCTATTTACGGAATTTTAAATGGCACTACCAATTTTATTCTTACCAAGATGGAAGAGGAAAATATGGATTATGCGGATGCTTTAAAGATAGCCCAGGATTTGGGATTCGCAGAAAAAGATCCAACCTTTGATGTTGAAGGAATTGATGCTGCACATAAACTTTCTATTCTAATCGGAGTTGCATTTAACAAAAAAATAAATATAAGCGATATTCATATTGAAGGGATTTCAAAGCTTTCAAAGTCGGAAATTCATTCTGCAAAACTTTTAGGTCTTAGGATTAAACTTTTAGGTGTTTGTAAAAAAATTGGAGATCACTTAGAGGCAAGAGTTGAGCCTACTATGATTCCACTTGCTCATCCAATCGCTAGTGTTCGAAATGAAATGAATGCAATTTATTTTGAAACAAGTTTTTCAGGACCGAGTATGCTTCTTGGAAAAGGTGCGGGATCTTTACCAACTGCATCTGCAATTCTTTCTGATTTAGTTTTTTACGGATCCAGGCGAGGTCAGTCAGAAAGTTTTCGGGAACAAAATATATTTTTAGAAGGAAAACTTTTACCAGCCGGCGAAAATCGTGCCCGCTATTATTTGCGTTTTAAAACTGTCGATAGACCTGGTGTTTTAGGTGAGATTACAAGTATAATAGGAAGAAACCTTGTTTCTATTTCTTCGATGCGTCAAAATGAATCGAATGGGGAGCCTGTAGAGCTAATTATTATTACGCACGAAGCCATGGAGAAGGATGTTCGTAATTCATTATTGGAAATCGATAAGCGAACAGATATTATCAAAGGAAAATCAATCATGGTTCGTTTAGAGGATCTATCTTGAATAGAACTACTATTTCCAATCATCAACTGGATTATACCACGGGTCATCTTGATATTTTCTTTGAAACGCCAAATTATTTAGAAACCTATGAAGCAGGGTTCGAAAAATTTGCGGAACTTACTCAGCAAAGGAAAATTTTATGTAGTAAGAAAAAACCACATAGAAAACTTTACTTAGATTACGAAGGAAACCTTTCAAATGATCGAGGCTTTTTAAAAATTTTATGGACGGGATTTTATGAGAATAATTCTAATAGTTTTCCGGAGCAAATTAAAATAAGTTTAGTTGAAAATAATAAATTGAGTTTGGAATTTTGATCATAATACAGTGGTTATAAAAATAATAAAGTGAGAGCTATGAGAGAAATTAATTTTGAATCGTTAGTGGTGAAAGAAAAAATTGAGGTGGTAAATCAATGTAAACTTCAAGTTTTATCTTTTGTGGGGCAGATAAATCAAAATAATTCTTATAGTATTTCGGATAATATCAATACTTTTTTTGAATCCGGGACTTTTGATACTATTCTAGATTTATCCAATTTAGTTTATATAAATAGCATTGGTTTAGCTTCGATCCTCGCAATCATTAAAAAAACAGAAGAGCACTCAGGTCGACTAGTGATTGGCGGGATTAATCCTAAGATTCAGATTATCATTCAACTTCTAGATCTCACAAACCAAGTTGAAATTTATTCCTCTGTTGAAAAAGCTTTAGAGTCGTGGTAATTTCTTTTTAGCGAAGATGTCGGCAAATCTAGTTTAACCGCCACCTTCTAAATAGATAAGGTCTAATGCATTAACCATCTTTCTGCATCAAGCGCTGCCATACAGCCTGAGCCAGCAGCAGAGATTGCTTGACGATAGATTCTATCTTGCACATCACCAGCGGCAAACACGCCTTCTACGTTAGTGCGTGTTGATCCAGGAACGGTTTTGATATAGCCAACTTCATCTAATTCTAAAAATTCTTTAAAGATTTCTGTGTTAGGAGTGTGACCGATTGCATAGAAGAGTCCTCCTATTGGAAGTGTCTTAACTTCTCCGTTTACAGTATCCTTGAGGGTAATAGCATTTATCCCACCAGGACCGCCTTGCGCTTCTTCTACGCTGCTATTCCAGATCATTTGGATTTTCGGATGATTTAGAGCACGGTCTCGCATTACTTGAGATGCACGGAGTACGCCTCTTCTGTGAATGAGATAGACTTTAGATGCGAACTTAGTTAAGTGAGTTGCTTCTTCTACAGCAGAGTCTCCACCACCGATTACAGCTAGTTCCTTGTTGCGGAAAATTGGGAGTGCCCCGTCACAGACTGCACAAGCGGAAATTCCTCTTTGCCAGTAGTCGTGCTCACCTTTTATATTCATTCTCTTAGCTGTTGCGCCTGTCGCAATGATGACTGCTTCTGCTTCACATTCTTCTTCGTCGGTATAGATTTTAAAAGGACGCACGTTGAAATCTACTTTTATGACAGTCTGGGTAATGATCGTTGTCCCGTACTTAGTAGACTGTTCGCGGAATAACTGTGTTAGCTTCGTTCCGTCAATTCCTTCTGGAAATCCTGGAAAGTTTTCTACCTCTGTAGTTGTGGTTAATTGTCCACCTGCCGCAACTCCACCTGCCATGAAGCCTTCATACATAACTGGATTTAAGTTTGCCCTTGCTGCGTAAATTGCCGCTGTATGACCCGCAGGTCCCGAGCCGATGATAATGATTTTATGTGCCATTTTAAACTCCTAAAATTGAAAATAATAAAATTGGGGACTTGCAGTCACCGTGTAAATACATCCCGCTACTAAGAAAATGGATGCAAGCATGGGAACTCGCACTGTTTGATAGAGTCCAGATTCTTTTATCTTAGACACTAGTTTGGTTTCTTCTAAAACTTCAATTACAAATAAAATTCCAGTCGGAATAAATAAAATATAATTGATCGTAAAAATTCCAGTCGTTTGTAAGGTAAGAATTCGTTTCAGCATCACCATTGCTAAATCAAAATTCAGTGAGCGAAAGAATAATGCTCCTAGCATGAATAGACAAAACGTATAAGTGATACGCAGAACTTTCGGAATTTTTAAAAAATACTTTTCATATCCAAATTCAATGAAAAATTTTTCTACCGTGAGACTCACTCCACAGATAAATCCCCAGATGATAAAATTCCACGCCGCTCCATGCCAGGCTCCACCGATTACCATGGTCACGAACACGTTGAAATAATTTTGAATGAGCGGAACTCTACTTCCACCGAGCGTAAAATAGATGTAATCCCTAAGCCAGGTAGAAAGAGAAATATGCCATCGTCTCCATAAGTCTGTCGAGGAAGAAGCGAGGTAAGGTCGTTTAAAATTAATTGGAATGTTAAATCCTAAAATTTTTCCAGCACCAATGGCTATATCGGAGTAACCGGCAAAGTCACAGTAAATCTGGATTGTAAAAAAATAAACACCTAGGAAGCACGCCGCAAAATCATAATTAGCCGGGTTAGCAAAGATTGGCTCTATGAAATCAGAAATTGGATCTGCAATCATCGTCTTCTTGAAAATTCCAAGTGCGATTTGACCCATTCCAAGCGAAAAATTCTCTTTGGAAAAAAGTTTTCTGCCTTTGAATTGTGGGATTAATACATCCGCTCGCATGATAGGACCGGCGACTAATTGCGGAAAGAATAATAGGAATAAAGAAAAATCAGAAAAATTTCTCTCCGGCTTTAGAAGTCCCCTGTATACGTCGACCGCGTAAGCGATTGCCTGGAATGTATAAAAAGAAATTCCTAGTGGCAAAATAAATCCGATCGCTTTAAACTCGGACGAATTACTTCCATTAACCCCTAAGTCATGTAGAATCGAGCGCAGGAAATCAGTGTATTTGAAAAATACTAAAATTCCCAAGTTGACTAATAAGACGAAGTAGAGCCAGAGCTTTTTTGTGCT
The DNA here is from genome assembly GCA_025360185.1 of Leptospiraceae bacterium. Classification (GTDB taxonomy): domain Bacteria; phylum Spirochaetota; class Leptospiria; order Leptospirales; family Leptospiraceae; genus UBA2033. The sequence goes on along the minus strand of JANYCR010000095.1, from coordinate 5,678 downwards.
TTGTTTTTCTGATTCGAAAATGCGAATTGATCCGATGAAGGTAGCGATAAACGATAGTAGAAGTAACGGAACAAACGCTACTTTTAAGCAGGCATAGAAATAAACAGATGACCAGAGTAGCAGTTTACGTTGCTTATCCTCTTGTAAGAAAAAATAAAGCGGAAATACGATTAAGCAGAATACATAAAAATGTAAGGAGTTAAATAGCATTACTTCAATACCTCCTCAGTCTTTTTCTTAACAATCCGGTAAACCCACTCATTCCCCATCGCGGTGTAGTGACCATCGCCGAAGATATAGTAGGGGCGAACATTCATTTGCCCTTTGTAGGTCATTTCTTTTGTGTATTCGTTTAAGTCTACAAAGTCAATTTTCTTTTCGATTAAATAATTCTTGAGTGTAGAAAGGTATGCGTAGTAGTGATGAAATTTTCCCTTTTGTGAGCAGTAGGCTGTTTCTAAATCAATGGGGGCAAGAAACAAAACGAGTTTGATATTTCTTTCCAGGGAGAGTTTTACCATTTTATTTATTTGGTCTAACATTCCCGGTAGAAATTTTTTATCTGTATCAAATGGAACTGGTGTATCGGAGCATTCTCTTGCTGGAAAAACTGGTGCGGCAAATGGATCACGTTTTTCCGGTCTTATAAAATCGTCCTTTAAACTGTAAGGCGTGTAAGGAAAATAAGCATCAGTACATTCATCAGCGGGTAATATTGATTTCATACACTCATTTGTTTTCTGAATTTTTTTGATAGGCCAGATGAAGGTTTCATTGAAACGGTAGATTAAATTTTCCTGTGTCATCTTTAAAGCGAGGAACAGATAACTATACTTAGCCAGTTGGAATTGTGCTTTAAATAAAAACATTGCCAAGGGACTATTTTTTTTACTATAGAAAGTAACTTCATCAATATTGTCGCCGTTACTCGGAAAGTAATACAAAACCTTTGTGTTTAACTTAGGCAAATATTTTTCTAATTTCAAATTGATATGCGAAGGTCCATAGGCATCTACTCCGAGATTTAATGACTGATGGGAAATCCCTTTCGCGTCGGTAAAACCATTTAGCTTATTGCAAAATGTTTCCTTATCACTCACTCCAAATCCCATAGCGACAGAATCGCCGATGCATACAATTTGAGGTAGCGCATTATTGACAGTAGGCGACCCACGAAATCCATATTCATTTGTAGTAAAGTCCATCTCAAAGAATTTTTGAAAATGCTTTACGTGAACATTTACATTTGGCTCTAGATCGATTAAATAGTTTGGCTCGACTATGTGGTAGGTTTTTTGAATTCGATAAAATTCAAGTGCTGACGGGCGCACAATCCAGAGTAACCCCTCGGAGAAGAATAGGATTAGAAAAAAATAAAGGATAAGTTTAGTCAGCATTTCTATATTTACTTTTTATTTCTTCTGCTTTCTCGGGCATTTCTGCAATTTCGTAGCAAGCAGCCCAGCTTCTGTAGAATAGGCTTGCATACTGTGCTTCAAAAGAGATTTGTATTTTCTTTGCAGTGTTTTTTGCCTCGTCTTTTTTTAACATACAATTATATATATCGTCTAGAAGTTGAAAAGTTTGGAGATCAAGTCCGACACTTAGCTCACCGCGAAGCTTCTTTAACTTGGCAAATTCCCCGTTTAAGAGGTAAGAATCAAAAAGCTTCATCGTGACTTCCATATCTGTCTCTGATTCCTTGCGTGCAATCTCTAAATGATGAATTGCAACGTCCTGGGACTCTGGCGACTCTGATAAGATAAATCCTACTCGCTTATTTGCGAATGCATAATCAGGATTAATTTCGAGCGCACGTGTGTATTCGTAAAGAGCCTCAGCTTTTTTTCCCGCTTGTTCTTTTTTGTAAGCTTCTTGGCTGATTTGTTTTTCTCTCGAGCAGCTTATGAAAACTAAGAGAAGAAGCATGAATGCTATATACTGATGGATGAACTGCTTACTATTTGTTAAGTTTTTTTTTGCGAAACTGTTTTTATTATTGCTTCTTTTATGCTGCATATTATGTCTTATATGTTGATTGATTTTGCCTCTAAAGACATAGAAATAGAAGCGAGAAAATCTTTAAAACTTTTTTCTAAATGTAAAGATTTTATATAAAAATTTGTCTAGTACAATATGGGCTCAAATAAAAAAACTTTGTCTCATCGAGAAAAAAATCAAAAAAAGCAGACGGTTCGACCGATTCTGTTATTAATCAAGTGCAGAGTGAGAAAACAAATTGGCTAGCAGTGCTCAAGTAAAATTACTTCAAAACTTTCAGGAATATCTTTCCGTAGAAAAAGGATTAAGTGACAATTCCATTTTCTCCTATGGTTACGATCTCAATAAGTTCAAATCTTATCTAGATAAACAACAAATCGACTTACTAAATGTACAGTCCAAAGATATAATGAAATTTTTAGTAGAAGAAAAAAGCCGAAAAATTTCATCAAAAACACTTGCACGTGAAGTAGTAGCGATTCGCCAATTTTACAAATACTTAAGAGATGAAAAACAACTAGACTTCAATCCGACTGACAAGATTGAAACACCTGAAGTTATGCGAGCAATTCCTGATCATCTTACACTCGAAGAAATCAACGAACTATTCGATCATATCAAAGAAGATAATATTTATGAACTCAGAGACAAATGCATTTTTGAGTTACTCTATTCTTCCGGGCTTAGAATTTCCGAAGCTTGTAATTTAAAATTAGAAGATGTAGATTTGGAAAATTTGTCACTTGCAATTGAGGGTAAGGGCGGTAAGACGCGACTCGTCCCGTTCGGCGAAAAAGCAATGAACATCATTCAACGCTACTTAGAAAAAAGTCGTCCTGAAATTTTAAAACTTCGTAAATGCGATTATATTTTTGTTTCTAAAAAAGGATCTTTTATTAATCGCAAATCCGTTTGGCGTTTACTCAATCTATATATCAAACGCACTGGCATTCAAAAAAAAGTTACACCGCATACTCTGCGTCATTCGTTCGCAACTCACTTACTTGAAAACCACGCAGACCTTCGCTCTGTTCAAGAATTACTTGGTCATATCGACATCTCTACAACACAGATATATACACAAATGGCAAATAAATCTCTCAAGGAAGTTCATAAGAAGCATCATCCTAGAGGGTAATGGATGTTATGTGATTTCAAAAAATAGATTCTTCCCGATAAGCATAAGTGATGTTTAGTTAATTTCAATTTTATTTGTTCAGTAAAAATTTAGGAACTCTTTGAATTTTAAAGAAAAAATTCCACTTGACTGAAAACTAAAACAAATTAAAGTTTAGAGCATGGATAAAATTTCTTCTGAGTCCGTTATTGCAGATCATGAAATCATTTATAAGAATGATAAGCCTTATATTATTCTCGATCTAAAAGAATACAAAAAGCTAGTTCATTCAAGTAAGAAGGTTTTAGTATCCAATCTTAAAAATCAGAACAAAAAACCAGCAGCAAAACAAAAGAAAAATCCTACTGGTAAAGAATTTATGAAAGGTCTTGAAGGGATATGGAGAAATAGAACAGATATGACTGATAGCGTTAAATATGTTAATAATTTGAGAAAGAAAAATTCGATTCGAGCCCATATTAAAAAACAAATGATTAATGCCAGTTTAAATAAATGATTCTTATTGATACTGATATTATTATTGATATTTACCGAGGTTATCAGGCTTCCATAGAATGGAAAAATATGATTCAGGATGAGATTATTATTTCTGGTTATACTGGATTAGAATTAATAAATGGATGTATAAATTCAAAGGATTTGAATAAAATTAAAAGCTTGCTCATTTCTTATTCTTTAGTATGGCCTGCAATTGAAACAAGTAACGAAGCATTTCATACTTTTTCAAAATTAAAATTGAAGGCAGGAATAGATTTTATAGATTGCCTAATCGGTCATACGGCAGTTGAACTAAATTTACCGCTGTATACTTTCAACAAAAAACATTATAAAAATATCCCAAAACTAAAAACAATTCAACCATATAAGAAATAAATATTTTCTTACTTCCTCAACTTAGAAAAATAAAGTTCTAGTATTTCCTGGTAGCGGATATAGCCCATAAATCTCTCTGATTCATTTATAACAGCAACTTTATCTAGATTGTTCGACAGAAGTAAATCGAGAGCCTCACCTAAATTTTGCGTTAGAGAAACGCCAGGAATTTTTTCTATATAGGATTTGATTTTAGCCTTTGGTTCAATTTCTAATTGCATAATTTGTATAGACGAAATGATTCCTAAATACTTTCCCTTTGCGTTCAAAACAATAAAATCTTTTTCATCTCTTTTTAATGCAATTTTTTTTAGTGTTTTCATTGATTGCGTTATCCTTACTATTGCAGAGTTGTGCAAATAAGATTTGTAGTGGTAAATCGACATTTTGCGCAAGATGTCCGTTTGGATGTCCCAGTGGTGAGCGGGAGAGTGGAATCTATCCGATGTTTGCCCCTGGTAGAGATTTAATTTTTTAGATAATAAAAAAACCAATATGGAACAAAACATAAGCGGGGGAAGTAATACATAGCTACCTACCATTTCGCAAATCATAATCATCGCTGCGATGGGAGCGCTTGCAATCCCTGCATAAAATGCTCCCATTCCCACGAGGATGAAGCTACGATAGTGTTGTGCATCAAGGTTGTAGAAAATTCCAGCAAGCTCTGCTACAAACATTCCAATTGTTCCACCCAGAAATAAGGAAGGTCCGAAAATTCCTCCTGAGCCACCTGATCCGATAGTTAAACAAGTCGCAAAAATTTTGAACCCAATTACGAATAGAATGAAATAAATTAAATCAAGTTTCGGCATATCGTTATATGCCTCTGGATTGAATAAAAAATCTTGAACATAATTTTCCCCTGTACCGGAAACGACCGGAAAGAATAAATAAATACCTCCGCAGATGAGCCCCCCGATTGCAGGCTTTAGAGGTGGATAAATTTCCCATTTAAGAAAAAAGATTTTTACCTTTTGAATAAATTTTACTGTAACCATTCCCACAAAAAAACAGATTACTCCAAGCACCGGATAGATGGTTAAATATTTGGGAGAAAGTTCACTCAGGGTAAAAAAATCTCTATGCACAAGACCAAATGAGCTTAACAAGAAGTAGGCGGAGACTGAGGATATAATGGCAGGAATAAGAGCGTCGCTTTCCATGTCTTCCCTGTAGACCATTTCAATTGCAGTGATTGCTCCACCGAGTGGTGCTTGAAAGATTGTTCCAAGAGACGCCGCGGCACCGGCTAATAGCAATGTTCTCCTCGCCCTTGCTCCTCCTCCGAAAAGATTACTGATCTTAGAGCCAATGCTTGCACCTATCTGCGCGGAAGGTCCTTCTTTACCTGCGCTCCCACCCGTGGAGAGTGTTATAATGGTAACGAGTGATTTATAGATAGAAACCCTTCCTCTCATTTCTCCATTCTGGTTATGAAATGCATCGAGTAACCCGTCAATTCCATTTCCCTTTGCTTCCGGGCAAAAATAATGCGTGATAAATCCTACAAGTAAACCACCGGTAGCCGGTATAATTAAGTTAAACCAATTTAATTCAAAAGAAAATAGAAAACAATTATTACTTGGTTTTATAAAAGGAATTGGTAAAGAATTTATACCATTTGAAAATTTGATAAATGATATGAAATTTATATGCGAATCTT
>JANYCR010000091.1 GCA_025360185.1 Leptospiraceae bacterium | reverse complement strand
GCGTTATCATCCTAATCATGAATTTGGAAAAGAAGCTAAGACTTCTTTTATCTAATTTTTTATTGCAACTCTTTTCATTCCTAAAACTAGATAAAAATAAAAAACTTGCTGAAATCTGATTTTTTCAGCAAGCCCTAAGTAGAATCCTACCGGTATTGGCAAAAAAAGAGAAGCTCCGACTATCGCGTGAATGATGTTCCTAATTTTATTGTAACCCCGTAAAGCTTGAAACAAAAACTTTGCATTCCATTTCTCGATTATATGTTGTTACCCCATACTTAAATTCTTGGCTAGCATTTCTATCTTTTTTTGTTCGTTGCAAAATCCGCCTGAAATTTATTGAATTTAGTTTTGTATATTGAGAAGCAAAATCATAATTATGACAAATATTTATTTTTAAAGCTAAATAAATATTCGTGGATAATTAAAGTTATTCACAACCGGTACTTTTTCTCTCGTTAGGCGAAAGCTCTAGAATTAAAATTTTGAATTATATCCGAAGCTAATGTAAAATAAGTTTTGTACAATTTTTTGAGATTGGTATTCGGCTTTGATATAACTTTTTACTGAGTCAGCAGCATCGAGCTGGTCAATTGCAGAATAGACTGCCTGGTTTTTGACACCAAATAATTTAGAAGGATCCACTGTCTTTCCATCATACTGACTTCTATTTGGTTGCGCTTGGGTTCCTTGTGATACTGTATAATACCATGTGTCATTGTCATACATATATAAATCGGGTCGAAATGCATGATTGAGGCTAAAGAAGAAATCCGCAAAGAAGAATTTTAGATTCGTTGTTAGATCATAAAATCCGGATTTCTGACTAACATTATCATTTTGATATTTATAACCCAGGTTCGAAGCTGGTTGGATTCTAAAAAATTTTCCTTCGAAAAAAGTATGAGATACTGCGAATGATAAATAATGTCCGCCAGCATAAAGGGAATTAAAATCAAAAGAAGATTGCGTATAAAAAGAAATCGTCGGTTTTAGAGATTCCTGTAAAAAAGGTAGACCCCAGAAAATAAAATATTCATCCCAGGAATACTTTGCATTTTTATCTAGTTGATAGTAAAACCAAATTCCCCATGTGATGTCGCCGAATTTTTTATTTTGAAAGTTGTAGGCAAATGTGGTGAAGCCCCCGTCTGTCCTTGCCATTCCATTTTTTTCTTTATGCTTTTTAATTGATCTAGGATCAACAAAGGACACATTCGGATTTGTACAACCATTAGCCCCATCGGATTGACATTTTGCGTTTACAATATTGTTTGCCGGATCAAATAACAATCCAGAATTCATAATATTATTTGTCGATGGATCTGCTTGGATAGAATCTAATTTGGAAAACATTACGTTCGGATCAATTGCTGCCGCACCGGGGCTAGCCTGGAATAGCCGCATATCTGAATCTCTATCTTCTCTACCGACTAATGGTAAATTTCCCCAGAATTCTAAATATAGACCTTTCAATGGTGCGTTAAGTCTTATGTTTGGTTGATAAGCCCAGTATTGTGTTGTGCCTGTATATGCGGTATTGTTTCGTCTGCTTAAATATTCTCCGCCGTAACTATTTCCGCGCCATATAAAATCAGAAACCACTTCATGCGTTAGTTCAATGCTAACGTCATCATCATCGTTTGCTGGAGGCGCAGGATGTGGATAAATACTCTTAGCTCCTCCTGTAGAAATATAACCATCTTTATTTTCTTTTGTAGACTGGGTTGTTTCTTTGGAAGAGGTGGTTGACTCTTTAGATGGAAACTCTCTAATTTTTCTTTCTTGTTCCTTGAGCTGTTCATCTTGTTCTTTATTTTTTTGAGTTAATAATTCAATCTTATCATAAAGTTCTTGGATTTTTTCCATTAGCCCATTAGAATTTTGCTTAGAATCTTTTGTGATTGGTTCAATTATTACTTTATTAGATGCATCTTCTTTTTTTTTATCTAGAGTAACTGATTTTATTTTTTCTAACGTAATAGTTTTAATATTTCCTTTTGCATCTTTATATTTAATGACTTTTTTATTTCGCTCGATTTGTGTTCCTGTGATTATTTTGCCATTTTTTAAAACAAAAGTATCCGCATAAATTTCGGTACAAATAAAAAAAACTGCGTATAGTAAAACCGAATTCGATCTTAAAGTCATCACAAACCACCATTCATTTGATTTTTTTGCACACTTATATATAAGTGTAGATATAATGCAATTCTTTATTTAATCTGAGTTACTTTATTATCAGAGATTATTTTTTATCTAAAGCTTGGTTTGCAAGTTTATCTGCCATTTTGTTTTTTTCGCGGGGGACATGAATAAACTCCAAGCTTAAAAAATCTGTTTTGAAGCTATCTATCTTCTGCTTTATCTTTAATAGATCAGGGTTTTTTGTTTTATAAACCCCTTGCATTTGCCGCACTACCAATTCCGAGTCAAGGTGAACTGTAACTGATTTTTCAGAAAGCTCTTTGCATTTTTGTAACGCAAAAAGTAGTGCAGTCCATTCAGCAACATTATTTGTCTCTCTTCCAATCGCCTCCGAAATAGTAAAGATGATTTCTTTTTCTTCTTTATCTCTATAGGCGACAACTCCAATAGAAGCGGGACCGGGATTTCCCCGCGATGCACCGTCACAATAAATGCGAATCAAAATAATGTATAAATAAAAGGAGAAATTGCAGAACCCTGTGTCATAACAAGCAATACCGATAATAATACTAACAAGAAGATAATCGGTATTAACCAAAACTTCTTACGCTCCAATAAAAACTCGAAAAACTCTTTAATTAAAGATAACATAGATTCTCCCTAAAAATGCCGTTCGTAATGTCTGATATTCATTTCTTTTTTGGGTCTATCGTTCCAATAAGTAACTGCATCTTTTTGCAGGTTCTTATCTAAAATATCTTTTCTAAAAAGTCTTAATAGAAGTGAGATTGGAACAACAGTAAGAATAAATACTAAAAATAAAATTATGCGTGTATTAATAACTCCTAATATATGAGCAAATTTCATCCAGACAGTATGAATAGGCAATATCCATTTGAAATTTATAAGCCTGATTAATAAGAAGGCACCGGCTAAACTTGCCAGCGCATAAGAAATCTCAATTTTTTCTCTATAATAGAGAAGTCCGGCAAGGGCAGATAAAAATATTCCACCACCGAGTGAGAAGGATTTTAATTCTTTAGATTTATCTTCTGTATTAATCGAGTTCAAATTCATTTTTCCAGTCGTTATCATTTTTTAGTTCAGGCTGCTTTTTTTTATCCAGGATAAAATTTTCCACAACCAAAAAGTCCATATCAGTCCTCATGAAACATCGGTATGCATCTTCCGGTGTGCATACTATTGGTTCGCCTCGAACGTTAAACGAAGTATTTACCACTACGCTGCACCCAGTTAGCTTTTTAAATTCAGAAATTAAATCGTAGTAAGCAGCATGGTCTTCGCGGCTAACGGTCTGTATTCGTGCAGAATAATCCACATGAGTAATCGAAGGCAATGTAGAGCGAGGAATATTTAATTTTTCAATTCCAAAAAGCTTTTCCTGTTCGGGAGTCATTTTAATTCGAATGGAATCTTTGACAGGAGCAACGATTAGCATATACGGAGAATCTCCATTATGCTCAAAGTATTTAGAAACATCCTCTCGCAAAACCGAAGGCGCAAAGGGACGAAAGGATTCTCTGAATTTAATTTTTAAATTCATAATAGATTGCATATTTTGGGATCTAGGATCTCCGATGATAGAGCGGGCACCGAGTGCTCTCGGACCAAATTCCATTCTACCTTGAAACCAACCTACGACTTTTTCTTCGGATAGAACTTTTGCAGTTCGTTTGGCTACTTCCAATTTTGCTACTTTTTCATAGGGAATATTGTTAGATTTAAAATAATTTTCAATGTATTCTTCGCTGTATTCAGGACCCAGGTAAGATGCTTTTTGCATTCTGGCAAAACCTGTTCCTTTTCTTGGAGCGTTGTTTACATGATAGTGGGTAATAAACGCAGCCCCTAGAGCAGATCCTGCATCTCCGCTTGCCGGCTGAATCCAAATATCTTCAAATGGACCTTCGCGAAGTATCTTGCCATTAGCCACACAATTTAATGCCACTCCACCGGAGAGACAAAGATTTTTCATTCCAGTTACTTTATGAATATGCTTTGCCATTTTTAAAACTACAATCTCTATGACTTCTTGAATTGAGCGGGCAAGATCCATTTCCCGCTGCGCTAATTTTGTTTCTGGTTTCCGGGCAGGGGCTCCGAAAAGCTTGTCAAACTTTTTATTTGTCATCTTCTCCCCACCTATATAATCAAAGTATTCTAAGTTGATTTTGTAAGAGCCATCTTCCTTAAGGTCAATGAGGTTATCTAGTATTAGCTGCACATACTTAGGCTCTCCATAAGGAGCTAAGCCCATTACTTTGTATTCCCCTGAATTTACTTTGAATCCAGTATAATAAGTCATGGCGGAATAAAGTAGTCCGAGGGAGTGTGGAAATTTAATATCACTTAAAATTTCAATTCGATTGTCTTTGCCAACTCCGAAACTAGTAGTAGTCCATTCTCCAACTCCATCTACTGTAAGGAAGGCAGCATCTAAATAGGGGGATGGAAAAAAAGCAGCGGCAGCATGTGATTCGTGGTGTTCGGGAAAAATTAATTTTCCTTTGAATTCTTTTTTGCCTAATTGTCTTTTGATTTCTTCGCCTGCAAAAAGTTTTTGGCTCATCCAGATTGGAATAGCTTTCATAAAAGTAGGTAGACCCTTTGGTGCTGCACTAAGAGCAGATTCGATGATTCGCTCAAATTTTAGGAAAGGCTTATCATAAAAGGCAACAAAATCTAACTCACTTACTTTAAGATTTGCTGCTTGTAAACAATATTCAATAGACCGGTTGGGAAAATTTGCATCGTGACGTTTACGAGTAAATCGTTCTTCTTGAGCTGCTGCAACTACTTCGCCATTTTTTAAAATTGCTGCTGCACTATCATGGTAAAAACAGGATATTCCCAAAATATTCATACTTTGATAATATTTTAAATATGACTCTATTTGTAAATTAGATAAGTGAGAACATTGTTTTTTCTCGAAATTAGATTTTGCTAGTCATGATTCAATTTAATACAACTTCATTCTTATTTTTTGACACAGCGAACTCTAACATCGATATCCTTGTGGTAGTAATTTCCATAGCCATCGTTGATATCAATATAATAGGCGTAATCTGTGTCTTTGGAGTTGGATTTAGAAGTCCAGAATACACAGCAAGGCTCTCTTAAAATATGATTTTTTAAATGCGCCATATCTCGCAGTTCTTCTGGAGTTGGAAGTCTCATTCCTTTGCTTTCACACATATCAACTGCATCTTCCCATTTCATAAGACCTTCAAAATTTCCCCAACCGACAGTTCCTATAGAAATTATTTTTGTTTCTGTAAAGTTAGTGGTCTCCGATTTTGAATTAGAATTTTTATTACTAGTTATTTTTGAATCTCCTGATTTAATTCGATAACGTGGATTTAAAATTTTAATGGCTGCTTCTTTGATATAAAAATCAAAATCGTTTTCAAAAAAGGAAATGTCAACTATGGATTTTGTGTAAAAATCTTTTGTTTTAGGATCACGCTTTAGATTATTGAGTAAGAGTTTAATTTGTCCATTATCTTTGAAAACTTTTCCATGAATCATTTCATCTGCATCTCTTGCATCTGCAATTTCAGAAAGAATTTCTCTTGTGTCTCTGCCTTGCTTTTGAAAAATTTCTACTTGTATTAAAAGTAAATCTAAATCAGACTGCGATATAATGTTGTAATCCGCAGAAAATCTTTCGACTAAATTAGATTTTAATTTTGTAATGATACTTTCTCTAATGGTTTCCGGAACATCCGGGGCAATGCTTAGATTTGCAATATAGATTCTATTTTTTTCCGGCGCGGGCTCTGTGTTGGAAAATAAATACGAATTATCAGATCTTAAGCAGAGAAGCATACTTAAAATAAACAAAGGCGATTTCATAAACCGAAAAGATTTTAACTGGAACATCTTTCCAAATTACCATGCTCTGACATAAATTTCAATCTTTATTCGTTGTGTTACCCCTCAATTGCGGATACTGCCTATGCCTTAAGCCGCATCCTTGAACATATCGACTATTTCTTTTGCGTGTTTCATCCCATCCTTAATCATCTCAACATTTACGCCTCCACGGTAATAACCAAATAGATGTAGATTTTCATAGACTGAAGTGAATTTATTTCGTAACTTGGCATTGTAAGGAATTTTGGGAATTACTTCCCAATAATGCTCGGTCGATTTTGGGAGTTTACTTTTGGAAACTCCTTTTCCAATTAGATATCCATCAATGGCAAGTAGTGGAGCTAAGTAGGCAATGCCGGATGCTTCTCGAACATACTTGGAATCCAAATAAATTCCATCCGCAATAGGAATTTTAGAAAGCGTTTCTTTCGCGTTCGCCAAATAGCGATAAGCCTCTTTGATTGCTTGCTCTTTGGAATCAATTCCAGTAAGTTTGTATTTTTTCTTCATTGTTTTACGATGGTGGATAATTTTGGTAATGTCAAGAAGTTATGTTTCAGTGGGAATGTTTTTTTGGGATAATTACGTAGTAAGACTAAGACGCCTGACCTATCCCCGACTTCGTAATACTTGCAGTATCCTTAGAAACAAGCCCCTTTCCTGAAAAAGTTTAATTTTCTTTGGCAACTCGAAGCGCGTAATTTACAATTTCCTCAGCTAAATGGATTTCACTTTTTTTCATTTGGATTATGAATGGTTTTATTTCAGAAATAAGACTTTTGCTTTTAGCCAATAACAGAACACCCAAACTTCCAATGATTTTTATATCATTCAATCGTGCAATCCTTCTTCCCTTTTTATCATCAACCAAAAGTAAATGGGCTTTCATTTTTTTATATAAAACCATTGCTGAAAGTTCGCCTAAGTCTAAAGAATCATCAGAAATTATAAACTCATCTAAATCTACTTGAACAATTTTATCTTTAAGGTAACTTTTTAATTCTTCAGAAAATTGTTTGCCCTTAACCGCTACTTCGTCATATACTTCTTGTGGAATTGATACTTGTTTGTAAAGGGCATCGAGTAAAGAAAGTGAACTACAACTCGCAAGCGCGATGAGAGCTGAACTATCAGCTATTAAAATCATAATAAGTTAAGGCTTTCTAGTTCTTGTTTGAAATCTTCTACAGAATAATTGATTACAGGAATCTTATTCTTATTGCATTCACTTATGAAATCATAAATATTTTTACCAGATATTTTAGAAGCTTTAGCAATAGAAACTCTCCCTTCGCGATAAAGAAACAAGGCATAGCTAAGTTTTATTTCTTCAGCGATACGCTCTTTAGAATAAGAAAGTTCTAATCTGTCGGGTAAATCAAGGGTTATCAACATAATCTATCTATTGCATTAAACGCATTGACTTGCAAGCTTTTTTTCATCGATTAAAGAATGTTAGTTTTAGAAAAATTACCTATCCCCGACTTTGTATTCCTGCAGTATCCTTACGACTAAGCCCCTTTCCTGAAAGGAAAGAGGCACCCTTTTTACTCAGAAAAAAGTACAACAAGGCAAACCACAAGTCACCCCTGCCCTTCCGTGCGACAAATACCGAGAGAGGTCGGGATAGAAATATTAGGGAAGGGGTCATCTCTCTAAAAGTCGGACAAAAAATACAACGCCGGGGTTAGGTCAAAAGTTCGACAAATTAACCCAAACTTTCCCTCTTGACACACCAATTCCAACGTACACTTATGGAAGCATGACTCCGAAAAAACTTTTTCTATTTTGTCTATCTTGCTTGGTTGTTCTACTAGCGTCTACTTCTTGTTTGCCTGTGGTGTCGGAAACAAATGAAACAAAGTCCGACCCCCGAGCGGAGTCAGCGCAAGCGAGGGGTGATGTGTCCACAAAGCCAATCCTGCGTATTGAGACGGGGATGCATACAGCAATGATTCGCAGAATTGCAACGGATGCAAAACGAAAGATTCTCGCGACTGCATCGGATGATAAGACGGTTCGTATTTGGGCACATTCGGCTTCGCTCAGTGACCGGACTTTATATTCTAGTTTTACTTCTTCGACTCTACACTCCAAAGACCGTTCCCTGAGCGGAGTCGAAGGGAACGCTTCTCCTACGTTGTTACGCGTTATCCGCCCACCGATAGGAGATGGCGACGAAGGAAAATTGTATGCAGTGGCACTCGAACCAGAAGGAAAAATTTTGGCGTCGGGGGGTTGGACTTCTAAAGATGGACTTTCAAATTCCATTTATTTCTTTGATGTGGCTACTGGTAGTTTGCTCTATTCTATTGCTGGATTAGAAAATAGAATACTTCATCTCTCTTTTTCAGATGAGGGGAATTTTTTAGCGGTAATATTGAAAGCTGGTAAAGGAATTCGAGTTTATCAAAAGAAGAAAGGCAAATATGAATTATTCGCAGAAGATAGAGAATATGGGGCTGATAGTTATGGAGCAGAATTTTACTCGGATGACGCCGTGCGATTGGCAACCACATGCTTGGATGGATTTATTCGTTTGTATACGATTGAGGAGAAAGGGGATAAAAATAAAAAAGACAGCTTGCGTCTAGATGCTAAAATACAAACCAAATCGAGCAAACAACCTTATGGATTAGCCTTCTCACCGGATGGAAAAAATCTGGCTGTGGGTTACGACGATTCTACAGGACTCGATGTATATACGATTGGAAAATCTAAATTGGAATATTCTTTTTCACCGGATACGTCTACTGTAACGTATGGGAATTTAATTGCAGTAACTTATTCGGGAGATGCTTTGTATGCTGGTGGAATGTACGGTAAAGCTCCCTTCGACTCCGTTCAGGGAACGGTCGTCTTCTCAATTCTAAAATTTCCCCAAGCGGGTAAGGGCAAACCAATCGAAATTTCTGTTTCTAAAGATACAATTATGTCGATTCTTCCAGACGGAAAAGGGGGAGTATTCTTTGGTGCACAGGATCCGCTATTTGGTCAGTTGGATTCTAAGGGCAAATTGCTATTTACCAAAGTCTCTGAAATTGCGGATTATCGAGCTATGGGAGAAATATTTTCCGTTTCAGAAATAAACAGCTCATTCCAATTCGCATTTGAATATGGTGGAAAAAATAAAGCCCTATTTTCATTGGCGAATCGTATGATTGTATCGGACGTAAAGACGTTGCATGCAACGTCTTTACGTCCGCCCATCGTAACCCACGATAAAATCAAAATCGAAAATTGGTATAATAAATTTAATCCCACCTGCGACGGAAATCCGATTTCGCTCCAGCAATATGAAACATCTCGCAGTCTCGCCATCCAAAAAGACGGAACTGCCTTTGTTCTTGGAACAGAATGGTTACTTCGCTATTTCGACTCCACCTGCAAAGAACTCTGGAACATCCCAATTCCCTCTATTGCCTGGGCAGTCAACCTCTCTCCCGATGGACGTTATGCATTAGCCGCTTTCGGTGATGGCACAATCCGCTGGTATAGCACCAAGGACGGCAAAGAGCTATTAACCTTTTTTCCTCATGCGGATAAGAAGCGTTGGGTGCTATGGACTCCGGAGGGATACTATGATGCATCCGTTGGTGGAGAGGATTTGATTGGTTGGCATATCAACCGAGGTAAGGACAAAGAGTCCGATTTTTTCTCCGTTGGAAAATTCCGTGATGCCTATTATCGACCTGATATTATTACGAAAGTGTTAGAAGTTGGCGATACCGAAAAAGCAATCCTAGCGGCTAACGCAGACAGGCAGAAGAACACAGATGTCTTACCTATTTCCAAGTCCCTGCCTTCTGTTGTGCGCATTCGTTCTCCTGAATCTGGTAAGCCTATTACGAATGAGTTGGTAGACTTTCGTACAACGATTCGCTCTCCTTCTGGTCTTCTCGTCAAAGAACTAAAAGTATTCATCGACGACAGTCTTGCCCAAACTTTTCCTGTTGACTTTAGCCCCTCCGACCCAGAGGACGTGATGGATTTTAAATTTCAATTGAAAGTTCCGCAGAAGAAAACGATGGAAATTTCTATCGTCACTGTCACCGAGAAAGGAGTAAGTGACCCACAGAGAATTCAATTACTCGGAAAACAAGGAGAA
>JANYCR010000087.1 GCA_025360185.1 Leptospiraceae bacterium | reverse complement strand
TCGTTATCCGGAAGTATTTCCCGATCAGTATTCTTCATTGATTTCCGTTGGCGAGAAAACTGGTGAGTATGAAAATACACTCATTCGTCTTGCTGATTTGGAAGAAGCATCGAATGACTTGAAAGCACGCGTGCAGGTAGCAATGATTTACCCCTTGATCATGGGAATGGTTTCTTTATTCGTTGCCATATTTCTTTTGGTTGTAGTGATTCCTCAAATTCAAGAATTGTTTTCCCAGTTTGAAGCAGAGCTACCCCTCATTACCCGCATTGTCATTGGGATTTCAAATGCGATTATAAATTTTTGGTGGGCAATGATAGGAACTGTATTCGGCGGATATTATTTAATCAATAGATGGAAAACCTCTGAACAAGGAAAAAAGAAATGGGACAAGAATTTTTTGAAAGTCCCCATCTTTGGAACTTTGACTAAGAAAGTACTCATAAGTACATTTGCTAGAAATCTTTCCGTATTACTAATTAATCGTGTTCCGCTGATTGTTTCTCTTTCCATCGTTTTAAAAATTGTTGGGAATCATATTTTTCAGGTTGAAATTCAGAATGCAATTGATAGAATCAAAGAAGGTGGAAAGCTTTCTGATTCCTTACAGGGCTCTGTGATTTTAACTCCGATGGTAATTGGGATGATTTCAGCAGGAGAGGCATCGGATACAGTTCCAAAGATGATGGACAAGTTAGCGGATATTTTCGATAAAGAGGTGGATAATGCCATTAAGTCGATGACACAAAGTTTGGAGCCTATTATGATTATCGTGATGGGTGCATTAATTTTTACAATCATGGCGGCTATTATGACACCAATGTACAAACTAACACAAGAAATTCAAAATTTATAAAGAGAGGATAGTATGAAACTAAATCGATTTTCAAAACTAAACAAAAAGCTAAGACGCGGGATGACACTCGTAGAACTTTCAGTCGTGGTATTAATTCTAGGTGCAATCATCGCACTCGTTGCCTTTAGCATTGATCCGGGAAAAATGAAAGATGATACTGCGGCTTTAAAGCTTAAGAAAGATTCGCAAGAATTACAAATCGCTCTTGAGCAATACGCAGACAGATACGGAAAAATGCCGACAGAAGAGCAAGGAGTAATGGCACTTGTAGAAAAACCAACCAGCGGTGATGTTCCTGAAAACTACAAACCAATCTTGAACAAAAAAAGCGCAGTGCTTGACCCATGGCAAACTCCTTATCAACTCAAAGTTGACAACGGAGGGGATTACGGTATTTACACTCTCGGCAAAGATAAAAAAGAAGGCGGAGAAGGAAAGAACGCTGACTTTAATATCATGAAAGAAGACGAATATCCAAAGGAATTCCAAAAAGGAAATAAATAAACAGGGTGTTGCAGCGAAATCAATTGTCGTAGGGGCTGTGTAAAAACATGATTTTCTCACAGAGCACACTGAGAACACAGAGAAAAGAGTCAATAAAATCAATACTCTCTGTGAACTCCGTGCCCTCTGTGAGAGATATTTTCTTTGCTTTTACACAGTCCCTACATAGTAAAATCGCCGCCGCGCTCTCACTCCGGTCATGTTTTTTCCGCACTTCGATACAATGCTAGGAAGCATTTACTCAGCGACCGAAAAAACATGACCCCGTTCCATCGCTAACACTCTATCTAAAATAAGCTTTTTACAATAAATCTTTTGTGTTTTTATAAAATCAATGGATAACAAAGATAATCCACAGCCTCGATATACTTTCTTTAAAAAACTCCAACTCTTTTGGTATATTGTTTGGAGAGCTTTGTTTATTGTGGGCTATTCGTTATTAGTCGCCTTATTTGTATTGATTGTCGCTGCATTTCTAATTCCACCGAGTAACGTAGATGATTTCAGTACTCTTTTAAAACTCAAAAAAGACTCTCAAGAACTTCAAATTGCATTAGAGCAATATGCTGATCGTTATGAAAAAATACCCAGTGAAGAGCAAGGTATTATGGCACTTGTGGAAAAGCCGACTCTTCCTCCTATCCCTAAAAATTATAGACCAATTCTATACAAAAAATCAGCAGTTCTTGATCCCTGGCAAACTCCTTATATTCTAAAGCATTTGGCTAATGGTAATTATGCGATAATTACTATAGGTATGGATAAAAAAGAAGGTGGCGAAGGAAAAAACGCTGATTTTAATATTTTGAAGTTAGATAGTTATCCAAAAGAATTTCAGTAAAGTAATAAATTTGCTACCTCGATTCTTTGTGATTCTATGTAGCAAATTAAGTCCAAAAAAAATTATGTATCTTTTCCCTTTTTTCTATTGAAATTAAAACAAATTCTGCATCTTATGTAAATTACCCTTTGGGGAATTTGTCTTATTATGTCTCTTTATGGCTGAAGATTTTACACATTTACACTTACATACCACGTATTCCATGCTAGATGGTGCTATTCGCATCCCTGAGCTAATGAAATACGTAAAAGCGCAGGGAATGTCCTCTGTTGCTATAACCGATCATGGAAACATGTTTGGTGCCATTGAATTCTATAAAGAAGCTACTAAGAATGGAATTAAGCCTATCATTGGCTGTGAATTCTATGTTTCCGCGAATCGCTCGGAAGAGAAAGAGATGGAAAGTATTCCCGATGGAAACGCCTACCATATCATTCTTCTCGCCAAAAATCAAGTCGGCTACCAAAATATAATTAAACTTGCCAGTCGTTCTTACACAGAAGGTTTTTATAAAAAAGCTCGTATTGACTATGATTTGCTTGCACGTCATAGTGAAGGCTTGATTTGTCTTACTGCTTGTCTCGCCGGTGAAGTGCAGCGAAAGATTATCGAGGGAAATGACACGGCGGCACTTGCACTTGCCAATAAGCTAAATGAAATTTTCCGCAAAGAAGATTTCTATATGGAGATCCAAAACCATGGAATCAAAGAGCAAGAAATTTGCGCCAAAGCAGTATATACCTTTTACAAGAAGACTGGAATTCCTCTAGTTGTTACAAATGATTCTCACTTCTTAACAAAAGATGATCAAAGTGCACAGGATATTTTACTTCGAATTGGAATGCAAAAAAAAATAGACGATGAAATGCGTTTCGGCTTTAATCAGGAATTTTATGTAAAAAATCCTGCTGAGATGGCAAAGCTTTTTCCTGAAATTCCAGAAGCAATGCGCAACACACTCGAGATTCGAGATAAATGCGATTTGACTTTTAAGTTTGGAAATAATCTTCTTCCTGATTTTAAAGTTCCAGAAGGCTACGATACAGAATCCTATCTTTTGAAATTGGTAAATGATGGAATCAAGAAAAAGTATCCAATTGTCACGAAGGAAATCCAAGAGCGTGTAGATTTTGAATTAAATACGATTCGCAATATGCACTTTGCCGGATACTTTTTAATTGTTCAGGATTATATTGATTTTGCGCGCCGTTCGGGAATTCCAGTTGGACCTGGGCGTGGGTCTGCGGCTGGGTCTATTGTATCTTATGCGCTTGGTATTACAAACATTGATCCTCTTCGTTATAATTTACTTTTTGAAAGATTCTTAAACCCAGACAGAAAAGATATGCCCGACGTGGATACTGACTTCTGTGTAGAAAAACGAGATCAGGTCATTAACTATATAAAAGAAAAGTATGGCAAAGAAAAAGTAGGGCAGATTATTACCTTTGGAAGTCTCGCCGCCAAAGCTGCACTAAAAGACGTGGCGCGGGTTCTCAATATTAGCTTCGCAGAATCAAATGAAATATCTAAAGCATTTCCTTCTAAACTTGGAATTTCAATCGCCGAAGCAGTTGAATTATCCGGCGATCTAAAACAACTCAAAGAAAAAAATGATACAAATCGTAAATTATTTTACATCGCAGAAAAACTAGAGGGTAACTACCGTCAGCCTGGACGACACGCGGCTGGTGTGGTAATTTCTCCTTATCCGCTCGAAGAAATTGTCCCGCTTTCTACAGTCGCCGAAAAAGGAAAGAATGGTCGTTCGATTGTAACTCAATACGATAAAGACCAACTAGAAAGTGTTGGTCTAATCAAGATGGATATTTTAGGTCTAAAAAACTTAACCACTCTCGACTATGCAGTTCACTTGGTTGAGAAGCGTCATGGAATTAAAATTGTTCCCGATGAACTTCCGATTGACGATGCAAAGACTTACTCTCTCTTAAAAAAAGCGAATACTCTCGGAATATTCCAGTTAGAGTCGAATGGTATTACTGATCTCGTTGCCAAGTCACAGGTAAATACTTTTGAAGAAATTGTAGCTCTAATTGCCTTATATCGTCCCGGTCCAATGGATTCTGGCATGTTACAGGATTACTTGGATAGAAAGAGCGGCAAACAAAAAGTATCCTATCCGCATGCCTCCTGTGAGCCTATTTTAAAAGAAACCTTCGGCGTTGCTGTTTACCAGGAGCAGGTAATGAGTATTTCCCGCGTCGTGGGTGGATTTACGATGGGGGAATCAGATGTACTCCGTAAGGCGATGGCAAAGAAAAAGCTTGATCTCATGGCAGATTTAAAAGTGAAATTTGTCGCCGGTGCCAAAGCTCAAAACATAGATGGCAAACTTGCCTCTGACTTATTTGACCTTCTCGAAAAATTTGGCGGCTATGGTTTTAATAAGTCTCACTCTGTCGCCTACGCGCTAGTAACCTATCAGACTGCTTATTTCAAAGCGAATTATCCAACGGAATACATGACAGCACTTCTTGCCTCCGATGGAAATGATACAAGTGCGACTGTGAAATTTGTAAACAACGCCAGGGAAATGGGAATTAAAATTCTAAATCCAGATGTTTCCGAATCAGAAGCGTCTTTTAGTATTCCTGCGGATAATACCATACGCTTTGGAATTTCAGCACTAAAAGGCGTAGGCTCAATTGCGGCTAATAGCATAATCGAATCTCGTAAGCGTGCGGGCGGTTTTAAATCTCTAAATGATTTTCTTTTAAACGTAGATACGCATAGTGTGAACAAGCGAGTGATTGAAGCACTCATTCAAGTTGGTGCATTCGATTCATTCGGGTATACACGCAAATGCCTTTTTGAATCTGTAGATGCAATTTCTAATTATGCGGCAAAGGAACAGGCTCGTAAGCTAGAAGGTCAGGGAAATCTTTTTATGGG
>JANYCR010000052.1 GCA_025360185.1 Leptospiraceae bacterium | reverse complement strand
TGGTGGGTAATCTGGAGTAGCTGGTTGTTTACATCTTCGGAATGAGCACGTGACCTGGTAGCAATTTTACTTTCACTTGCTTCTGGAAAAGATTCTATAATGACTCGTGGATTTTCGAGATGAATTGGTTCATCTACAATTACAGACCAGCCTTTTCCGGGATACGCGTTGTAACCCTTTGTGCGAGAATACCCGAATGCTTTCCATTGACCATTCCGAGCGGTTTCTATGCTGTAACCTCTTCTTCCCTGAATAGCACTTTCTCCCGCCCCAAGCCACAAAAGATTGTCTCGCAAAATATCATACATTTGTTTGGAAGATATAATCATCCCAAACGAAGAAATCAAAAATATCTTACAATGTTTTTCTAGTTTTACTTTTTCTATAATATCATAAACAAAGTCCCAGTTAAACCGAGTTGTTAGAACTCCGATGATGTTTTTATTCTGGTCGCGCACAGGTGCAGAGTAAGCCACTGTATAATTTCCGACGGACTCAGAGAAATACATATCGGTGACATGAACAGAACTGGAGCGGATAACTTCCTTAAACCAACTGTGTTTCGATTGATTTTGCCCAATGAGCTGAGGATTTTTTCCAGTTGCAATTACCTGTCCCTCTTTATTGAGTAGGAGTATATCATGATAAACCTCATATACATTCACTAGATTATTTAGCAAGTTACTTGCCTCAGTTCCATTTCCAGTTAAACATGCGTTGACATTATCCTCAAACGTCGCCCAAGCCTGACAGTCACAATTTCTCTCAAACAAATTGCGATCAATTTTATCAATAATGTCAATCGACAAATCCGCCAAACGAACGGCAATCGCTTTCGCACAACAGATTCTCAAATTTTCGATCAGGACTTGGATTTCACTAAAGGATTCTTCGGAACGAGTAGAAAGAGTCCGCACTTGCTCCGAAAGAGAAGAGAAATTATCAGAAAGTTGTGCTGACCTAGAAGATTCAATCGCAGCATTTATAGCGATTAATTTTGTCGTGCTATTAATGTCTTTGATTTGTCTTAGAATATTTACAATTTTAGTAGTTGCGTCAATGAGTTGTGAGCTGATCGATGTGTTTGCCATTTTTTCCTCTGCTAAGTTGCATAACTTCTACTTTGTCTAATATGTATGTCAAATCATAAATTATTTGTAACTACTCAGCCTAACGGCTTCGTAGTTACCTTTTGGTGACAGGGAAGCCTGTCGGCGACTTGGGCAACGCTTCGCTGCCCAAACCCGTTAACAGTACAAGAAATAAGCGAAATGTTATTTCCACATTCAGCCATTTGCTTTAAAAATAATCAGGCATTCTATAAACGACCGCCAGACTTTTTTCATACTATATCTATGCAGGTATCAGACCAAAATTGATTAACTTTCAAAAATCATGCAGACTTTTTCAATTTATGATAGGGACGAATTTTCGAAAGTCTTACATCATGAATGATTTTTTCTTTTGTAATATCATAATGATTTTGCATTGTTAAAAAAAAGACCTCGTTTAATCCGAAAAATTTTCCAAGTAACAAAGATATATGAGCGGTAATATCTCGTTTGCCTCCTAATATCTGACTTAAATTGGATTCAGGAATTCCAGTTTCTAGACATAAGGCTCTCGCAGAGATATTTAATTCTTCTAAAAATTCTTTTTTTAGAATTTCTCCTGGATGAATATTTAATTCTATATTTAATTTCTTTTTCATAATAATAACCTAGTGATAATCAACCACTTCAACATTAGACGCATTCCCATTTTCCCAAATAAAGCATATTCGATATTGGTCGTTCACTGAAATGCTATACTGCCCTTTTCGATTTCCTTGTAAAATATGTAAACGATTAGAAGGAGGTATTTTTAATTCTTCTACTTTTTTTGCCGCATTTAAAAGTTCCAATTTCATCTTGGCTTTCTTTTGGATTTCAATTGGAAATCTTTTTGTAAATTCAGAGTTCCAAATTTTTTCACAGTCTTTATCGTTGAAAGATAAAATCACAATACAATCTTATCAATCGGATAAGATTTGTAAATCTAAAAATTTTATTTAAAATCCAATTTCTCGATTCCATCCCAGTTCGGATCAATGCCATTCTTAGAATAAAAATTACAACGTTCAATATAAAGCTCTGCGGCTTTGTCTTTGGAATCTTTCTTCAAAACAGATTTCATTTTCTTGAGAGAGTCTTTGAATTTCTTAGAATAATAAAAATCAATGCCTGCTTCGAAATCAGGTTTGGTTTGCATTTTCAATTCGCGGATACGAGGAGAAACCCCGTTTAGAATTTCTAAAATCCGAACAGCTTTGTTTTTCCCTTTTACTTTGACAGTATCCAGAAAACGAAATTCGTATTTGCTCTTATCCTCAACACCATCCAAGACATCTTCACTAACAAGAAGAGCAGTGGAGTAAGCCTTGGTTAGCCCCTCTAACCGCGAAGCCGTATTGACTACGTCTGAAATCACAGTCCCTTCCATACGCTCTTTTTCACCAATGATCCCAAGCATCTGGCTTCCCGTATGAATTCCAATTCCAATCGAAATAGGAGCAAAGCCTTTGCTCTTTCGCTTGACGTTTAATTTGTGCAATTCTTCTAACATCTCAATTGAAGCATCAATCGCGTCCGAAGGACTTTGCGGAAACAATGCCATGATTGCATCTCCAATGTACTTATCTATAAACCCATTGTGTTTACGAATGACCGGACCCATCGTCTCCAAGTAAGAATTGATAAATCCAAAGTTCTCACTCGGACTCAAACCTTCCGAAATAGAGGTAAACGAGCGTATGTCGGAAAATAAAATCGTCATCTCTTTCTGCACTGAATCTCCAAGCCCTACTTTTGTAATAATGTCTTTTCCGAGGAATGTTAAAAGTTGTTCAGGGACGAAGCGAGCGTAAGACTGAATTAACTCTTTTTGTTTAACGATTAATTCGCGCTGTGATTCTTCTTTTTCTTTTTTGAGAATGTTGATTCGGTCGGCTAGGGCGAAGGAAAGAAGGACGACTTCTAGGACAGAACCAATTTCTATTCCATGGATTGTTATAAAATTATTAGGAAGAATACCGAATCTTGCAATCGAATATGTAATAGCCAAAATTAAAAATATAGTCCATGCTAAAAGATAAAAGCGGGCTGGACTATAACCATTTCTAAATAAGTAAAATGAAGATGCAAAAAACGTTAAGGAAATTATTATTGTTATAAATGGAATAAATGGGAAAATAATACGATATGGTAGGAATTGCCCCCCTAAGAATAGAAAAAATAAAATCAAAATGTAAACATTAAAAACAAAATCAATTTTTGGTAAAGTTGTCTTTGTGCTTAAGAACTTTCTACTAAATAGTATAGTTCCAAGTTCAAATATTAACACAGCAAAGATCATAATTTTGTTTATTAAAATTGGTGAGTTTGGCAAGATATATTCATATGCCAATCCTGATATTAATGAAATAAAAAAACCAAATCCAAAAATATAAACCACATAATACAAATAAGCAGTATCTTTGATAGATAGAAATAGAAATAAGTTATAAAATCCCATAATTAAAAATACTCCAAAAAAAATTCCGTAATAGATTTGTATGTTATGGTCAAAATTATAGAATGCTTTTGGTTCCCAAATATTAAGCGGAAAAGTAACAGTTCCCTGCGATGCAAGTTTCATATAATAGGTTTTCTTTGTTAGTGCAGAAACCTTTATTTCAAAAATTGGATTTCGATTCGTGATTATTCTTTTAGAAAAAGGAATCATATCTCCTAAAACAATTTCTTTTGTTTCGTTACTCTCTTCATAATAAAAATGAGCGTAGTCTAGTGGTGGGTTATCTAATTCCAAAAAATATCTTATGGACTTATCCTTCTTATTCTCAACTTTAAATTTTACCCAGTAAGCAGATGTAGATAATCCAAAGTTTGGTTTGTCTGATTCGCTTTTCTTCCAACAGGGATTGGTTGCCATT
>JANYCR010000050.1 GCA_025360185.1 Leptospiraceae bacterium | reverse complement strand
CGCTTACTACTTGTAGCACAACCGTTTCGCCTATTTGTCTTTCTAGTAATTTGCATCCAACTTCTCCCAAAAATCTCTCCCATTCTTTCCCACAAATTAAAAGCTTAAAGCAAAAATGGATTAAATCAAGCAGGCTAAACTCTTCCATCGGTGTTCATTGGTGTTCATTGGTGTTCATTGGTGGTAATCTTAAAGTATTCACTCATCGCATAACGCATGAATGGATGGTAGCAATCTTTAGCGATATGACCGCCGTCAACGAACGAATTACAGTAATAATCCTCAGTGGCATCCATGTCTCGAACGTTAAATCCATATTTGGCGCTGATAGAATTTACCTTTGTATACCAGGCACCTACTTTCTTTCCTACATTTTCGGATTTACGCATCAGGTCTTGCATGGGTAGAGAGCTTTGAGGCCAGACTATTACTGTCTTGATTTTTGCGTCGGATAATCGCTGTAATATCTTTTCGTAAAACGCATATTGCATCTCGGAGTCTTTGTAAGAAGAAAAAAGCCAATCGATAGTGCGTTGGCTCGTTGCTTGTAAAATTCCAAAGTCTCGCTCTACGTAATTTTCAACAAGGGACTTAGAACTCCCCTTACTCTCTAAAAGCATATCCTTTATTTTATAACCTTCTTTTGCAATGATTTCATAACGTGGATCGGTCAGTCTTTTAATCGCAGTGTCTAAATGCGGTTTGTTCTTACTTGAGGCAAATAAGTATTTGCCCAGATAAAAACTAACGTAGTCTTTCCCGAATAGATTCGCATACTTCAAGATAAACGGCAAATCAAAACTATACGTAAGATTAGAATTTCTAAATATGGGAGTATTCGAATTAAATTGATTTGGATCTGATTCTAAAAGAACGAAGTCAGGTTTAATTCCTGCATCTAAAATTTTCTCCAGGTAATAGTAATAATACGCAGGCGTTGTAACAGCAGAGGAAAAATTATATATATCCCAGTTCGGGTAAAATTCTTCTAGATCTTTTGAATCAAAGTATAAGAGCCTTGACGAGCCGAGGATAATCATGAGTTTCTTGTCCGACTTTCTTTGTTTGAGCATTTCAAACAAGTCTTCTCGTGTCTCATAGTAGATATAAGTAAAATCCGATTTGATATAAGACCTGACTTTATCTAGAAGGAATATTTTATCGAATGCAAATAGAATGAAAAATAAAACTAGCGGATAAAGTAAAAACTTTTTATTTTTCATTTGGTTCCTTCTTCTCAGAATTCTTAACATAAGAAATAATCTCTGGATAGATATAAGTTTTAAAATCAGTATTCAATTGTTTATCGCCAGAACTATTATAATGAATGGATTCAGAAAATAACGAAAGCGGGTAATCCATCTTTGGAAATTCTAAATACTTTGCATTTGGAAATGTTGCCGTCTTATCACGAATAGCCGGAACTACAGATTGAAAATACAAAGTTTGGTTGAGTCCTTCTACGCGCGGAATATTTAAGACCAAAACTTTAATTTGCTTTTCCTTGCAATACTCTAAGAAGTCAATTAACGGCTCTATATCGTAATCTTTCACTTCATTCAAACCTTCCAAATATTTCACATAACTTTTTGCTACTTCCTTTTCATCTGCTATAAAATAATCGCCCAAGTTAATTTGTCCGTTATGGCTCGATGTGATTGTCTCGATCATATGATTTTGTTTTGTATGATAGGTTTCGCGATTTGTAAATGTTTCCATTTTCAAACCATTTAGCAAATCACCAAAGCCCTGCCTGTATTTATACGAATACATCATGAGCGGTAAATATTCCTTTGCGATAAATACCAATTCGCCGCCTTTGTATTGCTCAAAGCTTTCAGGAAATGTAAAAAGATTTAGAAGTCGATGCTTGTATTGATTCCAGAGATTTTTATCTGTATTAAATGTTTTTGATTTGGTATGATTGAATTGTTCGGGGTCAGCCGCCCAAATCACTAACTTCGGATTTGCATGATTCTCCAAGTATTTCTTCAGAAAGAATTTAAAATAGCGCGGACCTGCTGCGGGCAAACTCATATTATACATCGAGAACTCACCTTCATTTTCTTTTACACCGCGAATAGAAAGAGAGCGACTATCGCCTAATAGCAATATGTCGAAACTTTGGTTTTTATCTTCTGCGATTTGCTTTTTATAATAGGTAAAGAACGATCCTCCTCCTTCTAAATAATGCAGGTTGGGTATAAAATACAAAGCTACTTCAATTATTATAATGAGTAGAACTGTTATGCTGAACGCTGGAACTTTTTTAGAATACGAAATAAATGAATTCATTTTTGTTACAATTCCCCATTATGATGATAGAATAAAATATAAAGAGATAAAAGCATACTCTGTAAAATGTCTTTAGCTCGAAGATAGAATACTCGTTATCCTTAATATACTGATAAAATTCAATGAGTAGAAAAGGAATTGCTAAACGGAAAAATTTCATTACTATCTTTGGATCAACCGTTCCAAACTCTAGAAATACTTTTTTAATCATAATCAAAGCAGTCGTTATATCCTGTGCACGAAAGAAGAAACAAGAAAAAATAACTAAAACAAATGTAAACGCAACGTTGACAGGAACCAAGTATTTGTTCGTCGGAGGACGTTTACTTCCATCTTTGGGAGCAGTCATCTTTCTAAGCATTCGATAAATACTAGTTACAATTCCCCAAAAAAATCCCCATAGCACAAAAGTCCAATTAGCCCCATGCCAGAGACCGGATAAAACAAAAACTATCATACTATTCAAATGCTGTTTTAATTCACTGTCATTTTTACCGCCGAGAGGAACATATACATAGTCCCTGAGCCAATTCATAAAAGAAATATGCCATCTTCTCCAGAAGTCATTTATGTTCTGCGAAAAAAGTGGATGGTTAAAGTTACGAATTAACTCAACACCCATAAATTTAGAAATACCGCGGGCAATATCCGAGTAACCGGAGAAGTCTCCGTAGATTTGAAATACAAATGCAGTCGCACCTAAAAACGCCTCTGCACCGGTTCGACTAAGAATAGGGTTTGGATTAAGTCCCCCCCAATCAGCGAGAAAAAAAGGATCTACAATAGTAGCCATATTATCCGCTATGTAGATTTTTTTATAAAATCCAAATAGAACTAGAAAAGCGCCTTGCTTTATATTCTCGAAGGTTACTTTTCTTTCATTTGTAATCTGCGGCAATAGATTAGTAGCCCGTTCTATCGGTCCTGCAACTAATTGCGGAAAGAAGGTAACGAAAAGTGCAAAGTCTAAGAAGTTCCGTGTAGGCTTCAAATCTCCACGATACACGTCAATCGTATACGACATGGTTTGAAATGTATAAAAAGAAATCCCTAGCGGTAAAATGATATTTAGCGTAGGCTCATGCATATTGACACCAAGCGCACCAAAGGCTGAGACGGCACTCTTGATAAAGAAGTTAAAGTATTTAAAAAATCCTAAGATTCCTAGATTAGAAAAAATACTGAGATATAAAAAGTATTTTTTCTTACTGGGATTATCGCGATTAGCTTCAATGCCGAGAGAGGCATAATAGTCAATAACCGTAGAGAGGACAAGTAGAGAAAGAAATCTGTAATCCCAATAGCCATAAAAAAAATAACTGGCTACCAGGAGGAGTATGTTTTGTTTCTTGTGATCAATCCTTAAATAAAGTAGATAAACTACTGGAAAAAAAAGGATAAAATCAACTGAGTTGAATATCATAGAGTCAATACTCTATGGTATATCTTAAAAAGCAAATTTTATGCAGCTACCATCACAGATTTTCTTTTCTTTTTCAGTGCTAGAAACCATTCGTCTGCTTCTTTCTTGTATCCTACCAACTTCTTGAGGTAATCACGCTTGTCAGGGTTTAGTATCTCTCTAGCTTCCTTTACAATTTCTTCTATGATTTTCACATGGAATGTAAAGTAACTAGTGAACAATACGTAATAGTCGTCGGGCGAATGTTCCCAGGGTCGAGAGATGATATCGCTAAAG
The DNA here is from genome assembly GCA_025360185.1 of Leptospiraceae bacterium. Taxonomy (GTDB): domain Bacteria; phylum Spirochaetota; class Leptospiria; order Leptospirales; family Leptospiraceae; genus UBA2033. The sequence goes on along the minus strand of JANYCR010000050.1, from coordinate 2,790 downwards.
ATGTCATCTAATTGCTTGAAATCTCTCTCATGATCTGCTTCATAATGAGTGTTAATAATCGCAATGTTATCAGTAGTATCCGTCAAAACTTGAAAATAAGATTCTAAATCGGGGAAATCCAAATTTTCGTACCTTCCTTTTACTGCCTTTTTACCATGATTTTACAACCCTCTTCTCGTGCAATTCTTTTTATATTTATCTCAAAAGAGTTTAAGCAGATAACTTGAGTTAACCTCTTCTGCACCTACTTCACTTGCATAATAAAGTAAGTCTTTGTTTTACTAGTTAGACAATTTCCATTTTCTTTTGCAATAAAAATAATCTAATTCTAGTATCGGAGGTTTTATTCTTATGAAAAAGTAGTGATAAGTAAAAAGTTTTAAGACATAACAAAAAAATTTATTTGTCACACCGGCTCTGTACATAAAAATAAAATTTCCTTTGCCTTTTTTATCCCAAGTAAACGCTCAAACTAATTACAAAGAAAATACAAATCTAAAAATTTTTCATTAATCCAAAACTTACATAAAAAAGATTTTGAATAATTCTTTGCTGATTATATCTTTCTTTAACTAGTTCTCTTGCTACAGGGTCACTCACGGCTTTAGAAATTTGGCTATTGATATAATTATTTTCATAACCATAAACTTTAGATGGATCAGTAACATGTCCATCGTGTATATAACGGTTTGACGGTCCCCCATCAAAATAATAGTTATTATCCCATATTTTTACGCTGGGTCGATATACCCAATTAAAATCGAAGTAATAATGGTCATATAAAAATTTAAGCATACTAGAAAGATCGGAGAATCCAGAGTTGCGGTTAACAGGGTTTTGCTGATACATGTAACCGAGACTTGTTCCAGTGGTTATTGAAAATAATCCTCTCTCAAAAAATTTGTAGCTTACTTGGAGAGGGACATACATTTGGGTTCTGTTTAAACCTGTAGCTGCATTACCCTGATTACGACGGTTTACAGTATGATATAAACTGATTTTAGGATTCAATATCCTCAGAAATGGAAATTCATACGCTATATAGATTTGAGTTTTAGAAAGGACATTGGCATACGGGGGAAAATAGGGAATAATCGCATAGTGAAATCCGCCTGTTAAAATTCTTCCATAACTCTTTTTCCCCCAATCATAAAACAAAGTTATTTCTGTTGCATCGTTACGCGCCATACCATTTTGATTTTTATATTTCGTTACGGTTGTCGGATTGTAGTAACTTGTAATTCCTGTAAACGAACTTGTTGTCTGAAAATCCTGATTTTGCAAATCGGTAAAATATCTGGGATACAATTCACCACCACCAGTCTTGGATTGCAACAGCCGTTGTTCGTTATCCCGATCTCCCCGGTCTACCATCCACAAATTAAAAAAAACTTCAGCGTGTAAATTTTTAATTGGAGTTTCGAATTCAATAGTAGGTTGAAACGTCCACGCGGGATAAAAAGATTTATAAGCAACATTATTTCTTCTTGCCATATCTTCATTTCCAAGCGCCCATGCCCGAGAAATATAATCAGAGGATACTTGTAATTTAACTTCAACATGCTTGTGCTCATGTTTTTTTACATGCTCATCTTTTTTTTCTTCTTTAGAGCTTTCTTTAGGCTCAGGCTCAACATCTAAATTTTTTATATTTTTCTCTTCTTTCTTTGTAGTGTCTTCTTTTTCTGAAGTCGAAGGTGCAGGTGATAATTTATCCTCTGCCTTCTCTAATTCCTGCCCATAAATTTGTGAGCATACTAATATACTAAGTAAAAATGCATATCTCATTCTATGTAAATCCTTTTATTAAAGCAATTATCAATTAAAAAGAAAGAATTGTAAATGGGTAGAATTACTCTATTGTGGATATTACTCATAACGTTTGGAGGATTTTTAAGAAATGAAGCATGTTTTTTTTGCAGTTTTTTTTTCTATTGTAATTGGTATCTGGATGTTTGAAGAAGTGTGCGAGTTTTATCACTGGCAATCCTTTGTCCCTGATTTTATTTCCCGGTATAATTTTTATTTAGAGTTCTTTATTGGATCGTTTTGTATTTCCTATAATTATTTTATTGTTCAAAATTTCTTTAAAACAAATTCACAATTGCAGACTGTAGAGCAATTGGCATTATCCTTAAAAGTAAATAATCAGTCATTACGGCAAAGCGAAAATAGTCTCTGGAAAAAAATAGAAACTCAATTTAAGGAATGGAATTTTACTGATAAAGAAAAGCATATTGGCGAACTTATCCTGAGAGGGCTTTCGAATAAACAAATTGCAGGCTATACAAATAAAAGTGTTAGAACAGTAGAAAACCAAATTCAAATTTTATTTTCGAAAACAGGTTTCGCAAGTAGAAACGAATTCATGGCATATTTTTTTCTACCATTTTTACCGGAAGAGGATTAACGCAAAATATAAGTACCCCTACTCTTTCAAATCAAGCGAGGTAACTTTCCCTTGTCTGATAATGTAAGCTTCATAGAAATGCGTATTCATTCCAAATACTTCTTCGATGATGACTGTCTCTGCGCCTTCAATAAAAGGCTTTAGAAATTCCTGTTTATCCATTGGCAAATCTGTAATCGGTATTACCTGCTCATATTCAAATCCATCTTCATAAGCAAACTCTATAGAAAAATTTGTTGCCTTCCACTGGACTTTTGTTTCTAACCCACTTGAGATAGGAATAAAACTTAAAGAAGCGTTATTTATATTCACAATTCTATTTCCTGATTCTCCGAGCATCACGAAGCCGGATAAGACCATTGCGGCATATCCTATTTTTC
>JANYCR010000029.1 GCA_025360185.1 Leptospiraceae bacterium | reverse complement strand
GAATGGTTTGCATTTTATAACCGAGGTCTTTTGTCTTATCAATGTTTGGTCCTATATAATATTTATGGTCATAAAAGAAATAAGCTCTACGCTCTGTATTTCCTCCAGCGTAATCAATATCTAAAGAATTTACAATTCTGTCCCCACTACTTTGATGGTTTAGTACCGGATAAGAATCAGTATCAGATTTTTGATCGTTTCCATAAATAATCGAAATACTTTTTTGTGCATCAAACGCTTTAGTCAGCAAATCTCCCGCAGGACTTTTGGGAAGATAATAAAAATTTAAAGTTCCACTACCTGCCCTGGCAGATTCATTTTTATAATCAGAATTATCAAATCCGTATTGGATTGGAGATTGCGCAGCATCGACACCTACTATATCCATACGCCCATCTTTATTCATATCCGCAACATATTGAAATGCCGCAGCCGGAAAAGAAATATCTCCGCTTTTCGAATACACTGCATTACCCGCTATATTTGTAAAATAAGAAATATAAACTCTCCCGTTATAGAACCGAACAAAATCAGCTTTTCCATCTCCATTCATATCTACAAACATTTTAGTATTACGCCAATTATCGTAGACTCTAGCACCTACCATTTGTGTTTGTCTTGCCTTTGGATATAGATTTCCTATGTCAACCTCCGGCGGAGTGACATTCGCTAGTAAGTTTCCATCTTTATCATACATCTTTACTTTGAATATAATATAAGTATGTAGTTTATTATTTGAGTCAGTTGTGGAACGAGTCGTATACTTGACTTCATCTTGACCGCCATTTTTATCTAAGTCTACTAGAAATGGACTCGGTCCAATGGCAATAGCAGGGTCATATTTTTTAGATACCGGATTATAAACACTAACCCTTGGACTGCTACCATCGTATTCTACTTTGTCTGGATTATTGTCGCCAGTTAAATCAATATAACCGTTTTGCGCGCCTTGCCCGGGCGGACCTATATCCGGCGAATCATAACCTGGGTCTTTGGTAGCTACGATGTTTTCAATTGGACTTGTCATCGGGGTAGTTTTAAATTTCATTCCATCAAATAGATATACTTGTAGATTGTATCCATCATAGATGATAAAGTCAATAAACCCATCTCCGTTCACATCAGCAAAAAACTGGTTCCCCGGCTCTCCTAAGTCGGTGAAGGTTGTAGAACTCTCTGATTGGAAAGTTAAATCTTGTTTATAAAATGTTACAATGATTCTATAATTATTATTAGTATTGTCCATACGCACAAAATCAGGAATCCCGTTTCTGTCCATATCCATAAATGCCTGACCAAACGTGCCATACTCTAAAAAGTTTATAATTTTTTTATCCTGTTCCCCAGCTAAAGCACTTCCATTTGATAAATATAAATTTAGACTAGAGTTCGTTGAATCGAATTTGAGATAATCACTACGTCCATCAGCATTAAAGTCGACTATGAAATTTTTAGTTGCCTTATCTCCTGCGTCATTTCTGATCTTACTTACATTTACTCCAAGAGTAGTAACAGGCATCGACAAATCAGGATTTACCTTTGCAATCTTTAATGGTTTGTCATTATCCTCAAAAATAAAAAAATCAGTCTTTCCATCTCCATTAATATCACCGGGAATAATCATTCCATTTCCAGAGAGATTAAAGTAGTCACTCTGTATAGTAGAGCCTGCTACAGAAGATTTAATTTGCACATTGCTATTGGAACCTGCTACGGCGAGTAATTCAGGAACCCCGTCTCCCGTTACATCGGCAAACAAGTGAATAGAATTTTCAATTCCCAATCGACAATAGTTCTTATAAGCCATGTAATTGACGGCACAGATCACACCGGCTATCATGTTTAACGGGGGTGGGCATCCGAAACTAGTACTGCAAATACATGCCGCTTCGCCTATGATGCAAGGACTTCGCTCAGGAAACATATAGGTATAATTCAAAGAGTTTACTGCACTAGAAGATGCAATAATTCCATTCACATCTATTGTATTATCATTATAAGAAAAAGAAATTGGTTTATACCCATCGCGGTTTATGCTGATTAGCCGACTATTAGAAGTTGCCCCTAGTTCGTATCCGAGAGTATAGGTTTCAATAGCAAGTCCATTATTCGTAACGGTAATAGAATCTAATCTCTTTGTAATTCTCTGTTTTGAAGCATACCGGTATAGTTCAATTGTATCATTCGTAGAACGAGTTGCATACGCAAACTGAATTACAGTATTTCCATTATTGTAAGTGATTGTATCAGGATAAGGATAGCCATCCGATTTACTATCTGCGATTAAGTAAGTTATGCTATAGCCATTCCCATAAATATCTTCGACTTTCTCTAAGGGCCAAATTTTAATTTTATCATTTCTAAGTGGGTCGGTTTCAGTCGTCTTTACTCCATAACTAACACCGAAGTAATATTTGTTTCCCGATTTATCAATCGAAAGCCAACTCCCATCTGCCTGCAAAATAAATTTACTAAAGTTAAATTCTCTTGGATAATATACACTACCCGCACTAAATTCCAATGTGCCTGCTTGACTCGATATATAACGACCATCATAACTTTCTACACCTTTAGAAGTATCACGCGCAATGAAATCAAGTCCATTTAACATCCAACCCATTCCAAGAATTCCATTCCCGGATGCGGAGTTATAAGCAAGCGACAACTTGGGGATAATATCCTTTGTCCCCGGTGGAATCTGAATTGGGTATACTTGGTTAAGATTCCCCCTCGCATCAACTGATGTCTGCGGAACAATTTGGTAAAGAGGCTCGGGTGGAGTAAAATCGTTTCGAAAGAAAAAAGATAATAAAATTAATAGAACAATATGGGGAGCTCTTTGTAAGAGCTTACCGAACTTAAAACCAAACTTATTTTTCAAAAACTGCATAGGACACCTCGCTTACGCTGCTTACGCTTTCTAATTTTTTTCAATTCAAATGCTATAACAAAACAAGGAACACCCTTAGGTGTTAGGTGTTAGGTGTTAGGTGTTAGGTGTTAGGTGTTAGGTGTTAGGTGTTAGGTGTTAGGTGTTAGGTGTTAGCCTGCACTGAATTACCAAACTTTCGCATTTTTTTTAATCACTTGTAAGCCATAGGCTTTTATATTTAAAAAAATTACAAGATTTTTTTCTTTTCTAAGACAAAAAACACTAGAGCAGGTTTACACTTGGGGATTATTATCCGATTCTATTTTTTAAATGAAATATTGGAATACGAATTTTGAAATTAATGTACTAAAGACTTGATTGCATCTTTTATCGGTGTTCATCCGTGCGCCGTGGTGAGCCTGTCGAACCATTCATCTGTGGTAATGTTTGAAAGGCTTAATCCAATAACTGATTTCTTAACTCTATCGCCTCAGTAAAGTAAGGAGCAATTGTAATTGCTTTATGTAGGTATTGTAGGGAACGTTCAGGACGATTCCACATTTTATATAGAGTTGCTAAATTAAAAAGTGGAATATGAGGTGCATCATTAACCGAGCAGCGGATAGAGCGCTTTAGCCAGAAGACTGCTTCTCTATCTCTTCCATGACGCAGGAGGATAACACCGATTTCATTGCAGGGATTTCCGTAGTCGGGGTTAATCAGTATTGCCCGGTAGTAATAAGAAAGTGCTTCTCTGTAATTTCCATCCTGGTTTTCGATAAGACCAAGATAAAAAAGACTTTCGTAATTTTCCTCTTCTTCCATTGCTTTAAGAAAATAAAAATTTGCTCGTTCTATGTCACCTGAGTTAAAATGATCTTTGCCTATGTCATTGTGCGCTGATATAAAATTTATTTGTTCCATGCAACTAACCGTTACATATATAATCGGTTTTAAAAAATCAGGTCTTTAATTTTTGAGAAAAGAAATAATTTCCGAAGCAATTGAATTTTCATCTAGATTATAGTGTTTAAAAATTTCATTCTTCTCACCGTGTGTGATTATGTCAGGTGGAAAGGCAAATGTCTTTATATAACGATTTAAATACTTAGGATTGATTCTATTTAAGACATAACCCGACGCACCTGCATCTAAATAACTCTCGTCGAGGATAACAAAGTGTTTTGCTCTAGAAATTGCATTCATTAAACCTTCTATATCTAAAGGGCGAACCCAGAATAAATCTATTAGAGCAGTTGACATATTAGATTTTTCTAATATGTCTCTTGTCTTCTTTGCCGTATCTAACATAGAGCCAATAGAAATAATCGCTATGTCGCTTCCTTCATTGACTATTCGTAGTTTTCCTTCGGTCAAAAGATTTCTTTTAGTGTAACTAATATTATCCGCTGACTCGCTTGCTTTTGGAAAACGAATCGCGATTGGACCCTTCGTATAGGCTTCCATGAAAAACATAGAATCAATTAAATCCTGCGCACTAGATGGAGCGATAATACTCATATTAGGAAGACTACATAAATACCCAAGATCAAAAAGTCCTTGGTGTGTTTCTCCATCAGCACCAACGCAACCCGCCCTATCCACAACAAATCGAACGGGCAAATTCATTAGAGAAATATCTTCTACCATTTGATCCATCGCTCGTGTTAGGAATGTGGAGTAAATGCACATAAACGGTATTACCCCACCACCGAGAAGTGCGCCTGCAAAGGCTACTGAGTGTTGTTCGGCGATGCCTACATCGAAAGTATTTTGTGGAAATTTAATAGAATAATTTTTGAGACCACTTCCTTCAATCATGGCAGGAGTTACAGCGGCAACAGCTGGATTCTTTGTTGTCATATGGATTAAGCATTCGCCAATAATTTTGCTGTATCCTATTTTAGAGTCAACGTTCATCGCACCATCTTCAATATTAAACGGGGTTACTCCATGGTATTTGATCGGATCATTTTCTGCCGGTATATAGCCCTTACCCTTTTGCGTGATTACGTGAAGTAAAAGCGGTCCATCCATCTTTTTTATTTTTTCAAGCACAGTCACTAAGTTATGAATATCATGTCCATCAATCGGACCAATATAATGAAATCCTAAATCTTCAAAGAGTGCCCCCGGAACTAAAAAATCTTTAAAACCTTTTTCCAGTCTCCTGGAAAGACTCACAAGTGCGGGACCAATAAGAGGTAACCACTTGAGGATTGTATAATATACTTTTTTCCATTGGTTAAAAAAAGTAGAAGTGATAATATTATTCAAATAATTAGATATAGATCCCACGTTTTTAGAAATCGACATATAGTTGTCATTTAAAACAACCAAACAATTTGGTCTTATATGCCCACCGTGGTTTAATGCTTCTAGTGCCATGCCTGTCGCTATGGAAGCATCTCCGATAACTGCAATGCAATTATAATCTTTGTGCAGCAAATCACGAGAAACCGCTTCTCCAAGTAATTGAGAAATGGATGTTCCAGCATGACCTGTATTATACAAATCATATCTTGACTCTTCTCGTTTGGGAAACCCTGAAATGCCAAGATATTTTCTGACTGTCTTTAAAGACTCACGCCTTCCAGTCAGAATTTTATGCGGATAAGTCTGATGACCCACATCCCAGATCAAGCGATCAACGGGAGTATTAAAAGCATAGTGTAACGCAACAGTAAGCTCTACTACACCGAGGTTACTAGCAAAATGCCCACCTACGCTTGCAAGAGTATCTATTATATATGTACGAATTTCAGAACAGACTAACTCTAATTCATCCCTGGAAAGTTTTCTTAAATCTTCTGGATCATTAATTTTATCTAAATACTTAAAACTCATTTTTGCTCACTAGTGTCAAATTAATGTTATCCCCATGACTCAAGAAATAACCAACGGTTTTGTTACTTTTTTAATATCGTTGTCATCGATTAAACCAATCAATTCGTAAATTCTAACTGGATGAGTTTTACCTTTTACTTGGACTAAGTCTAATTCTCTTGCGTATACTCTGTCTTTAACTCTCTCGTAAGTATATTCGGAAATGATAATATTCGTTCCATAGGTTTTATTAGAGCCTTCCAAGCGAGAGCCAAGGTTGATAGTGTCACCCATACAGGTATAATCCATACGCTGCGAACTACCCATATTACCCACAACGGCTGAGCCAGTATTTAGTCCAATTCCAATATCAATGGAGGGAAGATTTCTTTGTTTCCAACTAGCTTGTAGTTCTGTGAGTCTAGCCATTTGAATGAGAGAAGCCACACATGCATAATAAGCATGCTCCTCTAAATCAACCGGTGCTCCCCAGAATGCCATGATTGCGTCACCCATGTATTTATCAATGGTTCCCTTACACTCGATAATAATTTCTGTCATTGTAGAGAGATACTCGTTTAATAACTTTACTAATTCTTCCGGGCTTAGAGCTTCGGATAATGTAGTGAAACCCCTAATGTCCGAAAAGAAAATTGTAATTTCTCTTTTCGCTCCACCGAGCGCAATTTTTTCAGGATGTCTTAAAAGTTCATCGACTACATCTTTGGACACGAATTTAGAAAATGTATTTCGGATATATTTAACATTTGCCTCTTCCGTTAAGATTTTAAATCCGATGATGGCAACAAAGATCATCAGTTGCTCAATAATAATACTCGGTAGCGGAATAACTAAATTAAACTTCGAAAATAAAACCAAACTGACAGTTGTATAAGCAATGACTAATAAAAAAATAAAAACAAAAGCAAACCAGGTTTTAACTTTCGGTTGAACAAAACCAATAATAATCGCAACGAGTAAAAATATAAATATGTTTACACCTTCTGGAGTACTCGCCATGAAGCTTTGATTTAAAATTGTATTGATCGCATGTGCGTGATGCTCGATTCCTGACATTTCCCCATAAGGCGAAAGGTGAGTATCCTTAGAAGCACCTCTACCTGTAGCATAATACATCGCTACAAGAAATATAGTATCAGAATATTGCTCGGCATATTCCTTTCCCCATTCTGCTACATCATAAAGATCATCATCTCTAAAACAGAAAAGCGAGCCCACAAAGTTAATCTCCATTTGCCCGTAAATGTCTATAGGAATAACAATTTCCCTTTCCGGATTTGGAACAGTCATAATATCATGCTCACCGTTTTTATCCTTTATCATCTTCTTCGGGATATTTTTAATCTTCACATATTTTCCCATGACTACTTCCGTGTCTTCAACTACATTCACACCCAAAAAGCGAGTAGTCGCAATTAAATCAATGGAGGGATAATATTCTGTTTCGTTATTAGGACCGTGATTGTAAACCTTAGCAACGAGAGGCATATGACGATTAGACGAACTTTCTTCTTTTCTAATATTAGCAAAACCAACACCGGCAGAAATTTCAGTAACTTGCTCAATAGGAGGCACTGCAAAACTAAGCCAAGAAACTCCTTGGTCATCTTCATCGATTACATTTTTTAATTTGAATCTTCTGAGTTTTTCGATTCTTTGCTCAAGATTAATCACAGAGCTTCTTGATTCGGCTGTCGATTCTATGGAATAGTCAAAAATTACATTATCCGTTCCTTTGAGTGAACCTTCCATTGCCTCTTTTTGCCCGGGTTTATAGTCCACAAAAAAAATATCGAATAGCAACATATTACTCGTGCCTTTAAATGCATTTACAATTTGTGCATACTTTCTCCAATCGATAGGCCAAGTCCCTTGCAATTTTTCAAGTGTCTCAGTTTTGATCCCGATAATTCGAATGTCTTTTCTAGCACCATCAATTTGATTTACTTTTTCAATATAGCCTTTATCAGAGCTTAATGCGCCTTTACCCGGAGTTCCTTTTAGTAAAAAAAATCTCCATGCAATAGAAGATTCCTCAGCAGTTTGAATCAGTTTAAGAATATTCTTAGAAGTGTAAATTGTAAGAGCCAATACAAATGCAATAAGGATACTTCCGATTATCTGCTTATCCTTTGAAACCTTTTCTATGAATTTGTAGATATAATAAAAAGAACCAAGTAGGAGTAATACACCAAGAATACTCATTTGTGCTGAAAGTGCATTTGGCGGAAGAAAAGCACTTATAGTTACTGCTAGTGCTCCAATAGAAAACGTAGTCAAAGAAATTATATCTATCACTGATAGCTTACTTTGTTTTTCACTCATTGCATTTACTCCAATCGATACATTTGAATTTAGGACTTTTAGAAGGATTCAGAATGAAACTAGAATCGTCAAGAATTTACTTCTTACAAATAATATTAATGAATAGCCTTAGCAATTTCTTTGGCATAGTCAAGCAAGGCTTTTGCGCAAGCGTCTACATGCGAAGACTTTTCTTCAATTATCCTTTGAATTGCTGATCCAATAATAATTCCATCTGAATACGCAGCAATGGTCTTAGCCTGCTCTGCGGTAGATATCCCAAATCCTGCACAAATAGGAAGAAGAAGAGTTTTTTGAACCATACCTATTCTCTTTTTCAAATCGGTCGCAAAATTCGATCTCTCACCGGTCACACCGTAAGATGTCACATAGTAAATAAAGCCGGAGGCAACTTTTTTAATAGCAGCTATCCGCTCTTTGGAACTAGCAGGAGTAATCAAATGAATGATATCAATTTCAGCAACTCTTGCCTTTGCTAAAACAGAGCTAGAATCCTTCGAGTCAAACGGCAAATCAGGAATTACAATTCCTCGAATGCCGGAAAGATAAGCTTTCTTAAAAAATTTATCTTCCCCGTAAGAAATAATCGGATTCAAATACGTAAGGTATACCAGCGGTATATCAGGCTTATACGCATGAATTTGCTTTGTTGTATCGAGCACCTTATCCATCGAAAATCCTTTCGAAAGTGCACGCATATAGGATTTTTGAATTACAGGTCCGTCCGCGACTGGATCCGAAAATGGAATTCCCAATTCTAAAATATCCGCTCCTCCGTCGATGAGTGCCTTCGCCCATTCTACTGACAGCGCATACTCCGGATCACCCAGTGAAATATAGGGAATGAAATTACAACGACTCTTATCTTTATCGAAACATTCTCTTAAACTTCCCATTATTTATCTCCCAACAAGCGGCTAACTTCCATTGAATCCTTGTCCCCTCTTCCCGAGAGACAAATGACTAAATCTTTTTTCTTTCCCATTTCTTTAGCTAATTTCTTTGCCGCCGAAAATGCGTGTGCTGTTTCCAGAGCAGGAATAATTCCTTCTAGCCTGGAAACTTCTACAAAGGAGGCTAACGCTTCTTTGTCGTTCACGCTTACATATTCAACTCGCTTGGTAGAAGCAAGATACGCATGTTCAGGACCAACTCCCGGATAATCGAGACCTGCCGATACAGAGTGAGCCGGTACAATTTGTCCGCCCGCATCCTGGATTATTAAAGTTTTAGTTCCGTGTAAAAATCCCGGTCGTCCAAATGTAATTGTGGCAGAATGCTCCCCCGGTTTATTTCCAAGTCCACCCGCTTCTACTCCATACAATTTTACTTTTTTATCTTTCAAAAATCCATAAAACATTCCAATTGCATTTGAACCTCCGCCTACACAGGCAATGACAGCATCTGGAAGTTTTTTAGTTTTCTTTTTAAATTGTTCTTTTGTTTCTTTTCCTATGATAGATTGAAAGTCTCGCACAATAGTAGGAAATGGATGAGGTCCAATTGCTGACCCTACAATATAATGCGTATTAGCCACACTGAGTGCCCACTCCCGCATTGCTTCACTCGTTGCATCTTTAAGAGTAGCAGTACCAGATGTAACAGGAACAACCTTTGCCCCTAGAAGTTTAATTTTATAGACATTTAATTCCTGTCGCCTAACGTCCTCTGCGCCCATATATATTACTGTCTCCATATCAAATAGGGCGCCAACAGTTGCAGTGGCTAATCCATGTTGTCCGGCACCGGTTTCAGCGATGATTCTTTTTTTACCCATTGCGCGGGTGAGAAGTGCTTGCCCTACCGTATTATTTATCTTATGCGCTCCGGTGTGATTTAAGTCTTCCCGTTTGAGCCAGATTCTAGCTCCGCCCCAGGCTTTAGTAAGTCTTTCTGCAAATGTTAAAAGAGAAGGTCTGCCTACATAATTCTGGTTATAATAGTTTAGCTCTTTTACAAATTTAGGATTATTTCTAAGTTTTAAATAGACTTTCTCTAACTGAATTAGCGCATCGGTCAAAATCTCCGGCGCATAACGTCCTCCGAAGTCTCCAAAATACCCTTGCTCTTCCCCAAAATTTTTATCTTTCATACCATACTCCTCAGATTAGTTTTTTGCCACAGAGGCACAGAGACACGGAGGGTAAAAGATTTTGAAATCTTTGTTAATTGTCATTTTATTTTTATTTGTCATTTATTTTTTCTCCGCGCATTATACTTACCAAACCTCTGTGTCTCCGTGCCTCTGTGGCA
>JANYCR010000067.1 GCA_025360185.1 Leptospiraceae bacterium | reverse complement strand
GATGATTTGGATTATGCGGTTGGTTCGGCTCCGCTCACCAACCGGACTTGGTTGGTGAGCGAAGTCGAACCACACCAACCGGACTATTTTGGTGTAGATTGTTTTCATGGTGGCTCCTTTACCTCACACCAATATCACTGGAGTTGAGGAACTAATACTGTTAAGCCCCTTTCTAAGATGGTAAATTTTTTTAGGAGTTTGCCAACATTATCCCCCCATATTTTTTCACCACCCTAACGCTAAGGGGCACAAAGTATGCACAAAGAGCACCATCGGATATTTAAACTTTGCGATCTTTGCCGTAAAATTTTTGGTAGGAAGAATTTTCTCAATGAGATAAGAGGTCTACCATCTTAGCCCGACCCCTAATAAGAAAACAAAAATAAAAACTCCAACAAAAAGCCTGAAAGGAAAATGCTTTGGAAATATGACAGGACTCCTACTACTTGTATCTTTTATCGGTGTTCATCGTCCCTATCGGTGGTAATCTTTTTCCCCTCAAACCAAGTCCATCGGGTCTATATCTATTTCTAAATAGACATTAGCGGGTAATGACAACATTTTAATCTCACGGATAATATCTCTTAACTTTAAAAGAGAATTACATTTAATTACAATATGGTTTCGAAAATTAGAATCTATTTTGTAAAAAGGAGCAGGAGCGGGACCTAATACAATTACATCTTTGAGACTAGCTTTGGCAATTTTAGAATCTAATTCCTTCTTGATAAATTCAATTGCTTCGGCTGATTTAGTTTCAATTTTAGAACGGGTTAGTAATCGAATGAGTCTACAAAACGGCGGATAAAATAAATCTCTACGTACAAGAATTTCATGGTCAAAAAATTCATCGTAGTTTTGCCTTGTTGCAAATTGAATCACAGGATGAGTGCTGTTCGATGTTTCGATAATGACTTCACCTTTTAATTCAGATCGCCCTGCTCTACCCGAGACTTGGGTTAATAAGGAGTAAACTCTCTCACTCGATCTAAAATCAGGTAGACCTAGTCCCGTGTTCGCATTGATTACACCGACGAGAGTCACATGGGATGCATCCAGACCTTTTGCGATCATTTGCGTTCCAGTGAGTATATCAATCTTATGCGCTATCAAACGACCGATTACATCGGTTAAAATTTCTTTATTTCTAGTTGCATCCTGGTCTAATCTTTCTATTATAGCAGCCGGAAATTTTTCGAGCAGATACTCTTCTAGTTTTTGGGTCCCTGCTCCCATGAGTTCAATTTCTCCATTCATGCGATCGCTAAGTTTCGCATAACTCTCATTGTACCCACAGAGATGACAAATTGCTTTGCCTTTATTATGATAACAAAGATTTGTAGAACAGTTCGGACATTCGAGCATTTTCTTTTCTGATTTAGAAAAAATAAGCGGGCTGTGACCACGACGATTGAGTAATAAGACCACTTGCTCTTTTTTATCTAGTCTTTGTTTAATTTTAAAAAGAAGCGTATCGCTTATAATATCTTTGTCGTCTTTTTTTTCTTGGAGGAATACTTTTGAAAGCTCGGCTGATTTCGCCCTTTCTTTTATTGTATGTATTTCAATATTGCCACGCTTTGCATGATAGAATGATTCTATCGAAGGAGTCGCAGAGCCAAGAACAACTGTCGCCAAATTCATCTTAGCCCTTTGCATCGCGATTTGTCTTGCATGGTATCTTGGGTTTGAATGTTCCTTATAAGAACCGTCATGCTCTTCATCTAGAATAATCAATCCCAAATTTTTCACAGGAGCAAAGACTGCACTGCGGGTACCTACGACTATCCGCTTCTCACCCGATAAAATTTTTTGGTAGTTCCGAAATTTTTCCGACACCTTCATCGCAGAATGAAGCATTGCGAGCTGGTCACCAAAAATTAATTCCAGTCTTTTTAGTATTTGCACTGTAAGGCTGATTTCGGGAACGAGTAAAATTGCAGACTTATCGGTATTAGCCAGTAAGTCATGCATCAAGTGAATGTACACTTCCGTTTTGCCACTACCGGTAATTCCGTAAAGTAAATGCGTAGATTCTTTTCCAAAACTAAAACGAATACTTTGATATGCTTTCTCTTGCTCTAAATTAAGTTTTAATAATTTTGATTCAGCGGTTACATCTAATTTTTCGCTAGAAATATTTCTACGACCGGTTGGAATCATTTTATACAAAGACTCACCTAGAGTGGAAATATAAAAATCTTTCATCCACTTTCCGAGTTCAATTTGACTCTCCGTGATAATAGGTAGTTTGTCTACAACTCGCTTAATTGTTTTAGTTCTATAATTTGGAATGAGCGAATGAATTTCGACAACAACGCCTTCCATTTTTTTATTTCGAACTTCTATTTCGACGCGTTTTCCTACTTCGACATTTTTCATCTCATAAGGAATTTCGTAAGTTAAAGTATCCTCAGCTTTAATTGGGAGGTTAATGGCAACTTCCGCGTATCGAATCAATTTATACCTAAGCGAGTCTTTAACTCAGTCAAATGTTCAACAAGGGAAAGCTTCACTTCATCTTCTTCTTTCTTAGCTTGCTTGTACGTATCACTTGTTTTATTTGATTCCAGTTTTTTTCTTTTTTCTTCTAGAGAGAAAACTCCTTCGGGAGAGCGAATTACAAGAGCGGGTAATTCTAATTCGCCGAACGAAAGCGGCTCTATTTTTCCTGTTCTATTCTTAGCTTCATCAGCGCCGAGCCTGAGCACTGCGGCAGATCCCATCAGGATAACAGCCTTTATCCCATGAGATTGAATAGTGTCCTTTACATGTGTATCACAGGCATTCATTCTCTCCTTCCAATCATCGAGACTTGAACCATTATGATTAAAGGAGCAAGCAGGATATTCCTGAAAGTAAAATTCTTTAGAGCTAAATCCAAATACTTTTTTAATAAGCCTATCAAATAAATCCTCAGACTCTCTCGTTCTAAGCGTCAAATTAGGATTAGACTTTGTGAGTGCTGGTTGTCCTTTTCTAAACTCACTCGTATAATGTAATACTAGAATAGGCTTTGTACCACGGTGCGTAAAATTACGAATTGCCCCTAGTTTCTTGGGACAGAGTTTGCAAGAGAAATTTTTATCGAGGGTTGTTGGTCGCAATGGGTTTGCGATAACCGCCTTACTTAAGTTAGAAAAAACTGGGTTCCACTTGAAATTATAATCCCTTGGATTCTTTTCGGAATCAAATCGAAATATTTCAAATTCGTTTCTTCCAACCAAGTATTCTACATCGGAAAGTATTGAGGCGAATTCTTTGTAAACGTTCAGTTCCATGGCTAATCCTATTTTACCTTTGAGAGACCACTTATAAATTCACTTTCATAGTTTTCTTTAAAGCCAGGTGCAGAATTTAGATTTGCAATTAGCTTACTGTTAAAAATAAAAAAACATGCTTCCTCTAAATTTGATTTCAGACAAATCTCACCTAATGCATTTATACTCCAACTTCCCTTTATTGGAGTTCCGCCGCAACCGGAATCATCCCCACCGGCAAATAGCCAACCAGTATAGCTCCCATTTTTTTTAATCTTTAAATTGGAAAATTCTTTTCCACACTTCCAATCTCCTCTCCATGTTGCAAAAAATTCTTTTTGTTTAATTGGTTTTTTATCAGGACTATCTGAGGCTTCACTTATATTCACTCTCAATAAGAAAAATAACAAGATTTTAAAGCATTTCTGGTGTACAATCGATGGGCCGTAATCATCATACTCTGATTAAGAAATCCA
>JANYCR010000564.1 GCA_025360185.1 Leptospiraceae bacterium | reverse complement strand
AATAAAACGATGGATTTTTTTATGAAATCAAGAATATTAGATAAATCTAATGAATCAATAGCCTGCGGCATAGCTCGGCTGAAGGTGAGCGTCAAGCGATGGGAGGAAAACCCACCGTTAGGTGTAACCCCACCCTCAGTGATGGGAACGCTGGCACTCACCTTGCGTAAGGTGAGTTACTTAATAAAATCAGGCTCCATATCAGTATTAGCAAATAATATTGAAGTGGCAGTTCTTGGATCTGGTGAAGCGATTGGAGAGATGGCATTGATCGAAGGAGAAACAAGATCTGCTACTGCACTCCTTCGAGAGGATTCTCAGCTATTCAGATTATCTTCAACTGATTTTAATAAACTACTGAACTCTTATTCAAGTATTACAATATCGCTTTTAAAAACTTTATCGCAAAGACTTAGAATAAGAGCGGCAAAGGCTGTGTAAACTCCTCTATCTATTCTGAGTCTACATCTTTAGCGAATGAAAAGTATCGGTGAATATTAAAGCCTACCGTCCAATCTCCTTTTTTATAATCATAGTCAGCCCCGCGAAGAAGTTGCGTATGCGCAAGGGTTCTCATATTGGTTACAAACAGCTGAAAGACATGTCCTCCTGTTTCTATATCAACACCTAAACTAAACGGCACGTAATAATAATTAACCGGTTTATCAAGAATGATATTTCGAAGAGCCGCATACTGAAGTCCCTGTGGATTATTGTATTGCTGATTGATCTCAGTGCCGGTTAACGTATTTAAGCCCGGATATTTTGTATATCTATCTTCCGTATAATAACTTGCACCTTGGTAATCTCGCTTGGGGGTAAATATTGCTTCAAAGGTAAAATCTACTCGCTTGGTTAATTTTATTCTGCCACCAATATCAACTCCTGTTCTATCATTTCCAAGTTGGCTTTTAATAAAATTTCTATGAACAAACATAGGAGATACTTGAAGTGAAATTCGATCCGTGAATCTACGAGAAATTAAAACGGAAGCAAGAAAACTTCTCTTATCTGTATCACTGAGTTCATATTCATTTCCCTCTTGCCTGATATAGGTATCAATTTGTGATACAGCAGCAGGAGGCAAACTAATGTAATTCCCAATCGAAGGAGGGTTTATGTATGTATCATACTTCATTGCTTGCTTAGATGTTTCCTGACCAACGACTCCAAAAAAGCTTAAACTAACGGGCATAGAATCATTTTGATTCAATATCTTATATTTACTTCTAGCTTCGTACGTTTGAAAAGCAGACGTTCTCGCAATTCCCACGCTTAACTTCTCGGTAAAGCCGTAGTCTAGAGACAACTGAGTATTAGCCCCTCCATCAAGACCGGCAAATGTGGCAGATGTAGACTTTCCGTTTCCGAATCTATGATTAAAACGGAAATCTAAATTATCTTTGCCCACGTCTTCTGTGCTTGGCATATTAATAAGGCTAGAACCCATGAAGGTAGACTTTGTTTGTGCTTCTGCAAATAATGAACTAGCGGATAATATAATTATACCAAGTGATAGTGTAAGATTAAATTCTTTCATACTTTTGTTTATCCTATTTTACTGGCTTTAATTCCAATTTAACTTCGAGTTTTACAATTTCACTTACTTTTAAAATTAATAGCTTGGGAACTTTGATTGAAAAATCCTTTAGGTTAATTGAAAAATCACAAACCAAAGAATAGCCCATATCACTGGCGGCTACTTTCCCTTTGATGCTCACATTATTTTGAGTTATCCCATGCAAATTAATAGAGCCAATAACTGTAACATCCCCAGTCTTAGAATCATAGGATTGAATTGTTCCTTCAAATACTGCTTTTGGAAATTGCTCTGTTTCAAGATAATTATCATGCAAGTGCGAAGTCTGAAGCTTGCTGTTAGTTTTCCAATCAGTAAGATCAATACTTATTTTAACTTTTTTTTCTTTGAAATAAATGTCGCCAGAAATTTGCTTACCAATACCCTTTATTGTTTCTTGTGGCGCTTCACTCAGGAAAATAATTTTTCCAGAGGCTACAGTTAAATGCTCTTCCTTGATTTCAGTTGCATTTAGATTAATAAAAATAAATGCGAGGTAAAATAAAATTATCCTATTCATGGTAATGCTCCTCCTTGTATCCAGCAATAGACCGCAGTTGTAATTTGAGACGTTGTATATTGTTGCATTGTTCCACCATTTATTTTTTGGTATAAGAAACTTCCACTTCCATTCTTAGCGGTTACTTTCGTTAATACGGAACTATAGCTAGTCATATCCAAACCACTTTGTGGGCTAGCGCCTACATGACAACCCGACTTCGCACAATTGGAAGTAACCCCAGCCGTAGCGAGAGTCGAAAATGTTGGCGCTGAATTAGAACAGACTATACTAGAAGAGCTTGCAGTACTAGTGCTACTAGTACTGGTTATATTGTTTATCAGAACACCCGCGATTACTCTTTGCTTTTCTTCATTGTCCGAGTTTTTACTTTCACAATTTATTGCTTGTAAAATTAGTAAAAGAATAAATACATAAGTTAAATTTTTAAAATTCATCTTTAGCCTCTCTTGCATACCATGTTTAGAATATACACTTCGTTTGTGAATAAAATAAAAAATACTTTACAGTTCTTTTTGTCTTTCTTACTCATTCATAGTATGTCTTTCGTCGACTTGCATAATCATCTTTACGGCTCTATTACAGCCAAAAAACTTTTCGAAATTGGTTTGAACAATCCGAATCCCCGCTGGACTTTATTTACGAACTTATATAATAAATTATATAGCAAAGAATTTAAAACAGAAAGTTTTTTTGAAGACTACGAAGACTTAGAGCAATTTAAAAATCTCTATTTCTTTAATAAACCCGCCCCCTTCATAGAATTTCAATCCAAGTTTAATTTGATCATAGCACTCAGTAAATTTGATGAAGAGGAAATTCGAGATGTCGCCAAAGACATAGTAGCCGAGCACGCAAAACAAGAAGTTGCCTTTGCAGAATATAGACTCATGTATGCGCCTAACGCTACGAGAGAAGTTTATGAGTCAAAGACAATCGCTGCCTGTGAAGGATTACAATTGGGAGAAGAACTTTCACAAAATACAATACAGGCAAGACTCGTCATGTCTCTTCATCGAGATGGAAATTATTTAGAGCAATACGAATGGCTTAAAGAACTAATGAATGAACGCAATTTAGTCAGAAAATACTTGGTCGGAATTGATTTCTGCTATATAGAAGAAGGATTTCCTCCATCTGAAAAAAAATCTTTTTTCGAAAGAGTTCTTAGGGATAACGAAGAAAATCCACATACGGCGGTTTCGATTTTATACCATGTAGGGGAAAGCTTTGCGGATAAGACGCCTAAGTCGGCAGCAAGATGGGTAGGTGAATCTGCTCTTTATGGCGCTCACAGGCTTGGGCACTCGATTGCTCTTGGTATCAATCCAGAATCCTTTGCAGATAAAACTATATCTGAGAAAGTAAGTGAAAGACTCGACCAATTACAATTTGAAATCCAACACTATGAAAAATTAAAATATTTTGGGATTACTATGGATTATGCTAAGTTAATTCAGGAAGTAAATTTGTTAAAGGGAAAAGATAAGGATAGTCAAATTTCTTTCGTGATAAACAAACAATACATAGATGAACTTCATACTCTACAAGAATTTTTGATTTACCTAATTCGAGAAGAAACTAAATCTGTAATTGAATGTTGCCCTACTTCCAACTTATATATAGGAATGCTTCCTAACATGGAAGAACATCCTATTCATCGTTTTGTTGATAGAAATTTGCGAGTAACAATTGCAAGTGACGATCCTGGAATTTTTGAGACGACTTTAAAAAGGGAATATCAGCTAGCGGCTAACTCTGGTTTGTCTGAAAAAAAATTAGACCAAATTGAAAAACTATCTTATTTATATACCTCAGAAAAATTATAAGGAAGGAAATTATGAAAAATGATTTAATCACAGCTTATGCAAAGGCGACCCATATTTTAGGCTATGCAACTACTGGTTTAACAAGAGAAGATTATCTTGCCACTCCAGGTCCTGGGCTTTGGAGTTTAGCCGAAGTGACGATACATATTGTCGATGCTGAATTAGTATTAGCAGATAGAATCAAACGTGTGATTGCAGAAGATAATCCTGCACTACTAGCGTTTGATGAAAGTAAGTGGAAGGAAAATCTTTTCTATAAACCTGCGGCGGTCGCGGCGGCGGTTAGACTCTTTGCGGCTAATAGAGAATATGTTTCTTTAATTTTAGAAAACATTTCAGAAGAAGACTTGCAACGAACTGGAGTTCATTCCCAAGCCGGAACATTGACTTTACAGGCAATTATTGAAAAAGCGAACTGGCACTTCGATCATCATATAAATTTTCTTTACGCTAAGAGGGCTAATATAGAAAAGCCGGTAAATGCACTTTATACTGTGTGAAGTAAAACAAGTTTTAAATTTACTTTGCTAACGTTATTGAGTCCATTTAATTAACGCACTTACTCTTTGAAAAAACTTTTTGAAACGTTGTCTGAGTTTTTATAAATTCAAATCGAAACCATAGATAGTTAAGAACTAAAAAAATATTCAAAGTAAAAAAACTTTCTCTTTGCAAAGAGAAAGTTTCCAATGAAACAGGGATAAAACGAAACTGCGGAGATAGGAAAGAAAATAAATACAGAAAAAAATTTATAAAATCTAAACCAATGATTCCTATTAAGACTAAATGCAAATATAGAAATGGTTTTAAAATTACTTTCAAGTCTAATGATTTATAATTGTCAGGATTTACAGAAATATTTCCGTGCAATATCGCTGCAAAGATTGGAGGTATAAATGAAAATTGACTAATGATGCGACGCAGGGTAAACGAATTTCCATACGCAAATCCTTTCAATAAATTTTGAGGCAACGGTGAAAAATTAAAACTGCCCCAAGGTTCAATGTTATTATCAAAAAACATTTTAAATTCATGCAGTGACATTTCTAAAATATAAGTTGAACGTTCGAAGAGGAAAATTTTTCTTATCAAATATTTCATTGCTTTAGTTTTTTTAAGGTAAAGTTACCTGTATGAAAAGTCAAGTTTAAATTTAAGGATTCGATTATTTAGAAAGTCGATAAAAAATTTTTACAAGCAATTATCGGAAAAGCAAACTGGCACTTCGATCATCATATAAAATTTCTTTACATTAACCACTAATATTTCCCTTATGAATTTATGAAGCTACTTCCTCTCACTAACGATTTTACTTTTAAGGCTGTATTTTCAAAACATGAAGATGTGTTGCTTGATTTACTGAATTCATTTCCAGACTTTCAAGGCAAAAACCAAATTGCCTCTCTGAAAGTATTGAACCCAGAAATTCCTAAAGACATGAAGTTTGATAAAGCAATCGTTCTAGATATTAGAGCCATTGATTCTCAAGGAAATAAATTTTTAATTGAAATGCAAGCTTCTAACCAACCGTTTTTTTCTCAAAGAACCCTTTACTATTGGTCAAAGTGCAAATTCTGTAAATAAGCTCCCACCTGTTCTGGAAATAAACTACCAGTGAATCTGGAACAAAGTTACCACCCATTCTGGAAATAACTTTACCACACATATGGTAAGATGCGCTGCATTAAAAGAGCATACATTTTTAA
>JANYCR010000563.1 GCA_025360185.1 Leptospiraceae bacterium | reverse complement strand
AATAAAACGATGGATTTTTTTATGAAATCAAGAATATTAGATAAATCTAATGAATCAATAGCCTGCGGCATAGCTCGGCTGAAGGTGAGCGTCAAGCGATGGGAGGAAAACCCACCGTTAGGTGTAACCCCACCCTCAGTGCTGGGAACGCTGGCACTCACCTTGCGTAAGGTGAGTTATTATATTTTCTACTTACATTTATTATCTTGAATTTTGCAATTATAGAATATAAAAATGAGACAAAAGATGATTCATCCAAATTAGTATTGTCTTCTATCCTACAAAGAATAGCGGATGGGCTTTATCCTACTTATATTAACACACCATCATCGAGTGTAACTACGATTACCCTCACTGCCGCAGCGGAAAGCAGTAGTCGAATTCAATTGATGTGGACAGCATTGCTCTCGGCTGTCAGTTATAAAGTTTACCGAGATGTTATTTCGGGGTTTACGCCTAGTTCGGCGAACGAAGTTGTTTCCACTGCAACGAGCATTACACTCATAACTCCTAGAGGAAATCTTGTTACTCCGCTCAATTCCCTGATAACTTCTGCAAAGAATTCGGCAGGATTAACTTCCGGCACTCGTTACTATTATAGAATTGCAGGTGTTTCGGCTAACGGTTCAGAAACCTACGCCAATGAAGCAAACTCTGTCCCTGCCACAGGTTTTGCAGTTCGAACTCATGCAGGGCAAGGCATAATTGGCAATACCGATGCAGATGGTTATGATGCAAAGTTTAATTTTCCCCAAGGCTTAGGCGTTGATAGTAGCGGTTTTCTCTATTTAGCCGACAGCGGAAATCAATTGATTCGAAAAATTTCTCCACGCATTGGGGATTTAGTAAATGCCGGCGGCGTTGCTTATGCCGTTGAGGGACAAGTCACAACGCTAACAGGAACGGGAACTCAGGGAAGTCAAGATGGGGTTGGAATTTATACATCGTTTTGGTATCCGCAGGGAATTGTATTTACAACTGCGGGTAATGGCTGTAGTGCGGGAACGCCATGCCTTTATGTAAGCGACACAGAAAATCATAAAATTAGAAGGATTACCGGGTCATCATTATGAATTTTTTTAAACTTAGATTTCTTTTTGCGATTAATATAAATTTAACCCTTTTTTTTTACTGCTCTTTTTATTTTTCAACATTGGATGTCATAAAAAAGAAGATGATAAAAGTAAATTTCTTATAACACTTATTGTTCAAAATGTAGTTCCTAAAGTAGAAAGTATCGAATATGATGATTTACAACTTCCGAGCAAATACGAAGATTATTTTTCTATTCGAGTATCTCCTAGGGCGAGGATACATTATACAAATGGTAGCTACTCAAAATACTTTAACCTTGAATACAAAACTCTCTATAGAACTGGTGATACTGACGTATTCCAAAATACGGTAGGCGCAATCAAAGATAAAAATGGAAAATACCATCTAATGACTCATTTTGAAAACTATCCAGGCTTAGTTTATATGACGGAAATGGATAAAAAATCAGACGGCTCCTACAATCCTAAGCGTTTTCGATTTGTTGATTTTTCTGCACTAGAAGGATCTGCTTTTCTATGCGCAGCAAGTCACACATCATGGGATACGCATCTTTCAGGAGAAGAAGATTATATCTTTGATTCTTACTACTATGATTCGCAGGTTACCGCGTTATTTGGTTCGAATGGGAAGTTACTTCATGTTAGCCGTGCGCCATGTAGTTCGATAGAACCCTGGACATGCGAACAATGGGACAATATGAGATCGTATACTGGATTAGATTATACCCGGACAAATCCATATAATCATGGATATATTACAGAAATTTCTGTAGATAGCAAGCCAAACACAAGTGCAAAACGTCATTATAGCATGGGAAAATTTACACCGGAGCTAGCAGTCATGATGCCGGATAATCGAACTGCCTATAGGTCGGATGACGGTTCTTTTAGCGGCTTCTATATGTATGTCGCTGATAAGGCAAACGATTTAACTTCAGGGAGTTTATATATTGCAAAGTGGACGCAAACTTCTGCTTATCCTACAACTAGTACGACCCTTCTTGCAACTTATCCCGACGGCACAGCTACCGTTAAGGGTGATACCTCTGATGGAGGTAAAGGCGCATTAACCTTGGTAAAACTAGGATCAGCAACAGATGCTGAGATTAAAGCCATTGTAGATAAGAAACCTAGCCTCAGCGATATTTTTCAAATTGGAAGTGTCGGTGGTGCAACGGCGGCTGGAACTAAAGCGACATGTGCTGCTCTTGGAACCGGCTTCAAGCTAATGGCAGCAGTAGCTTACGATGTTGAATATCGAGGAATTAATATGTGCTTACGTCTTCGAGATGGAAATAACGGAACGACTATTTCTTCCAAGTTTTCTAGTCAGGCTGAAGTTTTAAAAGCGGCGGCATTTTTAGAAACAAGAAAATATGGGGGCTACTTAGGCGGAACCACTGAATTTGAAAAAGAAGAAGGCGTTGTTTACAACGCAGATGGAAACGTTTTATATGCCGCGATTGGTCGCCTTCGATTTGGAATGGATGTTGTAGGAGCAAGTTCTTTTGGACCAAGCGGCGGTGATGACCATATTCAGTTAGAGCGAAATGACTGCGGTGCAATCTATCAAGTAGCGCTTAACGGTTCACAAAGTGATACTGTTGGTACCGCTATTGGTTCTAATTATGTTGGAACGGAAATGAAATCAATATTAACGGCAGAAGATTAAACGTTGGTGAATACTATGCGGATAAGAACCGTTGTCACCCTGATTTCATATCCCTTCCAGATGCGCTGAATTATGACAGGGGAACTTTGTATATTGGCGAAGATTATTGCAATCTTCCCCTGGAGGTCCCGGTCCCTACTATATCGGACAGCCTGCAACGGGTGATGCCTGTATCGACAGCATAATGGCAAACGGTCCGGGAAACCCGCAGATTAGTGCAAAATGTGCGCCAAACCAAGCACTCGGACAAGGAATCAAACCATACAAAGAAGATAACGGAATGAAAAATTCAGATGGTCTGTTTACTTCTTTTGCCTATTCCTTTGATAAAACAAATTGGGGAACTTTTACAGTTGGGACTTGGTTTTATAATACCTTTCATAAGTCCTACAGCAATAGTGTGGCAGATCCAAATAATCCGACAAAGCCCCGTCAATCTAGAATGGCTTGGCAGGAGTATTATATTTTTTGGAAGCTACCTTTTCTCGCAGTGGCTAATCCTACTTTGTCGTATTATACACAGGTGTCACAGGAGAACTCCGGCGCACAAGTTGGTAAAAACTATTTTTCCTTACACCTTAGTCATGAATTTTTTGAAGGACAATTTTTTAGAATTACTCCTAGCACAAATCTAGGGTATACTTTTTCAAATAATAATTTCGAAAGTAGAAATGGATTTCAAGATTTGACATCGGCTTTAAAATTTAACTTTTCCGATTTTTTTATTAAAACGACTCATGTATATCGACCTAATTTATATATGTATGATTCGGATTATTATTTTGGTGCGACATTAGATTTCACAAAGAGTAAAAATCCATCCGCTTACATCCCGCCGATGTGTTATACAAAAACGCTGGACTCTTCTAGTAAAGCGCATAATCCTTGTTATGCCTGTCACACTAAGGGAGAGAAACCAAATTTTCTAGACGATTCAGATTTACAAACACATTATGAATTTCCTAAAGCGGGAAAAATAAATCCCTGGAAAAATTTATTTACATCTAAGAATGCGAGTTCTGCTTCAGATGAGCAAATAGAAAAATATATCCGGGAAGATAATTATAAAGATGAAAAAGGGGAAATTATACTCAGTAAAAAATTACCTGCC
>JANYCR010000562.1 GCA_025360185.1 Leptospiraceae bacterium | reverse complement strand
GTAAATTAAGAGTAATTGGGTTATTTTGGGTTTATTCAAGGTTAGAATCTGCCTATTTCAGTAGATTAGTAGATGCACGGGGCATAAAGTCTGATTTTGTATTTGTGTCTCATACGATTAATATCGACCGCTAGATTTAGTCAATAAATTTTACTGTTGCAATTTGCATAAAAAAAGGGGATACGTCTGAATAATCGTTTTATACACTTCCTATAAGATAACGTTTACTCTAATACAATGACAATGGGGCATCAAACTCGGTTACAATACAATCTAAACTCCTGAGCCTAGCCCCACTTGCACCGAGTTTAATGCGGGTTATTCACTGGAGAGGAGTTATAGGCTTTATATAGGAAGGTAAAAGAAAAAGACATTCTGAAGTATAGATTAATTTAGACGTTCGACGCTACGCTGTCGCATTGAGGCAAACATGGAAAAAATATTCTTAGAATCAGTTGATTTACTTTTACCCATTTGGAGAATTTGCGGTTGGTTTCTATTAGGTTTCATCGTTGGAAGAATTGCAAGCATAATAGACGAAAATAAAAATCCTCCAATATTTCCAACCACACCCCAAATATTTTCTACTCGACTCCATATAAACAACCTATAGGCTAGTTTCAACATTTACAGTGGATTTCGTTCTAAAATGTCCAGAAGCAAAGAGTAAATAATGTTTGAACAAACCTTTAAGAATATAGACGACATACTGCACAAAGACGCAGGGTGTGGAAGTGAATTGGATTATGTGGAGCAGACTTCTTGGATTCTGTTTCTGAAATACTCAGATGATTTAGAGAAAGATAAACAAACCGCCGCAGAGCTTACCGGAAAGACTTATACAAATATTTTAAAGCCTGAATTTCAATGGGCTAAATGGGCTATGCCCAAGAAAAAAAAAGCTGGGTCAGTGAGCGAAGTCGAACTGGATCATCACAAGGCATTAGCTGGTGAGGATTTAAAAGATTTTGTAGACCAGAAATTATTTCCTTACCTTAAAAAATTTAAAGCAGATGCGGAGAGCGCGAATACTATTGAGTATAAGATTGGAGAAATATTTTCCGAGCTTAAAAACAAAATCCAAAGCGGATATAATTTACGCGAAGTAATAAACCTCATTGATGAGCTTCGTTTTAGAACTCATGCAGAGAAACATGAGATGAGCCATTTGTATGAATCCAAAATTCAGAACATGGGAAATGCAGGACGCAATGGCGGCGAATACTATTTTACGGCAAAGAAAAAAAATCTCTCGCCTATATCATTGGAACAATGAACATGATTTTGCATGGAGTTGAAGCGCCTAATATCGTGCATACCAACACACTTGCAGAAAATATTGCCGACATCCAGGAAAAAGACCGTTATGATATTGTATTAGCAAATCCTCCCTTTGGTGGAAAAGAGCGCGCCGAAGTGCAAGAGAATTTTCCAATTAGAACCGGTGAGACTGCATTTCTATTCTTGCAACATTTTATTAAAATTCTTAAAACTGGCGGACGTGCTGGCATCGTAATTAAAAATACTTTTTTATCCAATACGGACAATGCCTCTGTTAGCCTCCGCAAATTACTTCTAGAAAGTTGCAACCTTCATTCAGTATTGGATTTACCTGGCGGAGTATTTACCGGTGCGGGGGTAAAGACTGTTGTCCTCTTCTTTGAAAAAGGAACACCTACTAAAAAAGTTTGGTTCTATCAACTCAACCTTGATCGCAACCTCGGCAAGACAAACGGTCTAAGCGAAAAAGACTTAGAAGAATTTGTTCGACTACAGGCGGCTTCGAGAGCCTCAGCCACCGCTAGAACGAAAAGTCCGGTGCCTGAGGCTCTCGAAGGCACCGGTGATAGTATTAATTCTTGGTTCCTAGATGTGGCTAATATTGATAAGACTACATTTGACCTTTCTGCAAAAAATCCAAACAAAAAAGAAGTGGTTCGACTTCGCTCACCAAACGAGATTTTAAAAGAAATGAAATCTTTAGATAAAGAAAGTGCTGAAATAATGGATAAGCTACAGGCGATGATTGGGTAATATGGAAAATAAAACTAACTCGCAAATTATCATTTATCAAACCGAAGACGGTAAAACAAAACTAGATGTTCGACTAGAAAATGAAACTGTATGGCTCACTCAAAAACTCATGGCAGAGTTGTTTCAAACGACCCCTCAAAATATCACTATTCACCTCAAAAACATATATGAAGAAGGCGAATTGTCCGAAGAAGCAACTTGTAAGGATTTCTTACAAGTTCAAAAAGAAGGCAGCCGAAACGTGGAGCGCGCACAGAAATTTTATAACCTCGATGCAATCATTTCCGTAGGCTACCGTATTAAAAGCCATGTAGCCACACAATTTAGAATTTGGGCTACCCAAAGATTGACAGAATACATCGTAAAAGGATTTGTCCTGGATGATGAAAGACTCAAAAATCCCGACGTGCCTTTTGATTATTTCGATGAGTTGCTTCGCCGAATTCAGGATATTCGAACATCCGAAAAGCGATTCTATCAAAAGATAACCGATATATACTCCACGAGCGTAGACTACGACCCGACCTTAGATGTCAGTATTACTTTTTTTAAAACTGTCCAAAATAAAATGCACTGGGCTATCACAGGAAAAACGGCGGCGGAAATTATCTCCGACCGTGCAGATAGCACTAAGCCTAATATGGGACTCACCAACTGGCGAGGAAGCAAAGTAAGAAAACAGGATGTAGCCATTGCAAAAAACTATTTGAACGAAGAGGAATTAGCCGCTCTGAAAAATTTAGTAGAGCAATATTTAGTATTCGCAGAAGGTCAAGCTATGCGAAGAATTCCAATGTATATGAAAGATTGGATTGAAAAGCTACACGGATTTTTAAATTTAAACGATAGGGAAATACTGACCCACGCCGGCAAAATCAGTCACGAATTCGCAGAGCAAAAAGCCGAATCAGAATACGAACAATTCAATCAAAAACGCATAAAACAAAATGATATCAAAGAAGACGACTTTGAAAAGGCAATTCAGAAATTACCCGTTGCTAAAAAGAAGAAAGGGGATAAGGGCTAATTGTCAACACATTCGACAGGCTCAGTGCAAGTGGTGAATGGTAAATTGAAAATATTTGCGGCTATTATAGAGTTGCCTTCAAGCCCTTCGAGAGCCTCAGGG
>JANYCR010000525.1 GCA_025360185.1 Leptospiraceae bacterium | reverse complement strand
ACGGAGCATTCAGGAGACTTTCAAGTAAATACATTTAAATTAGAAGACAGAGATATAATTATCTTAGGGTCAGATGGAAGGGATGATATAAAACTTGGAACCGATGAACTTGGATCGAGAGTTATAAATGAAGATGAAAATCTTTTTCTAGATACTGTAGAAAAGGCTGACGCTGACTTAGAAAAGATTTTTACATTAACGCAAAAGAAAGGAGAATTGATTGATGACTATAGTCTCTTGCGAATTGAATATAAAAATCCAGATCCAAATCCTTTAGAGCAAGAGATTGAAGATGCACTAAGAGCAGAAGAGTTTTATAGCTCCGGAAAAATTTCAGAAGCTGAAAAAATCCTAGAGACTCTGAGCAAATCCGGAAAGGTAAATAGAACAGTTCTAAAACTTAGAGCAGACATTGCTTATAAAAAAGAGATGTTCAACAAGGCTGCTGAGATTATGGCAGAATACTTAGAATTATTCCCCGAAGATACTCCAGCTCTACTTCGAGCGGCTAATAGTTACAAATTAGCAAACAAACTTGAATTAGCCGCTGATTATTCGGAAAGATTAAAATTACGTGAACCGCAAAACCTAGAAAACCTAATTTTACTGGCAGAAATTTACTTTGAGTTGAAGATTTTTATTAGATCGAAAAGAATTTTAGAAAATGCAATTACAATTGACCCGAACAACCAAAGACTAAAGGATTTGAAAAATAAATTAAGTCAGATTTAAACCAACTTGATTTAGTTGCGTTAAAAAATGTCACCCTTCTCTCTTCTGAGAACTTCAGGGTGACATTTTTTATCTTTAACTAATTTATTTTTTAGAAATTACTAGGTACGTTTCCGTTTGATTTACATTCGCTCCACAAAAATTCTCACCAAATGTCCCAAATCCAATTTTAGGAATTCCAGGAAGAGTCTCATCGTATAAAGCCGCAATGGTTTCAATTTCTTTATTTGCATCCCGTGTTAGGTAACACAAAACGCAATCAAAAGAGATATAGCCAAGCATTTTGTTTATATCTAAGGTTTTCAATTTCGAGGCTCGATCTTCATACTGCATTTTTGCTTTGTAAATATTAAGCTGTGTTCCTTCTTGCAAATCATTGTAAGTCAACAGTCCATTATTCCCATCATCTTTCATGATACTAGTAATGAGTTTCTCTCCGTCTCCTGGTTCAACACCTAGCGTATACATTGCGTAAACCGCAGGCGTTAATTCGGAAACATTTTTGCCTACCATACGTGCGTATTCAATTGCTGCGGGTTTGTGATTTAGTTCAAGAATATGACGGGGATTAGCCAGCTTGGTTACTACAAGTCTTCCCTCTGCCGTGTCAAAACTAGAAGTTCTATCAATAAGAAATGAATATTCCGGTTTTAAGCGGATAATAGCCGTTGCCCCTATAGAACCCATTCCCTTGCTACAAATGACACTGGAACTTTTGAAGTCCAGTTTGCCACCGGAGCTTCCTCCTACCGATTGAAGAAATAAACTAACTTCATTTTGTGCCGACAACGCAGCATTAGCCGATTGAAGACCGTAAAGAATATTAATAGAAAACTCTCTTTCCATGTCTGGAGATGAAATATCAAAACCTAGCTTTGCTAATTTCTGAGAGTATTCATCTTTACTAGATTGATACATCGTTTGGTTACTCGTCTCTTTCCTCATATCGAAAGCTATGATTCCGACTTTCTCTAGAATATCCTTTGAGATTATCATAACTGCGACAGAATTAGTTTCGAAATGATATTTTGAATTAGATAGTCTTGCGATATCCATACAGCCAATAAACGGAACTTCCGTTTTTTTTAAGGTATGGTAAAGTTGGGTATAATCAAAATCAGCCCCATAGAAACAAAGTATGAGTCCCGGATTTTTACCCTCGATTGCAGAGGGAATACTATCAGAATTTTGAAAAAGATGTGATGAAATATATTGATTCATTTTTTATGCCGCCGTTGGAAGTTTTAAACTTTCTAGAATAGATTTTAATTTATTTAAATCAGATACATCGTCAATGCTTTCCGGTCCATATTCAGATAGATTGATACCTTTCAATGAAACCTGGATTCGAATAGATCGCATTTTAGTTTTACCAGAAAGAGTCTCATCCGAAAGTCCAAGACTCTTAAAGTATTCAGTTAAAAATTTGTGAATAGCACCTTTCATTTTGAAAAAATCTCCTTGTTTTACCCATTAACGAGTAGCCTGTTATTTTCTTTGCTAAAAATGAA
>JANYCR010000504.1 GCA_025360185.1 Leptospiraceae bacterium | reverse complement strand
GTCCACTCTCTCGCTCCAAGCCGGCTTAGTTGTATTAGCCAAACTTTGTAGTATATTTGTTGAACTTACGCAAGTCCCGTGACTGAGTGTAGGGCGCAAAACTTGCATTATTCTCTTGCAAGGTTTGTGACCGGAACGAAGGCACTGGACTTGCGTAAGTTCAACAAATATACTACAAAGTTTGGCTAATACAACTAAGCCGGCTTGGAGCGAGAGAGTGGACAGCTTCCGATATAGTCCACTCTCGAAGTGGATACTCGGAGTTAGTCGCCGTATTTTTTTATTGTAAGAAGTATTCCCTAATATCATGATCAATAGAATTAATTTTGTAGTATAATTCGTAATTTGAATTGCCAGATTTTGTGAAATACTTACTACCATAATTTTTCTCTTTAATAAATTTATCAAAACTTTTCCACCTATTAAGTCTTTCTGTAATTTGTTGATCTGCTAATTCATCTAATTTGTTTAAGTTATCGGGTAAATTTAGATTTAAAATTCCGATAGATGCGATAACCGCCCATTTACCGTACATCAGACTATATCCAAGTATATCGATTGAATCTGATTTTTTTTTGAATGTTTTCTCTTTTAATTGCAATTTTGAAAATATCAAGAAAGCAAAAAACATTGCAATATGTTTATTCATGTCATTTAGAATTTTATAAAATGAGTCTTCCTGAAAAATATCTTGCTCACTAATTCGACGCGCAGCCGCTGACTCCCCTAGGTATGCCAAATATGCCTTAATAAAATCAAAACGATCTATTATATAATCGCCTCTTATTATTTCATTCTTTTTCCCCTCCGTAAATTCTCCAGTTTTTCTTTCATAAAAATATCCAAATTTATTAAAAAAAAGTTTCTGCAATTCTAGTTGAATAATGTGATTTGATCTTCTGTCGCCTTCACTGACTTCATTCTGCTGATTTGTCGCATTTGAGATTAATTCTATAAATTTTGGATCAATTGCATTACTTGTATCAATGGGTGTAATTATTCGAATCAAAACCTCTTTACCATTTAATGGATTGTGAGGTTTATCTAAATAATTTTCATATATCTCGCATATAGTAAACGCCGTTTGACCACCATTAAGTATTTGAGGTTTGGTTAACAACAATTGTCCTTCATTTTTCTTACCTGTACTATCTGAAAAATTTACATTGTCGGAAATTATTGTAATACCATTATTTAGCAATGCAAAACTGTTCTTATCTTGCGTAACAATAGATTTCTTTATTTTTTCATTGACTGATTTCTTCTGAAGTGTCAAGAAATTTCTAGGATTGTATTTTAGAATGGCATTCTTATATTGACTAACTACTTTCGCGATTTCTATTATAGGTACAAAGACTACTGTAACATAGTAACTACCAAATTCTGTTTCTATTGCTTGTTTTAACCTCGGATGTTCTTTATTAGTTAAAAGTAATCTTATAGTTATTTCATTTGGATCATAATATGTGCCAGTAGCCAATGGAAATAAAAGTTCATTATACGCGGCTTCTGAATCGTAAATTTTATAAACACAATTATCAATCAATTTTCTAATTTGTTCATCATTTAATTTCTTTAAATTCCCTAAAAATATAACAGTATATTCATATTTGGCAATATCTCTAATTTCTTGAATTTCCTTCTGAAAGTTAAGAATTTTTGAATTAAATTCTTTTTCATTACTATCTTCTCTTACTCCTTTAGTAATTCTAGTTATTTCCATTTTAATGAGATCTTCTGAATCCATTGATTTATTTTCAAAATTTTCATGGTTAGTTCTAAATTTTGATTGAATAAAATAAATTTTCTTTTGCTCACTATCTATAAAATATGCGTCCACCCCACCATCTTGAGAACCGTCCGTGATCAACTTATGCCTTTCTAGAAAATCAATTTTTCCAAATTTGACTTTTAGCAAGAGATGTATAAACGCTAATGACCGACTATAATCAAGTGCATTCTGGTTTTCGTCTGACGGACGATACGTTTTATAAGTGCTTGGTGCTTCTAGCCTTATTTTATCTAATGTTTCAACTAGCATATTATATTTATGTTTCATTAATTATAAATCTCCTTAAAAAATATGGCGACTAACGTGAAGCG
>JANYCR010000459.1 GCA_025360185.1 Leptospiraceae bacterium | reverse complement strand
TTGCACCCCAGTAACTATTCACATCAGTTGTACCTGTTCCGTTGTGATTGGAACCTGATTTACCATGAACGAAAACAGTGATTGTTCCCGCAGACAAAGAAGCTGACGCAATAAGAGCAGTAGCCACAACTAATAATTGAATTTTTGATTTAAGCATATTTTTTTCTCCATTTCGGTTTCGTTTCTCGAAACTCGTTATTGCCAAGCATCGCTTTTTTACTCAGTGACTGCAATTAAAAAAGTTTTTTTCTTAATGGCTTTTTTCGGTTTGAAATATGGGCGTTCCGCTACTTGTTACACGTTGTCTTATCCTGTGCAGGATTCTCTTTCTCTTCTCTTTCCAGAGTGGATTCTCTTTTTATTCCACTCCCCTGGGGTGATTCTATTTTATAACGCTTCCCAGCAGGGGTGATTGAATCTTACTTTTTTCTTTTCTTTTATGAAAAAGAAAAGAAAAAGTAAGCAAAAAAGAAAACCCGCAGCTCAGACTCTTTAGTTTTAACACTTCGCCAATGCTCCATTAAGACTCTGGCGGAGTTCTTATTATCATAAATTTCATTATTTTCAATACTCATATATCCAGATAATGCATCACCCAGATCAGCAAAGGTTAGCTGAAAATTATGTGATACCCATGTTAGCATATTCGGAAAAGCCCTACTTTCATTAAATCCTTTAAAATAAGTTTAAGAACTTACTTTAAACCAAATCAACTCTACAAGTAGCGAATTGTCACTATATACCGTCACCCGACTTTGGTGCAATGATGCAAGGCGGGTCTTAATCTTGTCTATCGTAAGAAAGTAGAGGATAATAAGTATTTTCTCTCACTTAAGGGGGCAATGGGAAGTTATCTCAGGTCTATCTTTGAACCCATCGCTAACCTATCTTTGGTATATCGTCTTCTTATCGGAAGTGTATATAGAGTATTATCCACACTTAAAAATTTTAGGAAACGTTGCCGGAGCAGTTGGCGACATTACATTCGCAGATTGGAACGGTCAAACTCTTATTAAGGCAAAGTCTGAAGAGGAAATCAGCACCAACATTCGCACAACTTCTTGTTCGTGAAAAGTTAGAAGGATTAAATGCTCTCGCTCTTCCCAATGAGGACAAAACATCTGGTACTCATGCTGTAATACTCTAGCCAATGATTTTCTCTATTCGGGGATGTGAAAGCGCTCCCATTTTTTTTACATAACTTTCTACTTTTAGGTTTACTGTAGGTCAAGACTGCTTTTCTGAGTCTAAAATATTATATCTTTAACTTGTTGGAATATTGCAATGATGAATAATAGGATAATCCAGATTTTACAAAAAAATAAAAAAGATTTGTAGGATATATAGAAGAAAATTTATCTTAAAAAAGATAAAAAAAGAGGAAGGCAGTATGAATAAAAATGTTATATATGGTGCAATTGGTTTACTAGTAGTAGCAATTGGTTTATTTTTTGTTTTAGGTGGTGGAAAAAAAGGCTCGAAAGGAAAATCGGGAGACCCAATGTCTCAATCGAATGACCCGACACAAAGTGGGTCTCAAAACTTTTCGGATAACACTACTACAAATTCAGGTAATGGTACAGGAAAAATTGATGATGGAGTTACTCCACAATTTTTACTCGAGCAATACAATGAGTGGGCACAATACCCGCCAAACTCAAGACCAATTTCTTCTTTAAACGCAGATATTATTCATCCATTTACAATTGGAATTAATGCACTTACTTTGGTTGACTCTCCTACTGACAAAGAAGGAAACGGATATAGATGTCACTTGCAACCAAAAGAATGGGCAGTTATTGGAATGAATAATGATATGCTAATTAAATTAGAGTGTAGAGATTCTTCTAATGATCTAGTGAAAGTAAACGTAGTCAATGCAACTGTATTTAAAGAATTCGAAGATCAAAAAACTCCCACTCACAGCGCAGACTATAATGATGATGGTCGTGATGGAGACGAAGTAGCAAAAGATGGAATCGTTACCTTTAGATGGAGACCTCTCAAAGCAGATTGGGGGCAAATGTCTCTTGAGACTAATATCACTTATGCGAAGGACAAGAAAGCGAAGCTAACAGCGAGTTTCTTCTCTTCTCCTAATAAGCCAGCCGAAATCGGAAATACATTTCGTGACAGTCTAGTTGACGGCTCTCTCGTGATTCATGCTACTGTGATTGCTTATAAAGCTGGAAATTATAGACTCGAAGCAAATTTAAAAGAAGAAAAAGAAGGCAATTATTTAGCTTACGCAACTTTTGATGGACCTTTAAAACAAGGAACCAATGAAGTTGAATTTTTATTCTTTGGTAAAATCTTAAAAGACAAAGGATACGACGGACCTTATATAATGACTAACGTTCGTGGTTATAGAGTAAATTTACCAATCGATCCAAAATGGTTAGACGAAGGCGAAGAAGGACTTAAAAAAATTCAAGCGGCTAAGACGACTGAGCCTGATAAAGAGTTAATAGTTCCATTCAAAGAAGAGTATAAAACAAAAGTTTACCAGGCATCTGCATTTAGCAAAAAAGCATGGGAAAGTGATGATAAAAACAAAAGAATCCAAGAATTACAACAATTAGCACAACAAAAATAATAGGATAAGAAGTTAAGTTATGGCGAATAAGAACGATTTTGCGGCACTACTCGAAGAAAGTTTCAAAAAAAGAAAAAGTCTCGAACCGGGAGCCAAATACAACGCTCGAGTCTCGACGGTTAAGAACGATTATACGTTCATTCAAACCGAGCAAGACAATATCAGGGGAATTATTTCCAATGCAGAATTTTTAGAAGAAGGAACCGGGCTAGTGCCAGGAAATTTCTACTCCGTGTATTTTCTTCGTGAGAATCATGGGGACTATTACTTCACTACTGCATTGACTGGAGATGATATTACTCTGGATAATCTTGAAATTGCA
Source organism: Leptospiraceae bacterium (assembly GCA_025360185.1). Taxonomy (GTDB): domain Bacteria; phylum Spirochaetota; class Leptospiria; order Leptospirales; family Leptospiraceae; genus UBA2033. The sequence goes on along the minus strand of JANYCR010000459.1, from coordinate 7,099 downwards.
CAAGAGCATGAGATTCCTGTTCTCGGGCAAGTGGGTCAAGAGACTGCTGCCGGCTTTGAAGTGAAGATCGGAGAATACACCGGATTTTGTCCTTATTCGCAAATTGACTCAGAAATGAAAAATCAGGGATTGCTAGGAAAGAAATTAAAATTCATAGTGAACGATCTTTCCATGAAAAATAAAAGAATCGTTCTTTCCCAAAAGAAAATTTCAGATAAAGAAAGAGATTTAAAACGAGAAATCCTAAAAGGAGAATTGAAAGAAGGTTCTTACGTAACTTCTAAAATCAAATCCATTCACAACTTCGGACTCATCGTAGACATGAATGGAATCGATGCGTTAGTTCCTGCAAGTGAAGCAAGCTTCAAGAAAAATGTAGACCTAAACAAAGAATTCCAAATCGGTGCAACCGTTCGCGGTAAGATTCTAAGCATGGATTGGAAGGAAAATAAAGTTTCCATTTCTCTGAAAGACTCTTCCAATGATCCTTGGTCAACTAACGTTCCATTCAAAGAAGGGGATATTGTCAAAGCGACAGTCGATTCAATTAAACAGTTTGGTGTTTTCGTGAAGTTAAACGATCACTTTCATGCACTTCTTCCAAACAAAGAAACTGGTTACCCTGCAAGAACTGCCTTATCAAATCACTTCAAGCCAGGTGATGAATTGGATGTATTTGTAACAGAAGTCAATCCGGCTAAGAAGCAAATCGCTGTTTCCCTCGCAAAAGCAAAGGACGCAAAAGATAGAATGGATTTTGAAAGCTACGTCTCTGAAAACAAAACATCGAGCGAGTCAAGCTTCGGACTGTTGTTAAAGAAGTCGCTTAAGAAATAGTATAGACAGTGGGTCGCCGACCCACTGTTACGTAAAACATCTAAACAAATTTAGAAGCTGGAAGTTACCTTGAAAATATTTTACACTATCCTCGGAATCATTCTCTCCATACTTATTCTTGCTATTGGTATTTTCCCGAGAATTGGAAATCATATTCAAGTAGAATCAATCGAAATTTACAAAAATCCAACAATACAAACTAGAGGAGATATTTATATATCCTATTTAGAAACAGGATCATTTAAAACTCTAGAAGGTTTTCTCTTCGCAGGCGGAAGTTTTTTTAAACCGCAAAATGGCTCTCATATGGCTGTTCTCATTTCTCATCCTTCCGGAAATATTTTAATTGATACAGGCATCGGGAAAAATATTGATTCCCAATATGAATCAATGCCTACCTGGTTAAAACCTTTTTTCTCGTATGAGAAAAAAAATCCAGCCAGTGAAATTCTACTGAGTAAGAACATAGCAATCGAGAGTATCTTACTCACTCATATGCACTGGGATCACGCTAGCGGACTAAAGGATTTTAGCAATGCTCCCTTTTACACCACGAAAGAAGAAATTATTACAAGCCAAAGTGAAGCGGCTAAACCTCCTGCTTATATGATCTCCCAATACGAAGGACTTACCAATTCTAAAACATTAGAATTCAAAGATGGTCCCTATGAAATTTATAAAGAGTGCGTAGACTTCTATAAAGATGGGAGTGTGGTAATTGTAAGATTACCGGGTCACTCTCCCGGCTCAATTGGGATTTTTGTAAACCTTTCCCCTGAAAAACGATATTTCTTTACCGGTGATCTAACATGGAGACGGGAGGGATTTCAATTTCTAACTCATAAGTATTTTATCAGTAGCCTATTGGTTGATCTAGACAAAAGTATGATGGGAAAGGAAATTGCTCGCATTTCAGAATTCCAAAAGTTAAAGCCTGAAATAAAGATTATCCCTTCTCACGATTCAAATGCATACGAAGGCATTGAAAAATTAGAGCAGAACATAGGTCGATGATTATTTAAATGCTTAACATTGCCCTCTATCGACCAGAAATCCCGCCTAATACGGGAAATATTGCCCGTCTATGTGTTGGAATTCGTGCAAACTTACATATTATTGATAAGCCATCCTTCGACCTGTCAGAAAAATCAGTTCGCAGAGCAGGACTTGATTACTGGGAGCATCTTTCTTTGCAGCAACATCCGAATTGGGATGAGTTTGTGGTTACAGTTCCTGACCTATCTCGAGTATTTTTAGTAACAAAATTTGGAAAAACTCTCTACACCGACCAGAATTATCAAGATAATGACTACTTTGTATTTGGTCGCGAGACATCTGGCTTACCAGAAGAAATTCGAAATAATTTTCCTGATAAAAATCAAATTCATATACCTATGAGCCCAGAATGTCGAAGTATTAACTTAAGCAATGCTGCCGCAATTGTATCGTATGAGGCTGTAAGGCAACTGAAAATGAGCCTAGTAAAAAATGTTTAAAATAAAAACTTTACACAAATAAATTATTCTACATCCTAGTAAACCAACCATGCCCTTAGAAATAACAGACATACTTTTGGAAAAACTTTTGACCGATATTCTTGCAGACGGACTCACGGGCACTGTTAAGGATTATTGCGCTTGGATTTCATTGGAAGGTATTCTAAAATATAGTGAAGAACTCATCGTAGACGAAGCAAAAGTTAAACTCATTCTAGACGGGTTTAAGGAAAAAGGTTACGCAGTAGAAGGGAAATTCGATAAAGCGGAATATTGCATTGCATCTAACGCGATACCTCGTAGAACCGATTTTTTATCGGATAGTTATTCAGTTTATGGTGAAGCAAAATTTTCCCCTATTCAATATGTCAGAAGTAGACAGGAGCATTTTCTCGAATACAATTATGTGAGTGAAGATGATATTATGGATATTTCTATCGCAACGATTGAAGCAATTGAAAATGCAGTGAAATATGGCGATGGAAACGTTGTTCATATTGACTACCTAATCGATAGTAGCCGCACTTTAAAATTAAACATCATCAATAATATAAAAGAATTTGACCTGACCAATGAAATTGAGCGCGGCAAATACTCATCTAACACTACTCTCATGCGCGGAATCATGGTTATGCAAAAATTATTTAACCATCTTGAACTCCAAATAATTGATGATAAGAAACAAGCCCATCTATACGCAGAAAAAAAATTAACTTAAATGCCTGATTTCGAATTAGTAACACCGTATAAAGCAGCCGGTGACCAAGTGAACGCAATCCAAAAAATATATAATGCATTTATAAAAGGCAAAGACAAAGTAACCCTCGTAGGTGTAACCGGTTCCGGAAAAACATTTACGATGGCGGAAGTAATCCAAAAGATTAAACGTCCTACTTTAGTTTTATCGCATAATAAGACATTAGCCGCACAACTTTATAGAGAGTTCAAAGAGTTTTTCCCAAGCAACGCCGTAGAATATTTTGTTTCTTATTATGATTATTATCAACCGGAAGCTTATGTACCTTCATCGGATACATTTATCGAAAAAGATTCATCCATCAATGAAGAGATTGACAAATTACGATTACGCGCTACATCTTCTCTATTAGAGCGAGAAGATGTAGTGATTGTAAGTTCAGTGTCTTGCATCTATGGACTCGGCTCGCCGGAAGATTATATAGATTCTAGAATTATTTTAAAGCGCGGACAAGCAATGGAGCGCGATCTATTAATCAAAAAACTTTTGCACATTCAATACCAGAGAAACGATATAGATTTTTCGCGTGGAAATTTTAGAGTGCGCGGGGACTCTATAGAGTTAATGCCTGCTTACCACGAAGACGGGTTGCGAATTGAATTCTTCGGTGACGAAATAGAATCTCTATGCCGATTTAATCCCCTCACCGGAAAAGTCATCCTCAAGATGGAGACAATGGGGATTTACCCCGCCAAACATTTTATCACATCGGGTCCCAAAGTAGAAGATGCAATTCGAAATATCAAAGCAGAAGTCGCTATTCAAATCCAATACTTTAAAGACAAAGGAAAGCTTCTAGAAGCAGAAAGAATTGAGTCCCGTACAAATTATGATTTAGAAATGCTAGCAGAGCTAGGGTATTGTAATGGAATTGAAAATTATTCACGACACCTAACAGGGCGTAACTCCGGCGATCGACCTGCTTGTTTGATTGATTATTTTCCAAAAGATTTTCTTATGATTGTAGACGAGTCACATGTTACAATTCCTCAAATTGGTGGAATGTATGCAGGTGATAGGGCAAGAAAAGAAACCTTAGTCGAATTTGGATTTCGACTTCCAAGTGCACTTGATAATAGACCACTCAACTTCCAAGAGTTCGAAAAGATGACCGGAAAAATATTATACGTATCCGCAACGCCAGCAGATTACGAAATTAAAAATGGACAAGTGCAAGTAGAGCAGATTATCCGCCCGACCGGGCTACTCGATCCAGTTGTAGAAGTTCGACCTGTAACAAACCAGGTAGAAGATTTACTAATAGAAATCAACGCAAGAGTAGAGAAGAAAGAAAGAGTTTTAATAACTACACTAACCAAAAAAATGTCTGAGGACTTAACTGACTATTTAAAAGAAGTAGGGGTTAAGGTTGCTTATCTGCACTCTGAAGTAGAAACAATTCAACGTGTCGAAATCATACGTGATCTACGTAAGGGAATTTATGATTGTATAGTAGGGATTAACTTGCTTCGAGAAGGACTTGATATTCCAGAAGTTTCTCTTGTTGCAATATTAGATGCGGATAAGGAAGGTTTTCTCCGCAATTATAAATCATTGATTCAAACTATCGGTAGGGCAGCACGTAACATCAATGGGCAAGCAATTCTATATGCAGACCGTATAACAGATTCCATGAAAAAAGCGATAGACGAAACCAATCGTCGTCGTGCCATCCAAGATGCGCACAATAAAAAATTTGGCATCGAACCAAAGACAATTATTCGCGAGATCCATGATATGCTTCCAAGAGAAATGGTCGAATTAACCGCAGAAGAAGAAATCATAGATGAAATCGAAAAAGAATTTACTCTCAAAAAATACAAGACTCCGGAAAAACTCAAAGAGAAATTAAAGGAAGCGATGCTTGCTGCTGCTAAAGAACTGAATTTCGAGAGAGCAACTATGCTAAGAGATAAGATGCTGGGTGTTAAAATCCCTAAACCGGAATGATTTTTGAAATGTTATAGAACAAATCCCTTTGCGAAAGGGAGGCTTTCCCTAAATCGGAATGATTTAGTTATTCAATATTTCTAAAAAAATTACGCGCTAGCTTACACTTTATTTCTTGTCTAAATTAATATTCTCTAAAAACTGGTTTTATCAATGCTGCCTTAGCTCAATTGGTAGAGTAGCTGATTTGTAATCAGCCGGTTGGGGGTTCGATTCCCTTAGGCAGCTTGGTAATTTGTTTTTTGCGGCTGGATTTCTCTTTCTAACTCACTTACAATCGTAATTAAACAATAATGGGCAGATACTCAAGTGGTCAACGAGATCAGACTGTAAATCTGCTGGCTCCGCCTTCGGAGGTTCGAATCCTCCTCTGCCCACCATTTCTTTTATTTACATTCTAAAAAAGTTTATCTGTTTTAATAACATGATTGCGTCTTGCTTTAATTCTATTGAAACATTTTTCAAATTTTGCGCAGATTCTGCTAATAGCTCTGAGCTAGTCGTTAGCTTTTCCAGACCACTGCTGGATTCTGCTACAGTGAGATTTTGTTCGCGAGATGAATTTCGAATAGCCTCTGCTTGCACTTGCAAATCCAAAACTAGGTGTTTGACTTTTTCCTGAACTTGAAATTGTCGTCCTATGTTCTCGGAGATTAGCTCCATCGACTGATTTGTTTTTAGAGATGCGTCTTGGATTTCTTTGAACTGTCTTGAAACATCTTGAATCTTTTCATAACCAAGCTTTATTTTTTTTGAAAGTTGATAGATTTTTTTAGAAATCAATTCGGAATTTGCATTTGTATTTTCTCCAAGCTTGGAAATTTCCCTTGCAACAACTTGAAATCCTCTCCCTGCTTCACCTGCTCTAGCTGATTCAATGGAAGCGTTTAATGAGAGTAATCCTACTTGATCTGAAATTTCGGATATAAGTTGCGCATACTCTGTAATTGCCTTCGACTCTTCTTGTATTTCTGAGATGGCAGTCTCAGCGCCATGACCTAATTCAGCACCAAGGATTGCAAATTTGTTTGCATTCCTTGAAAGAATTGCAGATTCATTCGCCTGCGTGCGGTTACTCTGTATTTCCTTCTCAAGATATGAAAGGGAGGTAGCGCAGTTCTCGGTAAGTCCCTTCTGAATTTCTGTTTTTTCCTCTGTTCGAGAAAGAGACGATTGAAATTGTGTCATGTTTGCTGATAGCTCCTCTGCAAAGCTAGATTGAGTTTCTGCCTCTTCTGCAACTTTAAAGGAATGTTTTTCTAATTCTAATGACAATAAGTTTAATTTATCTGAAGTATTTCTTAAATTAGTAATAACATCGAAAATTCTATCTCTAAGTCCATTAAAATCAAATGCCATAACGAAACTTAATTCTTCTCTATCGACAAGCGGCATTTTATAAGCGAGATTTCCTTCCCTTAATTCTTTCAATCCATTCTTTACATTCTCAATATTTTTTCTCAGAATTTTCGCGAGTAAGAAGGCACAAATAAAACTTAAGACTAATGACTGTAATCCCATCATCGCGATTAAATAATGACGGAAAGGATCATCAGAATCAGAAAGACTTCCTAAAAAATATAGAGTGATTAAAAGACCAACAGGTAAAAATAAACTTGCAAAGCTAGTCAGACCAACTCGTTGAAAAATTGTCATCGTATGGATTTTGGTTATATCAATTTCGATATCTTTGATTTCCGGTAGGATTAAAATTTTTGAGAGAAAGTTATCAGCTAACGTAGAATGAATCATGAAATTGACAGGAACAAGAAAAGAATACAAAAGTATAAATACGCCAACGCCCCAGAGACCAATTGGGACATAGGAATTGTAAACTAGAACTACAGTAGATAATCCGAAAAGCCATTGAAGTTGAACCATGATTCCACATTTAGTAGGAAAACTCAAAAGTCTTTCTTTCTGTTGACTAGCTTCTTTTGAATTGCTACTGATTAAAATAGAATTAAACAAAGAATAAAATAACTTTACTCGAAGGAAAAGAAAAACTACCAGAGTCCAGAATACGGCAACTAACGTTGCGATTGAGAAATAAATAAAT
>JANYCR010000049.1 GCA_025360185.1 Leptospiraceae bacterium | reverse complement strand
GGTGTAAAGAGATTGAAAATTACTTGGGACATCTTCAGAAATATAACCCCTGACTTTGGAGATAAAATTTTTTGGATCGCATGTGGTATTTGGAATTTCCACCTTACTTGAATTTCTTAATTTACCAACAACTCTAATATATTAAAGGGGGAGATAAAGAGGCAATTTCTAAATTAGTTTTATATCCTTTTCCAAGACCATACCCAATAGCAAGCATAAAGAATTCTAAAGAATTTGTTCAACGATATGACGAAGTCTTTGATGAGATATTGATTGGAGGAATAGTTAAGGCTAATATAAATACGGATTGGAGCAATGCTGGGGCAGGAATTACTTTGCGTTATGGTATAATATGGATGGATGATTCCGATGGTAGACTTTTTGGGATAAATTACCAAACTGATATTGGAAAGAAAAAAAGGAATGAATTAATCGAAAGTGATAGAAAAAGATTACATAGTAGTTTACGGGATTATTTAGAGCCGATTTTAGAATGGAAAACTCAGAAGTATAGAATTCGAATTGATATTCTTAAAAATTATAAATACCGGTATTCTGTATGGACTCTTCCTCTATCAGTAAAAGAAAAACCTGACTTGGTTTTAGATAATGGTAATGTAGAAGGAAAAGGAAGTATGGGTAATTCTTACTTTAATTTTCGAAACGGTTCTTTTATTTATGGATGTTATGTTCCTGCTAATGAATGGGAAAAAGGTTATCTGGAAGTATTTAGGAATGAAGAGCTTATTCGAAGCGAGAAGGTAGTTGAAGTTATTGACCCTGGTTCTCTTAAAGAGTAGTTCGATGGAATTGATAGTGATTTGCCATTACCCGCATAAATTAATCATAATTCATTTCTAATCTATTCCTTTCGGAAGTAAAGGTGCATATCTGAATTTTCGATAAACTCCACCGGTATTTCTCTGTGCCTCAGTGTCGGCGCTTGTGCTGAGCAGCAGTTTCCAAGTTTGCGAAGTCGAAGCATGGCAATCAGTCAAAAACAAATCACGAAATGGTTTACATTTTACAGCCAAGTTTTTAGTTTGAACTAGCTAGACTAGGAGCTGTAAACCTTGGAAGAAATAGAAGAATCAAACGAGCCTGAGAAAGAAAAAGAAGTCCGCGCGAAGGATAAAAAGCGTATAGCTGTATGTAGTAGTTCGCTAGGACGAGAAGGGCGGGCATTAATCCGAGGGCAGGTGGTCGATGTCGGGATCAGTGATTTTATGGAAGCCGATGATTTATGGAATTTGATGACTGGACTTTTTCAAGGACAGGAAAATGAAATTACCCCCTTCTTGGATTTTAGCCTGGGTCCTGTTCGTAAACCAATTCTCGCTATAGAAATATTTTCGGAGAAAGGAAAAAAAGTTTTTGAATCAACTGAATTTGTTGGTTCAGAGGATGGATTTTTTTCTTATGAGCTAACGCATAAAGTCAAAGCGGGAAATTATACTTTTAATGTAATCTTCAAAGGAAGCGATTCCTATAGACAATATACAAAAGATATTGCGTACTTAAATCTAAAAGAAAATAGTAAAATTACAAAAATTACTATCGTAGGCATGGGCAAACTACGAGTACTCTCTGAAAAATATAATTCTTTTATTACAACCTCTGACATTGACCAGACCTATCTTGCAACTGAACTTGGCTCTAAGAAAGGAATGCTTTCTACACTCTTTGAAACTCCTGATCAAAAGTTTCCTCTTCCTGGAATGCCTATTTTTTATAATAAGCTTCGTGAGAATACTGGCGGTACACCGCTAGCGTTTATATCGGCTAGTCCGCATTATTTCCGCCGTGCGCTTCATGCTACGATTCGTAACCACGGAATCGAGATGGAATCTTTGCATTTGAAATACCTCGATGGAACGATTAAGGGTGTATTTGATAAAGTGGTAAATTCTGTTTTTAATTTGAATGATCTTTTGAAAGAAGGTGTCGGTCCTGCAATGGACAGGGCAAAGAAATTTTTTGGATCTACCTATCAAAGTCTATTTGATCAATTGACTTATAAGCTTACGATTTTATTGCAAGATAGACTATATCAGCCAACAAAGGCAAAAGAAATTTTACTCGGAGATAATACCGAGAGCGACTACTTGATATTTACCCTATACCAATTGATTTTAATCGGCGAAATTTCCGGTAAAGAACTTGAAGATTATCTTTATAATATGAATTTTCTTGGACGCGATGCGGTTACTCGTGATAATGCAGTCAAAATTAGAAAGCTTGGTGAAGAATGTCATGCCATTCACGGGAAAGTGAATTCAGTGTATGCCGTTCTCATTAATATGACGAATATTGGTCCCATGGCAGTAGACATGGAAGAAAATGTCAAAAAAGCTCTTCCTTCCAGACTCTACTTGGATAAGATAAAGACTTTTAAAAAATACATTCCAACAGAGGGTGCACTTGGTTTTGCAACGAACCTCGTTGGTCTTGGTGTAATGGAATTTCAATCTATTATAGATGTAATGATGGACATGACAGGCAAATGGCTAAATGGCAAAGTGGTAGATGATAAATACCTAATTTCTCTTTCGCGCCATCTCAGCGTTATCCCCAAAGCAGAAAAGCATAAAGAAATGCTCTATGAAATCGTCACACAAGCCCTTGCAGAATAATTAGCAGGTTACCACGGATGAACACGGATGCACACAGATGAAGAAAAGCTCGGATTCTATCCGTGTTTATCTGTGTTCATCCGTGGTAAGTTTGTATTTTTTTTCTTTCACACTATTTTCTCAAGAAGCGGTTAAGACCATTCGTCCGCATTTCACAGATAAGGTAGATTTGTTCGGTCGGAATTATAAACAAAAATGGAACGGAGAAATTATTTTTTCTCTAGATGATTCTTATAGAGAAGCTCTGCCTGATTCTATTCAATTAGATGTTCACATCGCAGAGGCTAGAGAGTTAGTGGAAAAGAGAAAATATTTCCCTGCCATAAGGCTACTTAAGGGAATTACATTTTGTCAACGACTGATTTATAAAGATAAAAGAAATCCAAAGTTCGAAGTGCAAAATACTTTGAATCGACTCCTCTCTGAGAACCAGGATAAAAGAGAAGAACTAGAAATTCTAACAGAGCCATATGGTTGTTATGCGCCAAATCAACATGGAGAAAAAAAACTTTTTATAGAAAGTAAAGACTTTGCCTATTTCTACGAAGTAGATGCGCGGTTTCGTTATGTATTTCCCACTGAACTGTATAGATTTGCCAGAATGGAAAGAGAATACAATTGGAAAGTTTCTTATTTTAGAATCCTTCTTCCTGAGGCTACTAGCGAACAAACCTTTGAGTCAGAGTATTTTCGTTATGAGAGGCAAATTTTTTATGAGCCTCCCTCTCGCATTATGTTAAGCATTGGTCAAACCTATCATTTTCATACCGTGTCGGATACTTCTCATTACCCGGATATCTGGGATGGGAGGAGGGGACTTTCTAATTCCGTCAAAAAGGCAAGTGGATTTTTAAGAAAAGAAATTTCTTCTGGAATTTATAAAACCTCTTTTTATCTAAATGACGAAACGCAAACTCGGTCTTATTCTGGCTTTGAAACCTATAAGTTTAAAAAAAACAAAGGGCTAGGGCTTTTTCTTACCTGTCCACTTGAAGTGCAAGAAGAATGCGCAAGTATTTGGAGTGAAATCAAGTAAATATAGCTCCTTTTCAGTAATGAAAAGTATTTACAAAAACTCGCTTGCTGACTAAACAGTTATTAAACTCCTCAAAAGTTCAATTTAACCTATGATAGATTATTTTAAAAAAATTCTAGCGACAATCTTTGCGATACATCTGTTCCTATTTTCCTCTACAGCCATGTCTCAGGACAATGTGAATAATAAGGTTCTTCGCCTTTCTCTAAAAGATGCGGTTAAAAGAGTCATCGATACCAATGCGACAGTACAAAATGCAAAGTTCGAAATTCTAAAAGCCGACACACCGATTTATAAGAATGACTCCAAGTTTGCCTGGATAGTGATAGCAGAGGCAATCAAGTCAGAGACAAAACTTCCTTTCAACCTAAATAATTTTTTTTCCGGAACGAAGCTTCAGACAGATAAAATTAGCGCGGGAGTCGAAAAGCAATTTTCAACTGGAACTTATTTTGCAGCAGAGGTTAGTACATTACGCTTTGACTCAAATGCCTTTGAATCTTACAGCACTCCTTCCAATTTTTCCTTTTTAGGAGTTAAACCGTTGTATACCGGTGCAGTCAGTGTAAAGCTAAGTCAAGAGCTTCTAAAATATTCTTTTGGTAGAACAGAAAAAACGAAAGACCAAATGTTACGTACGCAAGCTTTAATTCAACAGGATACTCTTATTTTCCAACTCACACAATTAGTTACTCAGACTCTTGTCGAATACTGGTCATTATCCGTAGCTGATTCTGCGCTTTTTACTTTTGAACAACTTTTAAAGAATTCAAAAAATATTCGTGACCTGACTGCAAGAAAGCAAGCAATTGGGATTGCTGAGAGATTTGAGCAAAGCCAATGGAATTCTGTTGTCGCCAGTGTTGAGTCACAAGTCGATAGAGCAAAGCTTGATAGGGATGATGCAAAACGTCGTTTACAGCGGATACTCGGAATTGAACCCAATACAGAGGTAAATGGTTTAACCGATTTAGTAGAAACTATGCCTGATATTAGTATTGAGAAAGACATTGAATATGCGTTTGAGAATAGAATCGATCTTAGAAACCTCAAGCGCCAAAAAGAACTTGCAAGACTCGGACTTGCAGTTGCACAAGACGAGGATATGCCGTCGTTAAAGATTAGCGGGACTGCAAGTTCTAGAGCACAATCACTTCTTTCCCCTCAAGAAAATTTTTATCTTGCAAACCAAAACGGAGTTCGTTCTTTTAAATATCCTGAATATAGGGCAGACATTACACTCTCTTATCCGCTCTGGGATAAAGGCGTAAAGACTAGCATTCGAGATGCACAAGTCAACATTAAACAAGTCGCAGACCAAGAACAGGCGTTTAAAAAAGAAATTGAAGATGAAATGAGAACAAGACATGAGGCTATCAAATCGTCTTACCAGGTTTTAATTACAGCAAAGCAAACAGAGGAAGAAACTAAGAAATTTTATGATGGGCTAGTCGCTAAGTTTATTCAAGGTAGATACTCAGCATTAGCCGTTAAAAATGCACTGGATGCTTTTACGCAGGCGCAATTAATCGGGTTTCAAGCAAAAGTAAATTTTAACATTAACTTGATTAGATACGATCTCGCAAAGAATTACCTATTTGAAAAATACGATGTGGATGTATATAAAGTTTTAGATGAATTAAAAAAAGCCGCCGCTGAAAGAGCAAATTAAAAGGGAGAATCAATTGAAAGAAGTAATTGGCTTAGTATCTGACCATGGTGGATTTGAATTAAAGGAATATTTACGTACCACTTTCTCGAAAGATTTCGAGATCATAGATTGTGGTGTGAACTCGGAAGCTTCTGTCGATTATCCAACCGTAGTTCGTGCTGCCTGTCTTCGTTTAAAATCAGGAGAATTTCCTAAATTAATCGCGCTATGCGGGACAGGGATAGGGGCTTCTATTGCAGCTAATCGGGTGAAGGGAATTCGCGCTGCTTTGTGTCACGATGAATTCACCGCAGAGATGGCAAAGCGTCACAATAATGCAAATGTGCTTGTGCTTGGAGGAAGAGTTTTAGGAAAAGACCTTTCTGTCCGAATAGTAAAGAAGTGGTTAGAGGCAAACTTTGAAGCAGGCCGCCATGAAAATCGCATAAATTTATTGGATATAGAATGAATCTAAAATTCTTAACATTACTTCTTTTTTCTTTTTCTTCCGTATTTTCGGGAGAGTTTGTATTTGATGATAAGGAAGATTTCTCGAAACTGAAAAAAAAAGGCATTCGAATTGTAAAAGCCTCAGCAAAGAATTATAAATTAGAACTAAGCCCAAAAAAAACAGAGGCAAACACAGAACTGCTTCTAAATTTTGAAAATAAGAAAGCATCCGAACTGAAAGACACGACGGGTAACTATACAGTAAACGCTTCGACCTATGCAGTAGAAGAGGGTAAAGCCCTTATGGGTAAAAGATATGCCTCATTCGCTGCAAATAATAGTTATATTTCTGTTGCTACTAGTAATGGAAGACTTTTAAATTCAGTTCATTTTACTGAGCCTTTTTATATATCATTTCTCGTTATGCCCGGAGAGTCTGAGCAGTATTCGTTTGTGTTTACGAAAAGTCTTATTACGGGCGGAAGAAAGTTTGGTATCGAGTGCAATATTGTAAATAATAAAATAGAAGTTCAATTTCATAATATGTTTTCTTATTCTAAAACAGAATCACGTTCTTTTTCTCTAAAGAGTCCCGATAAATTAAAAACCGAAGATTGGACTCATGTGATGATTGCTATTGACCCGGCTACAGGCAAAGCAACATTATTCGAAGATGGAAAATCAAAATCAGAATTTGAAGCAATCAAAAGTCCCGAGAACCCGACTTCGCTTCCGTTCGGGTTTCATCCAAATGACACAACTCCGCTTTTAATTGGAAAAGGATTCTTTGGAAAATTAGATCATTTTCTAATTGGAATTGGGAATCCTGAAATTGATAAACTCACCGAGCCTTTTAAGGGTGTATCCTATGACGATACAATTAAATTTGCAAATCAGTTTAAGGGTATTGCCTATTCTCCTATACTTCATACGAAAAATTCATTTTCTAAATTGCTTTCTCTTGAACTCGATGCGGTAAAACCTACAGGCACTCAACTAGAAATACATTTTAGAATTTCGAATTCTTATTTTACGGAAGATGACTCAGAGGTAAAATGGATTGATTCAGCTGATTTTAAAGATGCAATGAAAACAGATTTCAAATATCTACAATGGAAATTAATTCTTCGCTCTGATTATTCTGGAAAATCAACCCCTTCTTTAAATACAATCCGTTTCCGCTATGTAGAATCTATTCCTCCTAATCCTCCGGCAGGACTTAAGGTAGTGGAGAATGAAAAGAATCCGTTAGGTGTTTGCCTGATCTGGGTATCTAATCACGAAGACAATGTAAGAGATGGTGGAAAGTATCTCATTCATTATGGAGTTAGCCCTGATAGAATGATAGGCACGATATCGGTTCGAGAAGTAGAAATAAAAAAAGAAGGATCGGAAGATAAAGTTAAAGTCCTAAAAAATATTACTGGTCTAGAAGAGGGAATGAATTTAACGCAAGCCTATAAATCACTAAAGCAATGTGTGGATAATGACCTTATAACTCTCAATGCCCTCAATCGTAAGGATAAAAATCTATTATTCTTTAAGCCTGGATTAACTTATTATTTTAAAATCAGTGCTTGCAATAAAAATTATAGTGAAACCATTGGCTCAGATCAGAAGAGCGTTTTATCAAATAGCGTTTTATTCACTTTTAAGAATCAAGCTAATAACTGAGACCATTTTTTGAAATTTGAATTTTTCGGAAGTATCAATAATAAAATCCATTTCATTATTACTCGCTATAACTAAGTCAATCGCAGTCTCATGGTTAATTTGAAATTCGGTTTCTAGTGATAACGCGAGCGGCAAATCGTCTTTATTCAGTATAAATATTTTTTCACACATTAGGTTAATATTTCTTAGAATCAGCTTTCTTTTTTCAAGATTAGTTTCTAATTCCAGAATTTGATTTACGCTAATGATTGAAGTAAAAAGGGATCCATTTTTTTTTAATAGGTCTTCTAGTTTTATTACGATCTTTTCTTTATTAGGCTTTGCCCCGTAGAGTAATTCGCTGAGAACTGATTTTGTTAAAAAAAAGTTTTTCATTTCTCGTTCAAGTTAGAGAGAGTCTTTAAAGCCATAATCCGGGAATACGATGTTTTTTCAGTTAGATCATTTTTGATGCATATTCGAATGAATTCGGAAGCAGATAAATTTCGTTTTTCCGCCTCTGCTTTTAGATTTCGTAATTCCTCTTCAGTAAATAACATTTGGAATTTTTTATCAATCTTCTTATGCATAGAAATTATTTAACCTACATTGTTTTTTAAAAGTTATCATTTTAAATCTGTTTTATTGAAATACACTTCGCTGTCTCGAATCTGACCGAGGTCTTCATAGAGTGTGGCTACATTATAATTAGCCACTGGGCGTAATTCAATACTCAGAGCTGCTGATTTTTTATACAAAGAAATTGCCTTTTCTTTGTCTTCGCTGAATTGTTCTGAGAGAGCCCATAGAAAATATAAATTGGCAAGGGACTTGTCTTTTGGTGTAACCCTTTCTGTATATAAAACCACTTCCGAAAAAATTTTAGCAGCTCGATTATAGTTTTTTATTATCGTTTGAATCCTTTCTTCTCGTAAAAAAATTTCATCTTCTTGTTTGGGTTCTTGTAAATCTTTACGAAATAAGATAGCTTTGGCTAGATAGATTTTAAATTTAATTTCGTTTCGAAAGGATAGATATTTTTCTAAAGGTTTAATTGATTCGGGATAATTTTTTTGTTCGTAAAGCTCTATGCAGGTTTGGCGTAACGTCGCAAGTTCTTTCTTTGAAATTGCATCCGGAAAAACAGCAGTAGCCGCTAATAGGCTAAAAATATAAATATAGATTTTTGCCATTTTCAGGGTATTTAAGAGAATTGATTTTAAATTGGAAGTCCGTTTTGACATTTTCTGAGATATAGCTCATGATTTTTTCGACTTCATTTTCTTTCGTGATTATAATTAGTTCATTGGGGCTAATTTCTATTATGCCTTCTTTTGCGAGTAGATGGTTTTTTAGCATTAAAATAAAGCTTTTTTTCTTTGCTTGAGCATCTTCTACTTTTAAGAAATTAGTAATTTGTAATTTAGAAAAATAAAATCCATTTTGAAAATATCTGGTCTGGATATGAATTCCATGAATAATCTTTCGTAAGAAATCATAGGAATCTAATCTTGTATTTAATTCAGATTGGAAAACTGAGTTTAAAAAGGGAACGAGAGGCTCTATGTCTTTATCAATTTTTTCACAAAGAGTTTCAATTTCATCCTGACCGGGATTAATATCTTTTTCATAAAAGAATGCAATGAGCCCAGGAAGTTTATGTACATCTAAAAATTTTAGAACTATGCTAGAATAGTTATTAATTTCTTGAATAGAAAGTTTTTTCTTAAAGAAGATATCATTTATCAGCACAGGTTGAAAGTAAAGATGTATATAGCCCTCTGTTCGATTTTGTAAAAATTTATCATGAGATTGAAAGAGTAGGTTGGTACGCGCTCGTTCAGAAATTCCTTCGGCGAATACTGGGAAATAAGTAAAAGTATGCTGTTCATAAAAAAAGAAAGAATAGGCTTTTATTCCGTAAGATTGAAACATTGATTTCAGGTAATTATTTGCATGCAGAATTGAATCTTCACCCGCATAGATTTTATTTAGAATTGTAAATGACTCCGGTAACACATCCTTAGCCGCTATCTGAATTGCTTCCACGTTTGGTTTGTTTTTTTCTGAGATTTTTCCAATGAGTCGGTTGAGTTCAACTGTAAAAATATTCTTCTTTTTCTTTTGTAAATGTTCTGGTAAAACGTCTACCTTGTCAGCGTTGTAGACATCGCGTATGAACTTAGGGGTAATACGTGTTTGCTTCTTACCTTTTAGATCGAGTGGTAGTAGAAAAATAGTTTTTTTATTCATTGGCTAAGTCAGCATATTCTAAAGTTGGTTTGTTTTCTACAAGCAGAGTCATAGAGTAAATATCAAGTTTAGGTTACTAAATTGCAAGTATAAAAAAACCCCGATCTCCTTTGCAGGATCACGAGGTTTAAAAATCGTCGCCGTTGAGACACGCTGACGCTGTTTGAGACCTGTCTCAACTATACGATAAAGTAAATCTTATAGCTTTCCGTTCGGGTAAGTAGAGAACGAAGTTAAACCATACTCACCAAATGTTCCAGAAGCACTAGCTGCTGCTCCAGGGCAAGATGTGATATTCAATAAAGCACCAGCTAAAACTGTAGCAGCACTGGTTCTTGTAACTGCAGTTCCACCATAGATACAACCGGTTACTAAAGAAGTAGAAGCTCCGTCTCCAGATGCAGTGTCGATTTCAACGAGTTTCGTTCCTACGTTAAGGGCAGATGAAACACTAAATGATTTTCTAAGTGCTCTGTTACAAGCAACTGAATCATTGTCAGCTTGACTTGTTCCTGCATAAGTAACAGGAAACGCTGCTAAAGTACTCGTATAAGTTGCACCATTTAATGCGGCATAAAGTGTTGCAGCAGTATTATTGGTAGAAAATGCATACAATATTTCAGCCACAGGTGTTAAGCTTTTTCTTCTAGAACTAGTCGTTGAAGTATCTACTTGTGCTTGGTTCATAGCAGGATTGGTTGTGGTTGAATTCAAAGCTCCAGTGTAAGGAGTTGGACCAACACTACCTAATCCTATGTTTTCACAAGAATCTACGACTGTTAAAGAAATATTAGATCCACCATACCAAGGCAAAGAGCCGGATACGGAAGTTGCTTCAGTCTGTGCGGTCTGAGAAGTAGGAACCGCAGATCCTGTTGTTACTGGATAGGCTGTCGAACCAGTATTTAGAGGGAATGCCGGTGCAAATCCT